>NZ_CP132719.1:2400000-2739220 GCF_030845995.1 Geothrix sp. 21YS21S-4
CCGCCCGCCATCCACGCCGCGCCGCTCAGGACCAACCGTCGGACGCCGGACCAGCGCAGGTCGATGAACAGGCGGTCCAGGGCGACCAGGAGATCGCTGTGCAGGCGATGGAGGCCGTCCGCCGACCGCAGCCCGATCCACGCCCAGTCCGCGCCCCGCAGCAGGTCCAGGGAGGTGGGTCCCTCGTGCCAGGGTTCGGGCCTCACGAAAAGCCCAGCCGCGCGAAGGCCGCCTCCAAAGGTTCCGTATCGGGATCCCAGGCCGGAGCGCCCGGAAGCTGGTTGCGGAACCACGTGTCCTGGCGCTTGGCATAGGCCTGCGTCTCCTGGACGATGGCCGCCTGAACGGCGTCGGAAGCGCCGCCCGCCATCCATCGGGCGTAGCCCAGGGGACGGAGGACTTCCAGATCCGCCGCATGGCCCGCCGTCACCAGCGCCGCCACCTCCGCGGGCCAGCCCGCCTTCACCTGGGCCGCCACCCGCGCGGCCACCCGGGCGCGGCGCCGCTCCCGGCCCGGCGAGACCACGAGCGCCTTCCAGCCCTCCGGAACGCCGGTTTTCGGCGCCGACAGCAGTACGGAGGGCGCGCGGCCCGAGGCCAAATGCAGGGCCAGGGCGCGCTGGACCCGGGCGCCGTCGTTGGGATGCAACGCCCCGGCCCGCGCGGGATCCACCGCGGCGAGGTAGCGGTGGAGCGCGGGGATTCCGAGCCGGTCTCCCCACCGGCGGACCCGCTCCACCAGGGCTGGATCCACGGCGGGCAGAGGGCTGAGCTGGTTCCAGATCCCCCGCAGGTAGAGGCCCGAGCCCGTCACCAGCACCGGCTCGCGGCAGGCCGCGAGCCGGTCCCGCACCCAGGCGCCGAATTCCGCGGGATTGGGGCGGGCCGACAGCGGGAGTTCGCCGTAGCCCGCGTGCGGCACGCCGCCCCGCTCCTCCGCGTCCGGCTGGCCCGTGCCGATGGCCAGCCCCGCCAGGGCCTGATAGGGGTCGCCGTTCACCACGGTTCCGCCCAGCCGGCGGGCCACAGCCACCGCCACAGCGGATTTGCCGGAGGCGGTGGGGCCGAGGATCGCGATGGGCATGTCGTCCACGCTATCAGGTGCCGGAGGAACCTCAGGAGGTGTGGAATCATTGAAAGGCATGCGCGCCCTTCTCTGCCTCTGTCTCGCCTGCGGCTTCCTGGCCGGGGGAGAACCCCCGCCGGAACCGGGGCGGAACGAGGCCTTCCTGGGCCGGCTGATGGGGGACGGCAGCCGCCCCTGGCGGACCTACCGCCAGCCGGCGGAATCGGCCTCGGCCACGGTGGAAGTGGTGGGCGAATTGACGCCCGCGGAACTGCGGGAAGTGGCCTTCCAGGAATTCCTGGCCTGGTTCCGGCTCGACCTGAAGCGCTATCTCCACAGCATCGGCGGCCCCGCCCCCACGCCCGCGGACCTGGCCGCCGCCACGATGCCCGTGGAGCGCTTCGGGGGGAATCCCGTCCCCCGGAACGTGCCCCTGGCGCGGGTGGGATTCTAGAGGGCGCGGCCGCTCACCCCATCAGCCGGGGCAGCAGCAGCGCGGCCTGATCGCGGGCCAGGCGGGCCGCTTCCAGGGCGTTGCGGGCGGCATCGGCGGGGGACTGGTGCGGCGTCAGGAGAGCCTCAAGCTGGCCCCGGAGGCGGGCCGTCTCGCCCTGGGGATCCGGCAGGTGGCGGTGAGCGGCGACCTCGAACACGGCGAGGAAGCACTGGATGGCGTCGCAGGCTGCGCTGACGATGGCGGCGCTGTTCCGGCGATCGATGTCCAGGGCCAGAGCCGCGGCGAGGAAGCGCAGGCCGTCCTCGAAGCGGGCGTGGGACGCCCCCGAGGGGCCGGAGCCGGACATGCCTCCGGCGCTACTTCTCGCCCATGGGCGCCACGGGGTACTCGCCCGTGAAACACGCATAGCAGAAGCCCTGCCCGTCGTCCCCCATGCAGGTCTGGAGGTCCGGCAGGCTGAGGTAGCCCAGCGAATCGGCCCCGAGGAACGTGCGGATCTCCTCCACGGAAAGCCCGGAGGCGATGAGGTGCTGGCGCTTGGGGGTATCGATCCCGTAGAAGCAGGGGTCGGTGGTCGGGGGGCTGGAGATCCGGAGATGGACCTCCTTGGCGCCGGCCTCGCGGACCATCTGCACGATCTTCTTGCTGGTGGTGCCGCGCACGATGCTGTCGTCCACCAGGACCACGCGCTTGCCCGCGAGCAGGTGACGCACGGGGTTCAGCTTCACCTTCACGCCGAAGCTGCGGATGGTCTGCTTGGGCTCGATGAAGGTCCGGCCCACGTAGTGGTTGCGGATCATCCCGAAATCGAAGGGGATCCCCGACTGCTCCGAATAGCCCAAAGCCGCGCTGACGCCGCTGTCCGGCACCGGCACCACCAGATCCGCCTCCACCGGGTGGCGCAGGGCCAGCTGGCGGCCCATCTCGCGGCGGGCCACCATCACGCTCCGGCCGTAGACCAGGGAATCGGGCCGGGCGAAGTAGATGTGCTCGAAGACGCAGGGCTTGGGCTGGACCTTGGGCAGCGGGAAATGGGAGCGCGCCGCGCTGCCGTCCCGGGGGACCACCATCACCTCGCCGGGAGCCACGTCGCGGACGTAGCCGGCGCCGACCAGATCGAAGGCGCAGGTCTCGGAGCTGAAGACGGTGGTGCTGTCCAGGCGTCCCATGGCCAGGGGGCGGAACCCGTGGGGATCCCGGGCCGCGATCAGGACGTCGTTGGTGAGGATCAGGAGCGAATAGGCGCCGCGGGCTTGGCGGAGGGCCGAGACCACGGCCTCCTCCAGGGTGTCGGCCTCGGCACGGTTGATGAGCGCCAGCAGGACCTCGGAATCGGAGGGGCTGGTGAACGTGTGGCCGTCGGCGATCAGCCGGGCCCGCAGGTCCTCGGTGTTGGTGAGGTTCCCGTTGTGGCAGAGGGCCACCTGCCCGAACCGGCCGTGGATCAGGAAGGGGTGGGCGGCCGAGGCGACGTTCCCGCCGGTGGTCGAGTAGCGGGTGTGCCCGATCGCCGCATCGCCCGGAAGGGCGTCCAGGACGGCCTCGGTGAACACGTCCGCCACGTAGCCCTGGGCCTTGTGGAGGTGCAGGCCCTCGGCGTCGCCGGAGCAGATCCCGGCCGCCTCCTGGCCCCGGTGCTGGAGGGCGTAGAGGCCCAGGTAGGTCTGGCGGGAAGCCTCCGCATGGGGGCAGATCCCGAACACCCCGCATTCGTCCCTGAACGGCATGATTCCCCCCGATCTTCCAGAATAACCTCGGGACCGGGGAACCCGTAGCTCAGACATCCCGCGATCCCCTCCGGAGCCGCCATGCGCCTGCCCCTTTTCATGCTCCTCCTGGCCCTCCCGCTGGCCGCCAACGGGCTGGACGACCTGCGGGCCGCGCTGGCGAAGCTGCCCGGCGGGGATCCCGTGAAGGCCACCCTGGAGCACAGCTTCTGGCGGCAGATCGTCGACGACAAGAAGCCCACGATCACCCAGGGGAAGGTATCCGCCCACGTGGAGGATGGCCCCCAGGGGCTGCGGGTGACCTGGGCGCGGCCCGCCCTCCAGCAGGCGGCCAAGGAACTGGCCGTCCAGGAGCGGGAACCCGAACACCCCACCCCCACGCGCACCGCCCTCAAGAACCTGGATCCCCTGGAGACCGCCGAGGCGCTCAACCACGCGGAGGCCCTCCTCCGCGACCTCTCCCTCGCCCAGCTCCAGGAGGAGCGGTCCGAAGCCTGGCAGGGGCGGCCCGCCCGGCTGCTGGTCCTGAAGCTGGATCCGATCCTCCCCCCAGGTCAGCGGAAGTATCTGAAGGAACTCAAGGTGGACGCCAAGCTGTGGGTCGGTCCCGATGGCCTGCCTCTGGCCTTCACCACCGCCGTGGCCCTCAAGGGAAGCCGGATGTTCATCACCTTCGAGGCCGGCAACACCCAGGAGCGGCTGTTCGCCCGGGTGGGCGGCCGCCTCGTGGTCACCCGGAACACCACCGAAGACCGCACCGCCGGCCTCGGCGCCTCCAACCAGACGAAGAAGATCACCACGCTCACGGTGCTGTAGATCCCGTTCTGCCTGGCAGTGATCAAAAAACGAATCCTCACCACCAAGGCACGAAGGGCACCAAGAGAAGCGCAAGGGCCTGACCAGATTTTTCTTGGAGTCTTCGTGATGAGGCCTAGCGGACCGTCCCGCCGTCGTCCTGTGCCTCGTTCTCCCGGGCCCAGGCCCGAAGGGTGCTGAGGAGGACGGTGCCGGCTTCGGCGGGGGCGAGGGCGCCGGGTTCGTCCACGCCTTCGAGGTGCAGTTCCACCCGGGCCAGGTCCCCGCGGTCGAAGCGGGCGCTGAGGTCGCACAGGGCCAGGAGGCGGGGCGCCACTTCCACCAGCGCCGTGGAGACCCGCAGCCCCTGGGGCTGTTCGAGGCTCCAGACGGGCAGGCTGCGCGTCCCGAAGCGGAGGGCCAGGGGTTCGGCGCGGGTCTGGGGCGCCGGGCCGGCGAGGTACAGCAGCCGTTCCGCGCGGCCCAGCAGCAGCGCCTGGGCGTAGGGCGTGCCTTCGGAGCGGTCGGCCTCCAGGCGCCAGCCGCCCATCCGGGGCTTCTTCACCTTGTTGTGGCTGGTGGTCCCCGCGGTGGCGACCAGCCGGAACCGCGTCTCCACCGGCTCCGAATCGCCCCGCATCCACACCTGGATGCGGTAGCGCAGACCCTGCTGAGCCGCCGCCGGGAGGGAAAGGGCCAAAAGAATCGCCGCGCGCCAGTGCATCAAGGAACCGTCCTCCTTCGAGCATGCCATCCATGGGATCCTGGGCCAATGCCGTGAGGTGCCCATGCCGCTCTGTTTCGACCTCGACGGGACCCTGGGCCACTTCAGCTCGGGCTTCGTCCTGCTGCGCGAAGCTCTGGGCGAACTGTGGGGCCATCCACCCACGGCGGAGGAACTGGGGCGGTGCGGGGGCTCCACGGACTGGGAGATCGTCGGCGAGCTGCACCGGATGCGCTTCGACCGGGACCTGGAAGAGACCGCCTACGCGGCCTATGAAACGGCCTGCGTGGGCCGCTTCCGCGCCGCCTTTGGGCCCGGCGGGCGGCAGGCCGTGAACTATCCCGGCATCCTCGAGGGCATGCACCGCCTGGCCGCTTGGCATCCGGTCTGGCTGGTGTCCGGCAACGCTCCGGACCTCCTGGCCTTCAAGGCGGACGTCCTGGGCATCGACCCGGCCATCCCCCGGCTGGGTTCCGTCCCCCGCCACGACCGCGCGGCCCTCCTCCAGCGGGTCCTCCGGGACTGCCCGGGCCCCCATCTGTACGTCGGGGACCGACCCCACGACCTCGCGGCCGCCCAGGCCGCCGGGTTCCCCTTCCTGGGCGTCGGCGATGCCGTGCCGGGCGACCATCTGAGCCTTCCCAGCGACGCGGATGCGGACCGCGTGGTGGAAGCGGTCCTCGCCTTCATGCGGCCGGCGGAGACGGCGCGGGCCTAGCGCCCCCGCACCTCGAAGTCGTCCAGGAAAGCGAGCGTGCGGGGATCGTCCTCCCGTCGGACGATCGCCTGGGCGTGGTACAGCCGGCCCGAGCGCAGCACCGCGATCCCCTCCACGAAGCCGCCGTTCATGCCCTTCACCTTGTAGCGGAAGCCCGGTCCCCGGTCCGCGGGCAGCTCCGTCCGGCGCAGCAGGCCGAAGCGGTAGATCAGGAAGTTCTGGAAGGTGGTCAGGATCTCCCGGGGCGTGGTCCCGCCGCGGTCCCCCGGGGGCAGGTTGCCCACGGACACGGAAAACGTCTCGTCCAGGCGGCCGGCGGGGTTCATCGCCAGATCGAACCACTCCACCTCGCCGAAGGGCCCCGGCTCCGTGTGGCGGTGCAGCTTGGCGGGCCCCGGAAACGTCGCTGCGATCCCCAGGTTGTCGTTCTCGATCCGGCGCGGGTCCTCCCGGCACCCCCCCAGGGCGAGCAACGCGACCAGAGCGATCGAAGCGCGGAACATGTCGGGATCTCCCACCGTCATCATCGGACGCATGAAAGGGAAAGTTGACTTAGATGGGATTTTATTGCGAAGCGTTCCCCCGCCGCATCATCGCAGTTTCAACGCCTCGTCCACGGCCCGTTTGGCCATGCCTTCCCCGTACCCGGCCCAAGTGCGGACCAGGCGGCCCCGGCGGTCCACGACGAAGCTGGCGGGGATGCCCCGGATCTCGCCGAGGGGCGCCAGGCCCGCTTTTCCGTCGGGGAGGTAGGCCGTGAGGCCGAGCTGGGGATTCTGGGCCAGGAAGGGTTTCACCGCGCTCCAGCCGCCCTCGTCCACGGAGATGGGGAGGACGACGTAGCCGCCGCCGGCCGCTTTCTGGAGATCGGCCACTTCGGGAAGGGATCTGCGGCAGGGGGGACACCACGTGGCCCAGACGTCCACCAGCACCACCTTTCCGCGGTAGTCCGCCAGGGTGCGCCGGTTCCCGTCCACGTCCCGGAAGGCCAGGCGGCTCACGTCGGCGCCGACCTCCGCGCCTCCCGCGCCGCCGCCGGACATTCCCCGCACCACCGCCCAGCCCGCCAGAAGCAGCCCTCCCCCCACCAGCGCGGCCGCGGCGGCCGTGCGCCAGCGGGACTCGGGAACATAGGCGTCGGACATGGAGGACTCCCCGCTTCGGGCTTCAAGGTACTGCGTTTCATACTGGGGGCATGCCGCTCATCTCCGCCACCGACCTCCGCGACCGCTTTTCCGCGTTCCGCCTCCTGGACGCCCGCCCGGCTCCCGCCGATTACGCCGCGGGTCACCTTCCCGGCGCCCTGCACGCGGACCTGAACCGCCACCTCAGCACCGCCACCGAGCCCGGCCACGATCCCGCGCGGGGCGGGCGCCATCCCCTGCCTTCCGCCGCCCGCTTCGCGGCCCAGTTGGGCGCGTGGGGCATCGGGCCGGATACGGAAGTCGTGGCCTACGACGCCGCCGGCGGAAGCAACGCCGCGGCGCGCCTGTGGTGGATGCTGCGGGCGCTCGGTCACGAGCGGATCTTCGTCCTCGACGGCGGCCTGGCCGCGGCGCTGGAAGCGGGTTTGACACCCACTGTCGAAGTGCCAGCCCAGGAGCCGCGTCCGCCCTATCCCGCAACGGACTGGCGGCTTCCCCTCGTCGACGCCGAGCGCGTGGAAGCCCTGAGCCTCGATCCGTCCCGGAAACTGCTGGACGTGCGCGCCGCCGAGCGGTGGCGCGGGGAGAACGAGACCTTCGACCCCGTGGCCGGCCACATCCCCGGTTCCGTCAACCTGCCGTGGACGGACAACCTGGGCCCCGACGGGCGGTTCAAGGCGCCGGAGGCCCTGCGCGCCCAGTACCAGGCGCTGCTGGGGGACATTCCGCCGGAGCAATTGGCGGTCCACTGCGGCAGCGGCGTGACCGCCTGCCATACGCTTCTTGCCCTGGAGATGGCGGGCCTGTCCGGCGCAGCCCTGTACGTGGGCAGTTGGAGCGAGTGGTGCCGCGGCGGCCGTCCCCAGAGCGGCGTCTCCGCATGAACCCCTGGAAAGGCCTGCGGGGCCTCCCGCGCGAGGTGTGGCTGGTCTGCGCCACCACCCTGGTGAACCGCCTGGGCACCATGGCCCTGCCCTTCCTGGTGCTGTACCTCACCGAGGGCCGGCGCTGGACGCCGCAGGAAGCCGGCTTCGGAATGATGGTCTTCGGCGCGGGCGCCCTGGCGGCGGGGCCGTTTTCCGGACGCCTGGCGGACCGGCTGGGCCACGGGCGGATCCTGAAGGCCAGCCTCTGGTCCTCGGGACTCCTGCTGATGACCCTGCCCTTCGCCAGGACCCGGCCCCTCATCTTCTCCGTCATCTTCCTGTGGGCGGCCTGCAGCCAGGCCTTCTGGCCCAGCGCGATGGCCCTGCTGGCGGACCTGGCTCCGCCGGAGCAGCGCAAGGCCGTCTTCGCGCTCCACCGCCTGACCGTGAACCTGGGGATGGCGGTGGGCCCCGCCGCGGGGGGCCTCATCGCGCACCGCAGCTACGCCTGGGTGTTCTGGACCGACGGGCTCACCACCCTCGGCGGGGCCGTCCTGCTGGGCTTCCTCCTCAAGGCGCGGCCCCGCTCCGTCGCCCCCGCGGGCCACGCGGCGGGCGCCAGCCCCTGGCGCGACCGGCGGCTGGCGTTCCTGCTGCTGCCGCTGCTTCCGCTGCTGATGGTCTTCTTCCAGATCGAGGGCACCCTGCCCCTGTGGGTGGTGCGGGACCTGGGGCTGGGCAGCCGGTTCTACGGGCTGCTGTTCACGGTGAACACGCTCCTGATCGTGGCGCTGGAAGTGGCGCTCAACCTCGCCATGGCCCACTGGGGCCATGGCCGCCAGATCTTCGCCGGCGCCCTCTGCCTCGCCCTGGGCTTCGGACTCACCGCCTGGGCCACGGTGCCCGCCACGCTGATCGTCACGACGGTGATCTGGACCTTCGGGGAGATGATCCTCTTCCCCGCCATGAGCGACGCCGTGGCCACGCTGGCGCCGCCGGATCGCCGCGGCGAGTACATGGGCCTGCTGTCCCTGTGCTTCGCGGGCGCCCTGGCGCTGGGCCCCTGGCTCGGCGTCCTCGCCTACGCGCAGGTGGGACCGAAGGCCGTGTGGCTGTCCACCTTCGTCATCTGCACCGCTGCGGGCCTGCTGCTGGCGCGGTTCAAGGCGGGCGCCGTCACGCCCTGACCGGATCCCCCACCCGGATCAGCCCACCTTCGACAATTTCAGCCCGCAGCCCGCCGCGGTGGATGAGGCCGGGCAGGATCTGGGGCTTGCCGGTCATCCGGGCCAGATCGGCGCAGGGTTCGCACAGCTCGTGGCCCCGCAGCCTCGCTTCGCCCACGGTGAACTCGCGGCCCACCAAATGGTTCAGGGCCACGCCGCGGGTGACGAGGTTCCGGCGCGTCTCCCCCGGCGCCAGCACCATCCCCAGCTCCCGCTCCAGCGCCTCGATGGCCTCCGCTTCGATCAGCGTGACCTGGCGGCTGGGCTTGGGCTTGGCCGAGAAGGTTCCCTTCCGCTCGGCGTAGCGGTCGCCCTCCAGGCCCACGCCCGCGAGGGCCACCGCCTCGTCCGTGCTCCGCATGGGCGCTTCCGCGGCGGCGGCAAGATGGATGGATTCGACGCGGCCCAGGTCCATGGCAGCCTCCCCGGCCAGTGTCCGGAAAACGGAAGGGGAGCGCCAGGGCCCCTCAGTTCCGGACGAGATCCCGCCGGTCCACCAGCCGGAAGGTCCGGTCCTTCCAGCGGAGGCTGAGCGGCTCGACCTGAAGGTCGACGGGAGACACCCGGCGGGGCTTCTCCCGCCCCTGCTCCCGGGGCAGGAGGAAGGCCTGCTCGATCTCGCGGAAGCCCTCCCGGTCCTCCGGGAACATCACGTAGCGCACGAGCCAGTGGGTGACGTCGGCGTAGACCTCGTAGCCGTAGTGGCGGCAGTCCGGATCGGCGAGACCGTGGGATTCCAGCCGGACCCAGGCCGGCGGAATCGGCTCCGCCTGGAAGGCCGGAATGGCGCCGGAGGGACGGACGCCCGGGGGCTCGACGGGCCCCTGGAAGGAAAGGGCCAACAGGCAGGCAGCGATCCAGGGCGGCATGGGAAACATCCTCGCGCAGAGCCTCCAGGCTCCCCCGCCGCCGGCACCACGGGGCGACGGCGGCGTGAGGAGGCTGTGACTTTCGGGGCTGGATCTCAGCCCTGGAGGACGGCTTCGAGCTGATCCACGGCCCAGTCGATCTGCTCCTTGGTGATGACGAGGGGCGGGGCCAGGCGGATGGTATCCACGTGGGTGTCCTTGCAGAGCATCCCGCGGTCCTTCAGCAGGTAGCAGTACTTCCGGGCGCCGCCCGCTTCCGGCTTGAGCTGGACCCCGGCCCACAGGCCGCGGACGCGCACCTCCTGGAGCTTGGACGTCTTCATGCCCTTCAGCCGGGCTTCCAGGTGCTTGCCCAGTTCGGCGGCCCTCGCCACCAGCTTCTCGTCCACCAGGACGTCGAGGGCGGCGCTGGCGACGGCGCAGGCCAACGGATTGCCGCCGTAGGTGCTGCCGTGGATCCCCGGCGTGAACACGTCCATCACCTCGTCGTTCGCCAGGAAGGCGGAGACGGGGTAGTAGCCGCCGCTGAGGGCCTTGCCGATGGTGATTCCGTCGGGACGGATGCCCTCGTGCTCGAAGGCGAACAGCTTGCCCGTGCGCCCCAGGCCCGACTGGATCTCGTCGAGCACCAGCAGGACGTTGTTCTGGTCCGCGACCTCGCGCAGGCCCTTGAGGAAGCCCTGGGGCGGGATGACCACGCCGCCCTCGCCCTGGATGGGCTCCATGAAGATGGCGCAGGTGTTGGGGGTGATCGCCCGCTTCACCGCCTCCAGGTCGCCGTAGGGGACGATCACGAAGCCGGGCGTGAAGGGGCCGAAGCGGCTGGTGCTGTCGGGATCGGTGCTGAAGCCCACGATGGTGGTGGTCCGCCCGTGGAAGTTGCCGTCGGCCACGATGATCTCGGCGGCGCCGTACTCGATGCCCTTCTTGTCGTAGCCCCACTTCCGCATGGCCTTGAGCGCGGTCTCCACGGCCTCCGCACCGCTGTTCATCAGCAGGGCCTTGTCGAAGCCGGTGAGTTTGCACAGCTTCTCGAGCAGCGGCGGGAACTGGTCGTTGCGGAAGGCGCGGCTGGTGAGCGCGAGCGTCTTGATCTGGGCGATCATCGCCTCGCCGATCTTCGGATGGTTGTGGCCCTGGTTCACGGCGGAGTAGGCGGCCAGGAAGTCCATGTACTGCTTGCCGTCCACGTCCGTGAGGAAGACGCCTTCGCCCTTGGTGCACACCACGTCCAGCGGATGGTAGTTGTGCGCGCCGTACTGGTTCTCCTGCTGGATCAGGGCTTCGGATGTCGCGGCGAAGGTGGCCATGGGAACTCCGGAAAAGGGTCTGGGAAGGGGCGGGCTCAGTATGGGCCCGGGAAAAGGGGATTGGCAGGTAGCCCAAGGGCTTCTTGACGAACTGTCAGGACCGAATATCCGCGTCCCGCCCCCGCCGGGCGGGGAAATCCCGCCGCTGGGCGGAGGGATGGGACAATGGGTCCATCCGCTTCTACCTTGATTCCACTGGAGATCCCATGAGCGACCAACCGACTTCCCTCTACGGCGATCAGCCCCAGGCGCCCCCGCCTCCGCCCGGCCTGATGGATCAGTTGGCCGGCGTGTTCACGGAACCCAAAGCGCTCATGCTCCGCCTCCGCCAGCGTCCCGTCTGGATCGGCGCCCTCCTCCTGGCCGTGGGAATCGGCATCGTGGCGGGGCTGATCTGGGCCTCGAAGGTGGACATGGCCGAGATGACCCGCCATCAGATGGAGCGCACCCGCGACCTCTTCCACATGAACATTCCCGACCAGGCCATGGAGGACGCCATCTCCAAGGCCGAGGGGAAGAAACCCTGGCTGAGCGCCGTCTCCGGCGCGGTGTTCGCGATCCCCTTCGTCTACCTGGTCGTCGCCCTCATCGTGTGGGGCTTCGCCGCCATGGGCACCGAGGACGGCGAGACGTCCCCCACCTTCGGCCAGGCCTTCTCCGTCACCTGCGTCCACTACCTGGTCACCCTTCCGGCCACCCTGCTGGCGGGGATCATCGCCCTGCTGCGCCCGGTGGGCGGACACAGCCTCCAGCAGTTGATGCCCACGGTGCTGAGCTTCTACGTCAGTCCGGAGTCGGGCTTCGTCCGTGGACTGCTGGCCCTGGTGGACCCGCTGTGGATCTTCTCCTTCGTGGTCCTGGCCCTCGGCATGCGCCACGCCCTCAAGACCAAAACCTGGGCCATCTGCGCGTGCCTGACCCTGTTCGTGGTGCTGGGCGGCGGCCTCCGCTTCGTGGGGGGCCTGTTCCAGTGAAAGGCAACACCAAACTGCTTGTCTTCGGCGGGCTGGGCCTCGCCGCGCTGATCGCCCTCGGGCTCGCCTTCGGCGGCGCCAAGGACGACGACAGCGCGTTCTCCTGGGACGCGGTGGGCCGCGGCGATATCCGCGAGACCATCAGCGCCAGCGGCGAGGTCCGCGCCAAGACCCAGGTCAACATCGGCACGTCGGTGGCCGGCGAGATCAAGGCCATCCACGTGAAGGACGGCCAGGACGTGAAGGCGGGGGATCTCCTCGTCACCATCGACCAGGAGCGCCTGAAGCAGGCCATGGCCCAGGCCCGCGCGGCGCTCGAGGCCTCGCGCCAGGACGCCTCCCGCTTGGAGGCCGCCCGGCGGCGGGCGGAGGAGAGCTACCCGCGCTACGAATCGCTCCGCCACCAGGGGCTGATGTCCGACGAGGACTTTCTCCAGCAGAAGCTGGCCCGGGATACCGCGATCCTCGCCTCCAGCGCGGCCCGCGCCAACGTGGCCCAGAACGACGCCAACCTCAAGGGCATGGAGGACGGCCTGTCCAAGGCCACCCTCCGGGCGCCCGTCGCCGGCCGCGTCACCAGCCTCAAAGCGGAAAAGGGGGAGACGGCCATTCCCGGGATCAGCAACCTGCCCGGCGCGGTGCTGATGATCATCTCCGACATGAGCGAGATGCAGGCGGAGATCAAGGTCAACGAGAGCGAGGTGGTGCGCACCAAGGTGGGCCAGACCGCCCAGGTCACGGTGGAATCGCTGCCCGGGAAGGTCTTCCAGGGCTCCGTCATCGAGGTCGCCACGGGCACCGAGAAGACCGGCAACGACGCCAACCTCTACAAGGTGAAGGTCGTCCTTCAGGGCGCCCGGGAGGATCTGGAACAGCTGCGCCCGGGCATGAGCGCCCGGGCGGTCATCCTCACCCGCGAGGCCAAGAACGTCCTGCGCATTCCCCTTCAGGCGGTGCTGGAACGGGAGGGCAGCCTGGAGGAGGCCCAGAAGCGCGGCCTCCTCGCGCCCACCAGCCGCAACGTGGCCCTGGTCTTCCGAAGCGGCAAGGCGGAGGAGCGCACCGTGGACGTGGGCATCGCCAACACCCAGTTCTTCGAGCTGAAGGGCGGGCTCGCGGAGGGCGACAAGGTCCTCACCGGCCCCATCCGCAAGCTCAAGGATCTGAAGGACCGGGCCTCCGTCGCGCTCCGCTCCAAACCCGACAGCGAGCTGGCGAAGCTCAAGGACGCGAAGAAGTGATGGACGTCCAAGAACCCCTGGCAGCGGCCGTCCGCGCCCTCAAGGCCAACAAGCTGAGGTCGGCCCTCACCACCCTGGGCATCATCATCGGCGTGGCTGCGGTGATCGTGGTGGTGAGCCTCGTCCAGGGCCTGAAGACCAGCGTCCTGAAGCAGGTGGAGCGCGCCGGCAGCCAGACCATCTTCATCCGGCCCGTCTTCCCCATGGACATGCCCCTGGCCGACTACATGAAGATCAAGAACAAGGACATGACCCTGGACGAGATGCGGATGCTGGCCCGGTCCGTGCCCCAGATCACGCAGGTGACGCCGCTGTTCTTCAACGGCGCGGAGGTGAAGGCCGAGGGGCGCAGCGCCACCGTCAACCAGATCATGACGGACGAGACCTACCTGGAGCTGAACAGCATCTCGCTGACGGCGGGCCGCAACTTCGTGCCGTCGGACCTGCGGCTGGGAAACAAGGTGGCCATCATCGGCCCGCGCGTCCTCGAGAAACTGGGCTTGAAGGGCAACCCCATCGGCCGGATCGTCAGCACGCCCACCCTCAGCCTGGAGGTCATCGGCGTGCTGGAGGAGCAGGGCGCGCAGCTGGGCAACGACCCGGACCAGAACATCCTCATCCCGCTCACCACGGGGATGGCCCAGCTCACCGAGGCCCAGCGGCGGCAGCTCTTCTTCCAGGCCCGGGTGGATCCGCGCCTCTCCGCCGACGACGGCGCGGAACTGGTGGAGGAATCCCTGCGCCGCATCAAGGGCCTGCGCGGCACCGAGCCCAGCGGCTTCAAGGTCTTCAGCCCCAAGCAGATCACCGGAATCATCAGCGGAATCACGGGCACCATCACCGCCGTGGCCGGCGGCATGGTCTCCATTGCGCTGCTGGTGGGCGGGATCGGGATCATGAACATCATGCTGGTGAGCGTCACGGAGCGGACCCGCGAGATCGGCATCCGCAAGGCCGTGGGCGCGAAGCGCCGGGACGTGCTGCTCCAGTTCCTGATCGAGGCCGCCTTCCTGTGCATCCTGGGCGGGGCCATCGGGGTGGGCCTCGGCTTCGTCCTCGGCGCGGCCCTGGGCAAGGCCCTGCTGGGCTCCATGGGCTCCGTCCCGCTGTGGGCCCTGATCAGCGCCTTCGCCGTGCCCGCGGGCATCGGCCTGATCTTCGGCCTCTATCCCGCGGCGAAGGCCAGCAAGCTGGATCCGATCGAGGCCCTGCGGTACGAATGAGGGCCGCGCGGCTCCCGCGAGGGCGCGGCTAGACTGGACCCTCCCCCTCCGGAGTCCGCATGTCCAAGCTCGTCCGCATCGCCAACGGCCAGGGTTTCTGGGGCGACAGCATCGATGCGCCGGTGCGGCTGGTGGAAGCCGGCGGCATCGACTACCTGACGCTGGACTACCTGGCGGAGGTGACGCTCTCCATCATGCAGAAGCAGCGGCGGAAGGATCCGAACCTGGGCTACGCCACGGACTTCGTGGACCTCATGCGCCGCGCCCTGCCCCAGATCAAGGCCACCGGCGTCCGCGTGGTGGCCAACGCCGGCGGGGTGAATCCCGAGGCCTGCCGCGCGGCGGTCCTGGCGGTGGCGAAGGAGCTGGGCGTCCGCGGTCTGAAGGTCGCCACGGTGACCGGGGACGACGTGCTGGCGCGGCTTCCCGAGTTCCAGGCCCAGGGGCTGAAGCTCGCCAACATGGACACCGGCGAGGGACTGTTCGACGCGCCGCGGCGGATCCTCAGCGCCAACGTCTACCTCCAGACCCAGGCCATGGTGGAGGCGCTGGACACCGGCGCCGACATCGTCCTCACGGGCCGCTGCACGGACCCCGGCCTCACGCTGGCGCCGCTGATCCACGAGTTCAAGTGGGCGGCCCACGACTGGGACCGGCTCGCCGCCGGGACCGTGGCGGGGCACATCCTGGAGTGCGGCGCCCAGAGCACCGGCGGGAACTTCAGCCGGTGGTGGGAGGTCCCCGACCTGTGGAACGTGGGCTATCCCATCGCGGAGGTCTCCGGGGACGGCACCTTCGTCGTCACCAAGCAGCCGGACACCGGCGGGCTGGTGACGGTGGACACCGTGAGCGAGCAGCTGGTCTACGAGATGGGCGATCCGCAGAACTACATCACGCCCGACGTGGTGGCGGACTTCACGTCGATCCGCCTGGCGCAGGCGGGTCCCGACCGCGTGCGCGTCAGCGGCGTGAAGGGCCGGCCGAAGACGCCCTTCCTCAAGGTGAGCGGCGCCTACCTCAAGGGCTACAAGGCCACGGGCCAGCTGGTCCTGTCCGGTCCCCGCGCCCTGGAGAAGGCCCAGCTCTGCGCGGACCTCGTGTGGAAGCGCCTCCGCGCCGCGGGCTTCGAATTCGAGCATACGGACGCGGAATTCCTGGGCGCCAGCACCGTCCACGCGGGCATCGCGCCCGCCCCGGAGGATCCCGCCGAAATCGTGCTCCGCCTCAGCGTGAAGGATCCGGACCGGACGAAGGTGGAGCGGTTCGGGCGGGAGATCGCCCCGCTGGTCACGTCGGGTCCCGCCGGGGTGACGGGCTTCGCCGGCGGACGGCCCAAGGCCCAGGAGATCGTGGCCTACTGGCCCGCGCTCCTGCCGCGGGAGCTGGTGACGTGGCAGGTGAGCGTCGAGGAAGCCTGAGCCTCAACCGGCACGGCGCGCGCCGGGTCCTTCTCCCTGCCGGCCCTTGCGCCCGGCTTGCCCGCCGCGCACCCTTGGTCCGAGCCCCGGAGCTCCCATGCGCCGTTCCGTCCTTTCCACCCTCGCCGTCCTCGCCCTGCTGGGCTGCTCCGGTTCCCACCACCACTACGGCGCGTCGGGCCACTACCTGGTGAACGCCATCGCCGTGGCGGACGTCGACGCCAACGGGCTGCCCGACATCCTGGGCGGCGTGTCGACGGACTGGAACGGGGCGGAAACCCAGGGCTACGTCTCCGTGCGTCTCCAGAGCGCCGCGGGCGCCTTCGTCCTGCCCACCCGCTTCGGCGTGGGCGCCGGTCCCGCCAACGTGACCGTGGCCGACCTCAACGGCGATGGGCGCCCCGATCTCATCGTGGCCAACGCGGCGGACCGGACCGTGAGCGTGCGGCTGGCCGACGCCGCCCATCCCGGCTCCTTCCTCGCGGCGACGGTCCTGGCGACGCCCGGACGCACGCCCCTGGACGTGGCGGTGGGCGACCTGAACGGCGACGGGCGGCCCGACCTCGTGGTCGCCGCCAGCGGCGCCAACAGCGCCCTGGTCTTCACCCAGACGGCGGCCGGCGGGTTCGATCCCCCCGTGGCCTACGCGGTGGGAGGCGATCCCCAGGCCGTCACCGTCGCGGATCTGGACGGAAACGGCCGGGCCGACGTGGCGGTGGCCACCAGCGCCAACACCGTGTCCGTCCTGCTCCAGACGGCGGCGGGGGTCTTCGCCTCCGCCGCCGACTATCCCACCGGCATCCAGCCGGTGGCCATCCGGGCGGCAGACCTCAACGGCGACGGGAAACTGGACCTCCTCACGGCCAACTACGGCGCCGCGGTGAGCCCCGGCACGCAGGGCCTCAGCGTCCTCATCCAGGGCGCCGCCGGAACGTTCCAGGCGCCCGTCCACTACGTCACCGACTACCGCGCCGCGGCTTTGGCCGTGGGCGACCTCAACGGCGACGGGAAGCCCGACGTGGTGGTGGCCTGCGCGGGCCTACCCGGCTTCCCCGGCGCCGTCGCGGTCTTCCTCCAGAGCTCCACCACGCCCGGCGCCCTGGGCACGGCGGGGCTCTCTTCCGGCCTCTGGGGGCCCCTGGGCGTGGCCCTGGGGGACATGGACGGCGACGGCCTGCCGGACGTGGTGGTGGCGGACGGCGACATCACCGTGCGCTACAACCGCGCCAGCGCGCCGGGCACGTTCGGGCCTCCGAACCTCTTCTACAACTGACGCGAAAAGGCCCCGGAAATCCGGGGCCTTTTTCGAGGGAAGCTCCGCTCAGCCGAGGCTGACGTTGATCTTGCGAGGCCGGACCTCGGGGCGCTTGGGCACCATCAGGGTCAGGACGCCGTTCCTCAATTCGGCCACCACCTTCTCGCCCTCCACGTCCTCGGGGAGGGTGAAGGTCCGGCTGAAGCGGCCATGGGTGCGCTCCGCCAGGTGCAGGCGCTCGCCTTCCTGCAGCGCGCCTTCCTCGCGCTTGCCGGCGATGGTCAGGCGGGTGCCCTCGACGCTGATCTCCAGGTCGGTCTCGACGATGCCCGGGAGATCCACCTTGAACTGGTAGGCGTCGGCGCTCTCCTTCACGTCGAAGCTGGGCATGAACGCGCCGGCCGGGGCGGCGAGCTCGTAGTCGCGGAGGGGGTCCCACCGGAGCAGGCCGCGCATGAGGCGGAAGGGTTCGAGGGAGGCGGCGGTGGCGGGGTGGGAAAGGCGGGTGCGAAGTAGGGTCATGGAATCCTCCAGGAAATGGGATTTGAGTCAGTCCGTAGATGAATTCAAATCCGAATGAAATATTAGTCCATACCAATCACATGTCAACTATCGGAAATTTTGAGATGAATGTCCTGCTTTGTGCAACCAAGAATCAATACTTCTCCGCGCCCGACGATGGGATCGGAAGACTTGGTACAGGTGCGCATGCTCCCTAAATCCTTCCGACTCCGCTCCCTTTCCGCCAAGGTGCTCGCCTTGGCCCTCCTACCCGTGGGGTTGTTTCTCCTCTTCTTCGCCTTCTACGTCCTGCCGACCCTGAGGCAGGCCGTCCTCTCGACAAAAAAAGAAGGGGTGCAGCAGGTGGTGGATCTGGGGGTGGCCCTGCTCCAAGAGCAGGAGGCCCAGGTGCGCGCCGGCAACCTGAGCGTGGAGACCGCCCAGATCCGGGGGCGGGAAATCCTGGAAGGCCTGAGGTACAGCGGCACCAACTACCTGTGGATCCAGTCCGCCGGCCCCCGGATCGTGGGGCACGGCACCCGCAAGGACTGGGACGGGAAGCTGACGGATGACCTGGGCGATCCCGCCATCGCCAAGCTGTTCCGCGATTTCGACCGCGTGGCCGCGGCCACCGGCGGCGGATTCCACGAGTACACCTTCTCCAAGCCGGGTGCTTCCGGGACCTTCCCCAAGGTGAGCTATGTCCGCACGTTCGCTCCTTGGGGCTGGACGGTGGGCTCCGGCGTCTACGTGGACGACGTGGACCGCCAGGTCCGCGACATCGCCTTCGCCCTGCTGGCGGGGATCGCGGTCATCTCGGTCCTGATCTTCTTCCTGGCCCGGGTGTTCTCCCGCCGGATGGTCCATCCCCTCCAGCAATTGGTGGATGGCCTCCGGAACAGCGACCTCTCCCGCGAGATCCCCATTTCCACCGAGGACGAGATCGGCGCCGCCGCCCGGGCCTTCAATGACTACAACGGCGGGATGCGCGGCACGGTGCTGGACGTCTCCCAGTTCGCCGAGCGCGTGGCCTCGGGCAGCACGGAATTGGCCGCCTCCGCCGACCAGATGTCCCATGCCGTGGCGGAGATCGCCCGGGTGAGCGAGGACCTCAAGATCGCCGGGGAGCGCGTCTCCGACGCCCTCCGCAGCCTGGGCTCCAGCGCCGGGATGGTGGCCTCCCGCACCCGCGAGACCGAAGCCCGCAGCGAGGACGCCGTCCAGGAGACGGACCGCAGCGCCGAAGCCGGCCAGGGCGCCGCCCACGGGATGGCCGACATCCAGCTCGTCACCGGCCAGATCGTCGCCGCCGTCACCGTCATCCAGGAAATCGCCCGCCAGACCAACCTCCTGTCGCTCAATGCCGCCATCGAGGCCGCCAAGGCCGGGAGCATGGGCAAGGGCTTCGCGGTGGTAGCCGAGGAAGTCCGCAAGCTGGCGGAGCGCTCCGGCACCGCGGCCCGCGAGATCGAGAGCCTGATCCAGCGCACCCAGGACGTGGTCGCCGAGGGCGCCCGCAGCGTAGACACCACCCTCGCCAGCCTCCAGGCCATCCGCGACCGCATCGGCGGAATGGCCGAGAGCGTCCGCGACATCGGCGGCCTCTCCCGCCAGCAGGCGGACACCGGCCGCGAGGTGGCGGACATGATGGCCCAGACGAGCCTCCGGCTCACCCAGAACGCCTCGGCCACCCACCAGCTCGCCTCCACCGTCGTCGAGATCGCCCGCACGTCCGAGGAGCTGTCCCGGGTGGCGGAAGGCATGCGGTCCGTGGTGGGGGGATTCAGGCTGTAGGAGGGGAGAGTTACACTCGGCGCCGGGAGAACCTTCCATGCGCCGCCCCCTGCTCGTTCTAGGCCTCGCCGCCGGCGTCCTCGCCGGCTGGTGCGGCCACGCCCTGGTCCCCAATCCCGCCAAGCCGCGCCCCATCGAATCCCGCGGACCGCTGTACGAATGGGAGAAGGCCTCCATCCAGCGGTTCCGGGAGGCGGCCCCCAGCGTCGTCTACATCACCACCACGGAAGAGCGCAGCCGGGATTTCTTCGGGCTCGACGTAGTGGAGGTGCCGGCGGGTTCCGGCACCGGCTTCATCTGGGACGCCGAGGGCCACGTGGTGACGAACTTCCACGTCATCCAGGGCGCGGCGCGGGCCTACATCACCCTGTCGGACGGGTCGCGGCACGAAGCGGCCTTCGTGGGGGGCGCCGCCGACAAGGACCTGGCGGTGCTCCTCCTGGCGAAGACGCCGCCCAAGCTGCGCCCCATCCCCCTGGGCACCAGCTCCGACCTGCAGGTGGGCCAGGGCGTCCTCGCCATCGGCAACCCCTTCGGCCTGGACCAGACCCTCACCACCGGCGTGGTCTCCGCCCTGGGCCGGGAGATCCAGAGCGTCACCCGCCGCCGGATTACCGGCGTCATCCAGACGGACGCGGCCATCAACCCCGGGAACAGCGGCGGCCCGCTGCTGGACAGCGCCGGGCGGCTGGTGGGCGTGAACACCGCCATCCAGAGCCCCAGCGGCGCCAGCGCCGGGATCGGCTTCGCCGTGCCGGTCGACACGGTCAACCGCGTCGTCCCCCAGCTCATCGCCCGCGGCCGGCTGGAGCGCCCGGACCTGGGCTTCGAGCCCGTGGCGCCCCGGCTGATCGAACGGGCCTTCGGTCCCCAGAAGGGTGTGATGGTGGGAAAGGTGTTCCGCGGCGGCGCCGCGGCGCGGGCCGGCCTCCAGGGTGTGGGCGCCGAAGGCCGACGCGTGCTCCCCGGCGACCTGATCCAGGCCGTCAATGGCCGCGCCGTCGAGGACTGGGACGGCCTGCTCGACGCCGTCGAAGCCCTGCCCCTGGGCGGCACTGCGGATCTGGAGATCCAGCGCGACGGCCGGAAACTGCGCGTGGCGATCCGGCTGGAGGCGGCGCGGGAGTAGGCCTCTGTCCCTTTGATACCCGTTGCCTTCAAGAAATAAGGATCACCACCAAGGCTCGAAGACACCAAGAAAAGCGCTGGCCCAAGCCGCCTTCTTCAGGACTTGGGCGGAGGAAATCCGGCCCTCGCGGATGCCTCGACGGCAATCCGGGTCAGCCCTGGATCCACACCGGCTCGATCCCCAGGAGCTTCGCCACGGCTTCGCGGCCGCGGGGGCCGGGATCGACGGTGAAGTCGTTCACCCAGGCGTTCACGTAGCGGCCGATCATCTCGCGGTCCATGCCCCGGCCGAAGGACTGGCTGTAGTCCACGCTCTCCCAGTGCCGGACCCGGGCCAGCTCGACGCTCTTCCGCATGAGCACGGCGAACCGCTGCTTCGCCTCCGCGGGCAGGTCGCGGCGGATGGCGTTGCCGCCCATGGGCAGCGGCAGGTCATAGGCGTGCTTCCACCAGGCTCCCAGATCCACTACCAGCCGCAGCCCGGCGTCGCGGTACATCAGCTGGCTTTCGTGGATCAGCAATCCGGCTTCGAACCGGCCTTCGGCCACGGCGGGCAGGATCTGGTCGAAGGGCACCAGTTCCACCGCGGGCTCGAATCCCAATTCGGCGCACCACTTCCGCATGGACAGGTAGGCGCTGGTCCGGGTGCCGGGGATGGCGATGGTCACGCCCTTCAGCGCCGCGGGCTCCAGGGGCGTCCGGCTCACCACCAGCGGCCCGGTGCCCTCCTGGATGCTGGAGCCCGCCGTCAGCAGGTCATAGCGGTCCTTCAGCTCCGGATAGGCCCCGAAGCTGATGGCGGTCACGTCGTAGCGGGAATCCAGCGCCTCGGCGTTCAGCCGCTCGATGTCCTTCCGCACGAACTCGATCTCGAACCCTTCCGGATCCAGCCAGCCCAGGGCGAAGGGCGCCATCATGTAGGCGTCGTCGGAATCGGGGCTGTGGGCGATGGTGAGCTTCATGGCGGACCTCGCCCTCCAGTTCAGCACAGAACGGGAGAGGGGTCAGCGCATGACCTCCGCATCCTTCGCCGCCAGCTTCCCCTTGATCCGCTCCACGGCCTTGGCCGCCAGCAGGTAGCGGGGGTTCTCCTCCAGGGCTTCCCGGTAGTGGTGCAGCGCCTTCTCGAACTGCCCCTTGGCCTCGTAGACGCGGCCCAGGTTGAAGTGGGGAAAACAGTAGCTCTCGTACCGCCGGGCCTTGAGGGCCATCCGTAGCCAGGGAACGGCCTCGTCGAGGTCGCCCTGCTCGACGTAGTAGGCGCCGATGTCGTTGTAGGGATTCCCGAATTCCGGATCCAGGTCGATGGCCCGATGGCAGTCCTCGATGGCGGACGCGTAGTCCTTCTCGAAGGAGCGCGCCCAGCCCCGGAAGGTGTAGGCCTCGGGGGTGGGATGGAGTTCGATGGACTTGGTGTACAGCCCGATGGCCCGCGCGATCTCGCCCTTCATGTGGAGCTGGTAGGCCTTCCCCACCCACCCCATCGCGTCCTGGCGCTTGTCCTGGCGTTCCTGTTCGTCATCCATGGGAGAGCCTCACCGCCACCAGGATAAAACCTTCAGGCAAGACTGCGAGCCCCTTCCTGCAACCCGATCATTCGCAGGGGTTGGGCAGACCGTTCCCCCGCCGCTTGTGCGGGGATGCCGGGCTCCCTAGACTCGGAGCATTCTTCCCCGAGGTCGCCCATGAATGCCGCCCTGCTGCAGGCACCCGCGTGCGTCGTGAACCACAAGTTCCTGGCCTGGCTGGAGGAAGTGGTGGAGCTCTGCCAGCCGGCGGACATCCACTGGTGCGACGGGTCGGACGAGGAATACGACCGGCTGTGCGGGCGGCTAGTGGAGGGCAGGACCTTCCGCAGGCTGAATCCCGAGACGCGCCCCAATTCCTACCTCGCCTGGAGCGATCCCAGCGACGTGGCCCGGGTGGAGGACCGCACCTTCATCTGCTCGAAGCACCAGGACGACGCCGGCCCCACCAACCACTGGATGGAGCCCGCGCGGATGAAGGGCATCCTTCTCGGCCTGTTCCGCGGATGCATGCAGGGGCGCACCCTCTACGTGATCCCCTTCAGCATGGGGCCCCTGGGCAGCCCCATCGCCCACATCGGGGTGGAGCTGTCGGATTCGCCCTACGTGGCCGTGAACATGCGGATCATGACCCGGATGGGCCGGGCGGTGTGGGACGCGCTGGGCCACGGGGACTTCGTCCCGGCCCTGCACTCGGTGGGGATGCCCCTGGCGGAGGGCCAGCCCGACGTGCCCTGGCCCTGCAACCCGGAGAAGTACATCGTCCACTTCCCCGAGGAGCGCAGCATCTGGAGCTTCGGCAGCGGCTACGGCGGCAACGCCCTCCTGGGGAAGAAGTGCTTCGCGCTGCGGATCGCCAGCGCCATGGCCCGGGAGGAGGGCTGGCTCGCGGAGCACATGCTGATCCTCGGCGTGAAGGGCCCGGACATGCCCAAGACCTACGTGGCGGCGGCATTTCCCAGCGCCTGCGGGAAGACGAATTTCGCCATGCTCCGCACGCCGGAGCCCCTGAAGGACTACGAGATCACCACCGTCGGCGACGACATCGCGTGGATCAAACCCGGGAAAGACGGCCGGCTCCACGCCATCAACCCCGAGGCGGGATTCTTCGGCGTGGCGCCGGGCACCAGCATGAAATCCAACCCCAACGCCATGCTCACCATCACGCGGAACACGCTGTTCACCAATGTGGCCCTCACCGCGGACGGGGACGTGTGGTGGGAGGGGATGACCGACGAGGTTCCCGACGGCCTCACCAACTGGCAGGGGCAGCCCCACGACAAGGCCAGCGGAAAGCCCGCGGCGCACCCCAACGCCCGGTTCACGGCTCCCGCCAGGCAGTGCCCCAGCATCGATCCCGCCTGGGAGGATCCCGCCGGGGTGCCCATCAGCGCGTTCCTGTTCGGCGGGCGCCGCGCCACCACCGTCCCGCTGATGTTCCAGACCGTGAACTGGAACTTCGGGGTGTACATGGCCTCCACCATCGGCAGCGAGACCACCGCCGCCGCCGTGGGCGCCACGGGAGAGGTGCGCCGCGATCCCATGGCGATGCTGCCCTTCTGCGGCTACCACATGGGCGACTACTTCAACCACTGGCTCCAGATGGGCCGGGAGATCCCCCGCGCGCCGCGGATCTTCTGCGTGAACTGGTTCCGGAAGGGGCCCGACGGCAAGTTCCTGTGGCCGGGCTACTCGGAGAACATGCGGGTCCTGAAGTGGGTGGTGGAGCGGGTTCACGGCCGCGCCCACGCGGTGGAGTGCCCCCTGGGCTGGGTGCCGCTGGAGGAGGATCTCGACCTGGAGGGCATCCCCGGCTTCGGCAGCGCCCAGTTCCGCGCCGTGATGAAGGTGGACCGCGACGAGTGGCGGCGGGAGCTGCTGCTGCACGAAGAGCTGTTCGAGCGGCTCTACGACCGGCTGCCCAAGGAGTATCCCCCCATGCGGCAGCTGCTCCAGTCCGCCCTGTGGCGGGCGCCCCGCCATGTCGGGCCCGCTCCGGACCTGTAGGCCGGCGGAGCCGATCCCCTCTATCCTGGAGCCATGGCCAACGACCTGCCGGGCTCCTACTGCCAGAACTGCCTCACCTGGAACCCCGGGGACCGGGAGACCTGCGTCAAATGCGGCACGCGGCTGCTGATCCTCGCCGGCGACCAGACCTGGGACGACGACGAGGAGCCGGACGACGGCGAGGCCCTGGAAGAGCACCTCCTGGAGCGGATCACCGGGCTGGAGGAGACCCTCCGCCGGGTGGAGACCTACCTGGAAACCGTCTCCGACCAATTGGGGAAGCTGGAGCGCAGCGAGGTGATGCTGCGCAACGGCCTGATGGCCCTGGTCCAGGAGATGGAGCACCACCGCCAGCTCGACGCCCACGCCTTCTCCGAGCGGTGGGAGCAGCTGGTGGAGGAGAACCTGCACCTCATCAGCGCCCGCGAGCTGTTCACCCGCTACCGGGCCCGGATCCTGCCCATCGCCCGGCCCAAATCCATGGCCCAGCTCAAGCGGGCCCTGCTGGAGACCACGGCCCTTCTCGAAGCCGCCGATCTCCCGGGCGCGGCCCAGCGCCTGGGCATGGCCCTCCCCCTGGATCCCAAGAACTACGAGCTGATCTTCACCGCCGCGTCCCTCCACGAGGCCGCCCAGAACTTCGAGGAGGCCGAGGGCCTGGCGCGGAAGGTGGTGGGCCTGAGCCCCCGCCACTTCGAGGCCTGGATGCTCCTCGGGAAGCTCCTCCAGGAACTGCCCGAGCACGCCGACCAGGCCATCGAGGCCCTGCATCAGGCGGCGGACCTGCGGCCCGAGGACGCCGAGCCCCGGATGCTGCTGGCCGAACTGCTCCTGGAGCAGGAGGATCTCCACGGCGCACTGGAGGCGGCCCAGGAGGCCGTCGCCCGGCGGAAGGACGGCGAGACCCTGCTGCTGGTGGGCCAGGTCCACATCGCCCGGGGCGAAAGTTCCCAGGCGGTGCCGGCCCTCAAAGAAGCCAGCGCCTACCTGCCGGGGGACCTCCACGTCCGCGAGGCCCTGGCCGAGGCCTACCTGCTCCAGGGCGAACGCTCGAAAGCCTTCGCCATCCTCCAGGAACTGCTCCTCCAGAACCCCGGCGATCCCCATCTTCTGCTGATGCTGGACGCCGAAACCCACCCCCAGCTGCGGGAGGCCCGGGACGGCAAGGGGGGCACCCAGACGCTCCTGGACGAGGCCGAGACGCTGCTGGACGAGGGCCAGCTGGATCCGGCGGCGCACCTCCTCCGTCGCGCGCGCCGCAAGGGCCGCAGCCAGCGGTCCGAGTGGCTGGAGCTGCGCCTGGCCTTCCTGCGGGACCCCGAGAAGACCCTGAAGCCCGCCCTGGCTTTCGCGCGCTCCGACCGCCATCCCCGGCTCTGCTTCCTGGCGCTGCGGCTCGTGCTGGAGCACCTGATGGCCCAGCGGCGCGAGGCGGAGATTGCCCACGCCCTCGACATCTTCCTCACCCGCCATCCCAAGAGCACCGGCGCCTGGGAGGCGGCCCTGATGCGCCTGGCCTACCGGCTGATGAACGGCGAGGTCACCGACCAGGACCTGGAGGAGACCCGGCGCCTGCACGCCCATCCCCTGCCGGGGCTGGAGCCCCGGGCCCGGACGCTGCTGGGCCAGTACCTCCTCGCCCTCAAGCGCCACCAGGAAGTCCTGGACCTGGTGGATCCCCTGCTCGAAAAGGAGCCCACCCTCGTCAACCATTTCCAGATCGGCGCCGCCCTGGCGGGGCTCGGCGCCCGCGAGGAGGCCCGCGCCCTCCTGCGCGACGGCCTGGAATCGGATGCGGGGGACCTCAATGAGAGTCAGGCCGCCGGCGTGAAAAATCAGATCAAGGGTCTTCTCAAGGAGTTAGAGGAGGTCAACCCGGCCTGACCGGGTCCGCCTCCCCCATTCATCTCCTAAGTTGACAATTTTGGTCGAGATTCCAGAATGGAAAGGCTCGGGAGAAGCCATGGGTTCTACCTTCAACGTCGTCACCAGCCAGGAATACAAGTACGGCTTCGTGACGGACATCGAGGCCGACAGCGTCGCCCCGGGGCTGAGCGAGGACGTGATCCGCTTCATCTCGGCCAAGAAGGGCGAGCCTGACTGGCTGCTGGAGTTCCGCCTCAAGGCCTACCGTCACTGGCTGACCCTGGACGAGCCCGCCTGGGCCAACGTCTCCTACGCCACCCCCGACTTCCAGTCGATCGTGTACTACAGCGCGCCGCGCGCCAAGCAGCCGCAGTACGCCTCCATGGACGAAGTGGACCCCGAGCTGAAGCGCACCTTCGAGAAGCTGGGCGTCCCCATCCACGAGCAGGCGGCCCTCGCGGGCGTGGCCGTGGACGTGGTTTTCGACTCCGTCAGCGTCACCACCACCTACAAGGAGAAGCTGAAGGCGGTCGGGATCATCTTCTGCAGCTTCAGCGAGGCCGTGCGGGAACATCCTGATCTCGTGAGGAAGTACCTGGGCAGCGTCGTCCCCCCTTCCGACAACTTCTACGCCGCGCTCAACAGCGCCGTGTTCACCGACGGCAGCTTCGTGTTCATCCCCAAGGGCGTCGCCTGCCCCATGGACCTGAGCACCTACTTCCGCATCAACAACAAGGAGTCCGGCCAGTTCGAGCGCACCCTCATCGTCGCGGAAGAGGGCGCCAGCGTGAGCTACCTGGAGGGCTGCACCGCGCCGCAATTCGACACGAACCAGCTGCACGCCGCGGTGGTGGAGCTGGTGGCCCTGGACCGGGCCTCGATCAAGTACAGCACCGTCCAGAACTGGTACGCCGGCGACAAGGACGGCGTGGGCGGGATCTTCAACTTCGTCACCAAGCGCGGCCTGTGCAAAGGCCACGCGTCCCACATCAGCTGGACCCAGGTGGAGACCGGCAGCGCCATCACCTGGAAGTACCCCAGCTGCGTCCTTCTCGGGGACGACAGCATCGGCGAGTTCTACAGCGTGGCCCTCACCAACCACAAGCAGCAGGCCGACACCGGCACCAAGATGATCCACGTCGGCCGCAACACGAAGAGCACCATCATCAGCAAGGGCATCAGCGCGGGCGAGAGCTCCAACAGCTACCGCGGGCTGGTGAAGGTCCATCCCAAGGCCGAGGGCGCCCGCAACTTCAGCCAGTGCGACTCCATGCTCATCGGCCAGGCCTGCAGCGCCAGTACCTTCCCGTACATCGAGGTGCAGAACCGCAGCGCCAAGGTCGAGCACGAAGCCACCACCAGCAAGATCGGCGAGGAGCAGCTCCTCTACTTCCAGCAGCGCGGCATCCCCGCCGAGGAAGCCATCAGCATGATCATCAACGGCTTCTGCAAGGACGTCTTCCGCGAGCTGCCCATGGAATTCGCCGTCGAAGCCACCAAGCTGCTCTCGTTGAAGCTTGAAGGAAGCGTGGGATGAAAAATCTCACCACCAAGACACCAAGGCACCAGGAAAAGCCTTCTTTGTCTTTTGCGCTTCTTGGTGTCTTGGTGCCTTGGTGGTGATCAGTTCATGTTCTGGAGTTTCGATGCTTTCAATTAAAAATCTCACCGCTTCGATCAACGGCGCCCCGGTGCTGAAGGGGATCGATCTGGAGATCCAGGCGGGAGAGGTCCACGCCATCATGGGCCCCAACGGTTCCGGCAAATCCACGCTGGGCAAGGTGCTGGTGGGCCATCCGGCCTACGAGGTGACCGGCGGCGAGGTTCTGTTCGAGGGGAAGAATCTTTTCGAGCTGGAGGCGGATGAGCGGGCCCGAGCGGGGCTGTTCATGGGCTTCCAGCACCCCATCGAGGTCCCCGGCGTCAGCAACGCCGCCTTCCTGCGCCTCGCCTACAACAAGAAGGCCGAGGCCGAGGGCCGCGAGGAACTGGATCCCCTGGAATTCGACGACTTCATCCACGAGAAGATCAAGCTGGTGGCCATGCGCGAGGAATTCCTCGACCGCAGCCTGAACGAGGGCTTCAGCGGCGGCGAGAAGAAGCGCAACGAGATCCTGCAGATGGCCGTCCTGGAGCCCAAGCTCGCCATCCTGGACGAGCTGGACAGCGGCCTGGACATCGACGCCCTGCGCGTCCTGGGCGACGCCGTGAACCGGCTTCAGCGCCCCGACCGGGCGCTGCTGATCATCACCCACTTCCCGCGCATCCTGGAGACCATCCGGCCCCAGTTCGTGCATGTCCTCTCGGGCGGCCGGATCCTGAAGAGCGCCGGGAAGGAACTGGCGACCGAGTTGGAAGAGCGCGGCTACGACTGGGTTCTGGAGGAAGCCGCCGCCGGGGGAGCCCGATGACCACGGCCACCGCTCCGGGCCTCCTGGCCGACCTGCTCGCCGCGCCCCGGCCCGCGGGCTGGGCTGCGCAGCGCGAGGCCGCCGAGGCGCGACTCGCCGGCCGCGGCCTTCCCACCACGCACGAGGAAGCCTGGAAGTACACCGACCTGCGCGCCCTCGAGGCGACGGTCTTGGAGCTCGCGCCGCCCGCCTCCGCCGACCTCAGCCCCTATCCCCTTCCGGAGATGGTGGGCACCCGCCAGGTCTTCGTGAACGGCCGCCACGACCCGCACGGGAGCTGCGTCTCCGCGGTCCCCGCCGGAGTCCGGTTCTTCCCAATCTCCGCCGCCAGCGAGGCCTGCCAGCTCCTGGGCAGCCTGGGAGAGGGCGCCCGCGGAACGTTCGAGGACCTGAACACCGCCCGCTTCCAGGACGGCGCTGTGATCCTGGTGCCCCGCAACCTGAAGGTCGCGCTGCCGCTCCACCTCCTGTTCCTGACGCGGGCCGCAGCTCCCGTCGCCGTCTTCCCCCGCCTCCTCGTGGTCCTGGAGCCCGGCGCCGAGCTGGAGCTGGTGGAGGAGCACCACGGCGAGGGGACCTACCTCAGCGCCCCCGTCGTCGAGATCCGCGTGGCCGAAGGCGCGATCCTGCATCACGAGCGGATCCAGCGCGAGTCCGCCGAGGCCTTTCATGTGGGCACGCTCCGGGCGGACGTGGCGAAGGGCGGGCAGTACCACTCCCGCACCCTCAGCTTCGGCGCCCGCCTCTCGCGCCAGGAGCCCCATCTCCGCCTGGCGGAAGGCGCCCAGGCGAGCCTCGACGGCCTGGCCCTGCTGGGCGGCGCCCAGGTGGCCGACACCCACAGCTTCCTGCACCACGCCGAGGCCCACGCTTCCAGCCAGCAGCTCCACAAGTGCATCGTGGACGGCCAGGCGCGGGCGGTCTTCAACGGCCGGATTCTGGTCGCCAAGGGCGCCCAGGGGACGGACGCGCGGCAGCAGAGCCGCAACCTGCTGCTGTCCGGAACCGCCCGCGTGGACACCAAGCCGCAGCTGGAGATCTACGCCGACGACGTGAAGTGCAGCCACGGCGCGGCCGTGGGCCAGCTCGATCCCGAGGAGCTGTTCTACCTCGAGAGCCGCGGCCTGAACGCCGACGACGCCCGGAACCTCCTCACCTACGGCTTCGCCGCGGACCTGTTCACGCGGGTGCGCGTGGCGAGCCTCCGGCGGGCCCTCCGCCACCTCGTCCTGGCCCACACCCAGGCCGGCGGGTCCCTGGGAGACCTCTCGTGACCGCCCTCCCCACGTCCCTGGACAGTCCCCTCGACGTCGCCGCCGTCCGCCGGGACTTCCCGCTGCTGTCGCGCAATTTCCACGGCAAGCCCGTGGTCTACCTCGACAGCGCGGTGAGCGGCCAGATGCCCGTGCAGGTCATCGAGCGCATGGCGAAGTACGAGCGGGAGGAGCACACCAACGTCCACCGCGGGGTCAGCACCCTCAGCCAGGAGGCCACGGACTTCTACGAGGCCGCCCGCGAGAAGGTCCGCCGCTTCATCGGCGCGGGCTCCGCCCGGGAGATCGTGTGGACGCGCGGGACCACCGAGGCCATCAACCTCGTCGCCCAGACCTTCGGACGGAAGGTGATCCAGGCGGGCGACGAGATCCTGCTGTCGGCCATGGAGCACCACGCCGACATCGTGCCCTGGCAGATGCTGGCCGAGGAGCGGGGCGCAACGATCAAGGTCATCCCCATGAACGACGCGGGCGAGCTGATCCTGGACTCGCTGGACGAACTCATCACGGACCGCACGCGGATCCTCGGCGTGGTCCACGTCAGCAACGTCCTCGGCACCGTGAATCCCGTGAAGGAGATCGTGGCGAAGGCGCACGCCAAGGGCGTCCCCGTGCTGGTGGACGGCGCCCAGGCGGTGCCCCACATGAAGGTTGACGTGCGCGACCTGGACGCGGATTTCTACGTCTTCAGCGGGCACAAGCTGTCGGGCCCCACCGGCATCGGCGTCCTCTACGGCAAGCTGGCGCAGCTGGAGGCCCTGCCGCCCTGGCAGGGCGGGGGCAACATGATCCGCTCCGTCACGTGGGAGAAGACCACCTACATGGCGGTCCCCGGCCGGTTCGAGGCGGGGACGCCACCCATCGCCGCCGCCATCGGCCTGGGCGCGGCCATCGACTACATCGCGGCCCTGGGCATGGACCGCATCGCCGCCCAGGAGCAGGACCTGCTCGCCTACGCCACGGAGCGGCTGGCCGCCATTCCCGGCCTGCGCATCCTCGGAACCGCCCGCGACAAGGCCAGCGTCCTCTCCTTCGTGGTGGAGGGCATCCATCCCCACGACATGGGCAGCCTGCTCGATGCGGAAGGCATCGTCGTCCGCGCCGGCCACCACTGCGCCCAGCCCGTCATGACGCGCTTCGGCGTCCCCGCCACCACCCGCGCCAGCTTCGCCTACTACAACACCCGGGAGGACGTGGACGCGCTGGTCTCGGCGGTCTTGAATGCCATTGAGGTTTTCAAATGAAACCGATCACCACCAAGACGCCAAAGCACCAAGAACTGCAAAAGCCTTTTTGTTTTTTCTTGGCCTCTTGGTGTCCGGGTGATTCGTCCTTTTGCCCTTCGCATCGGGAAAACCCATGACCGACCCCCGCGAGCTTTACCAGCAGGTGATCCTGGAGCACAACAAGAAGCCCCGGAATTTCGGGAAGCTGGAGACGTGCACCCACCACGCGGAGGGCCACAATCCCCTCTGCGGGGACCAGCTCGACCTCACCCTCGTGGTGGAGGACGGCGTGGTGCGGGACATCAAGTTCCAGGGCAGCGGCTGCGCCATCGACACCGCCAGCGCCAGCCTGATGACGGGCGCCGTGAAGGGCCGGCCGGTGGCGGAAGCCGAGGCCATGGCCGAGCAGTTCCGCGGGATGGTGCGCGGCGATCTGGATCCCGCCCAGGCGTCCCTGCTCGGCAAGCTCACCCTCTTCCAGGGCGTTAAGGACCTTCCCAGCCGCGTGAAGTGCGCCGTCCTCCCCTGGGCCACCCTCCACGCCGCGCTCAAAGGGGAAGAGGAAGTTTCCACGGAGTAATGCATTGAAACCGCAGATGTCGCAGATCACGCAGATGAGGACGGATGTGACCCCGGGCGTTTTTTCATCTGCGCTCCTCTGCGACATCTGCGGTTAACAAAGAAGGCTTCTGACCATGCCCAAGATCGCTGAAATCGAGTACACCCCCAACCCCAACGCGGTGAAGTTCGTGCTGAAGGAGCCGGTGGCCATCGGCTTTCCCAAGTCCTATCCCAACGTGGAGACGGCCGAGCACGACGACCTGGCCAAGGCGCTGTTCGCCGTGGGGAACGTGGTCTCGGTGTTCATGCAGGACAAGTTCCTGACGGTCACCAAGACGGACGCGAAGGGCTGGCCGGAGATGCTGCCTCTCCTGGCCGCTCCCATCCGGGCCGCGGCGGGCGCGGGCGGCGGGACCTCCGCAACCCCGGCCCCCCGGGTCTTCAGCAAGGTGGACGACGAGAACGACCCCATGCTGAAGGACATCCGCATGGTCCTGGAGAGCGCCATCCTTCCGGCCCTGGCGGCGGACGGCGGCGGCTTGGAACTGGTGGGCCGCCACGAGAAGCAGGTCATGATCCGTTATATGGGCGCCTGCGGGAGCTGCCCCGCAAGCCTGACGGGCACGCTGGTCGCCATCGAAGGCATGCTCCAGAAGGAAGTCGATCCCGAGATCGTCGTCATCTCCGTCTAGCCTTGCCCCGCAAGTGATGAGGGCCGACTGGAACCGGTGGGCCGCCCCGAGAAGCAGGTCGTGATCCGGATGGATGCTCGTAGTGGGGGCGCCTGCGGGAGCTGCCCCGCGAGCCTGACGGGCACGCTGGTCGCCATCGAAGGCATGCTCCAGAAGGAAGTTGATCCGGAGATCGTCGTCATCTCCGTCTAGCCTTGCTCCCCGCAAGCGATGAGGGCCGACTGGAACCGGTGGGCCGCCCCGAGAAGCAGGTCATGATCCGGATGGATGCTCATAGTGGGGGCGCCTGCGGAAGCTGCCCCGCGAGCCTGACGGGCACGCTGGTCGCCATCGAAGGCATGCTCCAGAAGGAAGTCGATCCGGAGATCGTCGTCATCTCCGTCTAGCCTTGCCCTGCAAGTGATGAGGGCCGACTGGAACCGGTGGGCCGCCCCAAGAAGCAGGTCATGATCCGGATGGATGCTCGTAGTGGGGGCGCCTGCGGAAGCTGCCCCGCGAGCCTGACCGGCACGCTGGTCGCCATCGAAGGCATGTTCCAGAAGGAAGTCGATCCGGAGATCGTCGTCATCTCGGTCTAGAAGTCGAAGGCGATCTCCGTCCGGCGCGCGGTTTCGATGGGCTCATAACCCTGCTCGAGGACGTCGGCGGAGGACCTTCCCACCCGCACCAGCGTGGAGACGCGCGTGCCGTAGGTGGGCGTTCGGACGAAGATGGGCGACAGTGCCCGCTCGATCTCCAGGGGAACGCCCGTGCGGGGAAGCTCGGCGTCGGAGGACCGGCGCTCGTCCGCCAGGATCCGCAACAGCTCGGCGTCCGATGGAAAGCCCTCCGTCAGCGCGGCGCGGAGGGCTTCGGCCTTGGGCCAGGGTTCGTCGAAGTCGCCGTTGGAGACGACGTGGAGGCCGGGATCGAAGGCCACGGCGCGGTCGTGCCGGCTTTCGTAGCCGACCAGGGCCTCGCCGTCGAAGAGCAGCAGGTTGAAGGGCGCGTAGGCGGACGCGGTGGGGCGGAGATCCTCCACGAACGCCCTCGCGGATTGCCTCTCAGCAAGAAATGCGGCGGGAAGCGTCCCGCGGGACGGGGCGTCCTCGGGCCGCGGCGCCGGACTCCGGAAGTTGGTCAGGGCCGCCAGGCGGCCGTCCCGGGAGAGGCCCAGCCAGGTTCCGCCCGCCTGAAGGTCCCGCCCGGCCAGGATCCGGCCGCCCTCCCACCAGCTCAGGGGCGCCGTGGGGCGGGCGTGGAACTCGTCGCGGTTGGCGGCCAGGCGCAGGGGCTCGGGGCTTCCGGGGCGCCACAGGAAGGCGATCAGGCACATGGGAGGATTGTCCCTCCGGCAAGCTTTCCTGGCCAACGGCGGGTTCCCGGGATAACCTGTCCGTTCTGCCGGACTTCGCGTGCCGGGATTCCAGCGCACCGCCAGAGAGTGGGCGCAACCAAACGAGGTGGACTTCATGTCCAAGTTAGAAGCAATCATCAAGGGGATGGCCCCCAAGCAGATGGGCCGCATCACCGTGCTGGACACGGCCTTTGAGGAGGACAACCCGGAGAGCCAGGAGTTCCTGGCCGCCCTGCAGGGCGAAACCCGCGGCCTCCGCGAAGAGGAAGTCGTGCGGGGCGTCGTCGTGGAAATCCGCGGCAAGGACGTCATCGTCGACATCGGCTACAAGGGCTCGGGCACCGTCAACCTGGATGAGTTCAACAATCCCGACGGCACCCAGGGCGTCCAGGTGGGCGAGGTCGTCGAAGTGCTGCTCGAGATGCTGGAGGACGCCAACGGCAACGTGCGCCTCAGCCGCGAGCGCGCCGAGAAGATGAAGATCTGGGACGAGGTCGAGAAGGCCTTCCGCTCCAACATGACCGTCCACGGCACCGTCCTGGAGAAGGTCAAGGGCGGCCTGGCGGTGGACATCGGCATCCGGGCCTTCCTGCCCGGCAGCCAGGTGGACATGAAGCCCGTCCGCAACCTGGATCCCTACCTCGGCAAGTCCTTCGACATGAAGGTCATCAAGGTGAACCGCCGCCGGGGCAACATCGTGCTGTCCCGCAAGCTGTTCCTCGAGACCATCAACGCGAGCCTGAAGGAAGAGACCCTGGCGGGCCTCGAGGAAGGCAAGCTGGTCGAGGGCACCATCAAGAACATCACCGAGTACGGCGCCTTCGTCGACCTCGGCGGTGTGGACGGCCTGCTGCACATCACCGACATGTCCTGGGGCCGGCTCAACCACCCCAGCGAGATGTTCCAGGTGGGCGACAAGGTCGAAGTGGCCGTGCTCAAGTACGACAAGGACACGGAGCGCGTCAGCCTCGGCTACAAGCAGAAGTTCCCGGATCCCTGGCTGTCCGTGGAGGAGCGCTACCCCATCCAGGCCACGGTCAAGGGCAAGGTCGTCTCCATCACCGACTACGGCGCATTCGTGGAGCTGGAGCCCGGCATCGAGGGCCTGGTCCACGTCTCCGAGATGAGCTGGACCAAGAAGGTCAAGTCCGCCAAGGGCATGGTCAACCTGGGCGACCAAGTCGAGGCCCTGATCCTGCAGGTCGACAGCGAGAACCGCCGCATCAGCCTCGGCATGAAGCAGATCACCCCCAACCCCTGGATGGCCATCGCCGAGAAGTACCAGCCCGGCATGATCGTCACGGGCGTGGTCCGCAACATCACCGAGTTCGGCGCCTTCGTCGAGCTGGAAGAGGGCATCGACGGCCTGATCCACGTGTCCGACTTCAGCTGGACCAAGAAGATCAAGCACCCCGGCGAGATCGTGAAGAAGGGCGACAGCGTCACCGCCAAGGTCCTCAACCTGGATCCCCTGGCCCAGCGCATGAGCCTCGGCGTGAAGCAGATGGAACCCAACGTCTGGGAGATCTTCTTCGAGAGCCACAACGTCGGCGACGTCCTCACCGGCAAGATCGCCCGGCTGACCGACTTCGGCGCCTTCGTCGACCTCGGCGACGGCATCGAGGGCCTGGTGCACGTCTCCGAACTGAGCCGCAAGCGGGTGGAGGACATCCAGAAGGAGTTCACCGCCGGCCAGGACCTCACCATGAAGATCGTCAAGCTCGATCCCACCGAGCGGCGCATCGGCCTCTCCGTCAAGCAGCTGGAGCAGGACATGGAGCGCGGCGACATGGAAGCCGCCAAGGCCCGCCAGCCCGAGTTCAAGAAGGCGACGCTGGCCGACGCCTTCAACAAGGCCGAGCGGGAGTAGGTTCCCTCCCCCTCACAGGACGAGGCCCCCGCGAGGGGGCTTCGTCGTTGAGGATCCTGGAGTTGTCTTTCCAGGTCCGCCGGAAAGGCTTGCGGGACGCGGGATTCCGCCGCTTCCCCACTCTCCGAAAAGGCCTAAATCCTGTTGCTGCACCCTCGCGCCGCTGGATAAACTCGGGATTAATCGAATGTCGGTCCAAGCCGCAAAGGAAGCTCCATGAGCGAACTTACCCGGAAGGAAGTGGTCTTCATCCTCAAGTCGGGGAAGAACTTCCAGCGCACCGATTTGAGCGGCCTCGACCTGCGGGGCTTCGACTTCTCCGGGGCCAACCTGTCCGAAGCCAACCTGGCGGGCGCGGTGCTCAACGAGACGCGCCTGAGCGGCGCCAACCTCGCCGGCGCGGATCTCCGCCTGGCCAACCTCGACGAAGCGGATCTGGAGGGCGCCAACCTCAGCCGCGCGCGCCTCGCCGGGGCCAATTTCGCGGGCGCCAACCTCTCCGGCACCGACCTCACCTTCTTCGACATCCAGCAGTACGAGCCCGCCACCGTGCCCAACCTCCATGGGGCGGTCCTCGCCGGCGCGGCGCTCACCGGCGTGATCCTCACGGGCGTGAACCTCAGCGGCAAGAATCTGCGCGGCGCCAACCTCAGCGGCGCCGACCTCCGCCAGACCATCCTCGAAGGCGCGGACCTGCGCGGCGCCAACGTGAGCCAGGCCAACCTGGTGGGCGCCAACCTCGCGGGCGCGGACCTCTCCGGCGCCAACCTCCAGGGCGCCACCCTGGGCGGAGCCAACCTGAACCTGGCCAACCTGGGCGGGAGCAACCTGTCGGACGCCGATCTCCACTGGGCCAGCCTCACAGAGGCCAACCTGGAGGGCGCGAACCTCAGCCGGGCGAACCTGAAGGGCACCAACCTCAGCGGGGCCAACCTGCGCGGCGCGGACCTCCGGCACCTCGACATCCTGAAGTACGAAAAGGACGACGTGCCCAAGCTGAAGGGCGCGAACCTCAGCGGCGCCAACCTGCACGGGACCAACCTGCGGGCCATGGACCTGGGCCGCACCAACCTCAGCGGCGCGGATCTCGCCGAGACCGTCCTCCGCCAGGCCAACCTCGAAGGCGCCGACCTACACGAGGCCAACCTGCGGGCCGCGGACCTCAGCGGCTGCAACCTCAGCGGCGCGGGGCTCGTCGGCGCCAACCTCGGCGCGGCCCAGCTCGGCGGCGCGGTCCTCAGCAACACGGATCTGCGCGGCGCGGATCTCACGGGCGCCGACCTGCGGGACATCAACCTCGGCGGCGCCAACCTCAGCGGCGCCAACCTGACGGGCGCGAGCCTCACCGGTGCGCAGCTCGACGGCGCGGTCCTCGTGGGCACCCTGCTCGTGGGCGCCAACCTCGCCAGCGTGGACCTCTCCCGCAAGAACATGAAGGGCGCGGATCTCTCCCGCGCCGACCTCACCCACGCCAACCTGGACGGGGCCAGCCTCGCCGGCGCCCTGTTCACCGACGCCAAGCTGCAGGAGACCCACCTGGGCGGCGCCAACCTCCGGGGCGCCAAGCTCAGCGGGGACGACCTCCGCACTGCCAACCTCTGCGGCGCGGACCTGTCGGAAGCCGACCTCTCCGGCGCCGATCTGGCGGGCAGCATCCTCAGCGCCAACCTGCACGAGGCCAACCTCTTCGCCGCCAACCTCCGGGGCGCCACGCTGGACCGCGCGGTTCTCACCGGCGCGAACCTGTCCGCGGTGGACCTCAGCGGCTTCGTCCTCGAAGGCATGGACTTGAACCGGGCCGTCCTGAACGGCGCCAACCTCGCCGGCGCCAAGCTGCGGGGCGCCATCTTCCGCGGCGCCCAGGCCCTGGGCGCGGACCTCAGCGGCACGGACCTCGCGAGCGCGGACCTCCGGAACTCGGATTTCAGCGGATCCAACTTCTTCGCCTGCAACCTCGAAGGCGCGAACCTGCGGGAGGCCAACCTCGCGTCCCTCCCCACGGAATCCCGCGGCGAGTACCGCACCAACCTGAGCAACTCCAACCTCAGCCGAACCAACCTCAGCGGCGCCAATCTCTACCAGGCCAATCTGAACGAGGCGAACCTCGTGAACGCCGACCTCACCGGCGCCAGCCTGGTGTGGGCCGACCTCCGGGGCGTGGATCTCCGCCAGACCTCCCTCAAGAACACGGACCTGCGCCAGGCCAACCTGGACGGCGCCAACCTGTGCGGCGCGGACCTGCGCGAGACGATCCTCCAGGACGCCTACCTGGACGGGGCCAACCTCTCGGGCGCCAACCTCTCGGGCGTGAACCTGTCCGGCGCCGACCTGCGCCACACCAACCTGATCGACGCCAGCCTCGACGGCGCCGACCTGAGTTCCGCCAACCTCAACGGCGCGAACATGGTGTGGGCCAACCTGAGCGGCGCCAACCTCGGCCGGGCGAACCTCAACCGGGCCAAGCTCAGCGGCGCCAACCTCGGCGGCGCGGACCTGCGCGAAGCCAACCTGGACGAAGCGAACCTGGACGCCACCAACCTCACCGGCGCCAAGCGCTGAAGCCGTAGCCTTTCGCGAAGAAGCGGGCCGATGGGCCCGCTTCTTCGTCTCTGCCCTTCTTGGTGTCTTCGCGTCTTGGTGGGGATCTTTATCTTTATGAACGCAAATACCGTCAGAACCGCCGGTCGGGAATCCGTCCCGCGGGAATGAAATCGTGGGTGCCGCTGGCGGAAGGCGCGTAGCGCTCCGGGCGCTCGGGGGTCCACTCGTCCCGCCGGGGCACCAGGGGAACGGGCTCGCGCTCCACCGGCGCCGTCGCGGATGGGGCGGTGGTGTGCTGCGAGCAGCTCCCCATCAGCGTTCCGCCCTCGTCCACCACCAGCGTTTCCAGCTGGACCTCACCCTCGACCCAGCCCGCGCCCAGGATCTCCAGGCAGCCCGCCACCTTGAACACGCCTTCGGCCCGGCCCATCACCGTCAGGCGCTGGGCGTGCACGGCCCCGCGCACGTGCCCGGTGGGGGCGATGGTGACGTGCCCCTCGCTCAGGATGGTGCCCTCCAGCTCCCCTTCGATCCGCAGGCTGGTGGTGCCGGTGCGGATCTCGCCCTGCCAGCGGGAGCCCTCGCCCAGCACCGTCGCGGCGGGGGCGGCGGCGGTCCGCGACGTTCCATTGATCTTTGCGCGGCCGAACATGCGCCTCCCGAAAGCGGAGGGAACGGCGCGGACCGGGATGGCGCCGCGTCCTTCCCCAGAAGGTCTTCCTTCCTATCGTCCCATGCGGCCCCCGAACTTGAGACCGGCCCCTCCCCATCCGGGATGCAATACTCGGAACGAACGCCCCTTCCCTGCCCTTTCGCGGAATCCCATGCGCTTTCTCCATACGTCCGACTGGCACCTCGGCAAGACCCTTTGCAATGCCAACCTTCTGGAGGACCAGGCCCACGCCCTCGACCAGGTGGCGGCGATGGTCAAGGAGGCCGGCGCCGAGGCCCTTGTCGTGGCGGGCGACCTCTACGACCGCGCGGTGCCGCCCAAGGACGCCGTGGCGCTGCTGGACGAATTCCTGGATCGGATCGTGCGCGGGCTGGGGGTGCCCGTCCTGATCATCGCGGGCAACCACGACAGCCCCGAGCGCCTGGGCTTCGCTTCGGGCTTCCTGGGCACCCAGGGGCTGCACGTGGCGGGGCCCCTCGACGCCGACGCCGCCCCCGTGGTCATCGGGGGAACGGCCTTCCACCTTCTGCCCTACGCCGATCCGGCCATGGCGCGCCATGCGTTCCAGGCGGAGGGCGTGCGGACCCACCAGGATGTCCTCGCGGCCCAACTGGCTCGCGCCCGCGCCGTCCACCCCGCGGATCACCGCTTCGTGGCCGTGGCCCACGCCTTCGTCGCGGGGGGCGAGGGCTCCGATTCCGAGCTGGGCCTCGCCATCGGCGGCACTGGCGAGGTGGACGCCGGCCTGTTCAGGGAGTGCGACTACGCGGCCCTGGGCCACCTCCACCGGCCCCAGCAGGCGGGCTTCGCCCACGTCCGCTACGCGGGCAGCCTCCTGAAATACAGCGCCTCCGAAGCCGGCCATGCGAAATCCGCCACCCTGGTGGAGCTGCCGGAGCGCGGCCCCGCCCGCACCGAGATCCTGCCCTTCAGCCCGCGCCGGGACCTCCGCCGGCTCCGGGGGCGGTTCGACGACCTTCTGCGCGGCCCTGAGGGGAACGCCGACGACTACCTGTTCCTGGAGCTGGAGGACACCGGTCCGGTCCTGGACGCCATGGCGCGCCTCCGCCGAATCTACCCCAACATCCTCGGCATCCAGCCCGCGCCGCGCCCCACCACGCCCACCGAAACGGCCCTTTCCGCCGCCGCGGATCGGGAGCTGGATCCCGCCCTGCTGTTCGACGCCTTCTTCCGGGGAGCCGCCGGGCGTCCCATGGACGAAGCCGAGCGCGAACTCTTCCGCGAAGTGGCGGGCCGCAACCTGTCGGGGGAGGCCCCCGAATGAAGCCCCTCAAGCTCACCCTGGAGGCCTTCGGCCCCTACGCCACCCGCCAGGAACTGGATTTCGCGGACCTCTGCGGGCAGGCCTTCTTCCTCATCCATGGCCCCACGGGCGCGGGCAAGACGAGCCTTCTGGACGGGATCAGCTACGCCCTCTACGGCGAGACCAGCGGCGGATTGCGGGAGACGCGCGACCTGCGCAGCCACTTCGCTCCCGCCGAGGTCGCCACCCGCGTGGTCTTCGAGTTCGCCCTGGGCGACCGCCGCTACCGCGTGGAGCGCGCCCCGGAACAGCAGGTCCCCAAGCAGAAGGGCGAGGGCACGAAGAAGCAGGCCTACGTCGCCCACCTGTGGGAGTTGAAGGCGGGCGAGGAAATGCCCCTCGCCACCGAGAAACCCACGGCGGTGGACGCCCAGGTGGCGCAGCTCCTGGGCTTCAAGGCGAGCCAGTTCCGGCAGGTGGTCCTCCTCCCCCAGGGCCGCTTCCAGGAATTCATGCTGGCCGGGTCCGCCGAGCGCCAGGCCATTCTCCAGACCCTGTTCCAGACGGGCCGCTACGCCCGCATCACCGAGGCTCTGGCGGAGGAGGAGAAGACCCTCCGCGAGGCGCTGCGGACGGTCCAGGCGGAGAGCCGCCAGCTCCTGGCCCAGGCCGGCGTGGAGGCCGCCGCCGATCTCCCCGGCTTGCTGCGGACCGGCGCCGAGCGGGTGGAAATCCTGGAGGCCGAGCAGACGGAAGCCGGAACGGCCCTGGCGGCGGCGGACGCCGCCCTCGCCGAAGGCACCCGCGCCGCAGAACGGCTGGCGGAGCAGGCCGCGGCCCGCTCCGAAACCGACCGCCTGCGCGGGCTCGCCCGGATCATGGACGCCCGCCGCGTCGAACTGGACCGCGCCCGCCGCTGCGGCGCCGTCCAACCCGCCCTGGCCCGCCTCGAAGAGAGCCTGGCCCGGGTGGAGGCGCTCCAGGCCGAAGAAGCCCGCCTGGCGGAGGCCTCCGAGGCCCGCGCCCAGGAGCTGGCCCGCGCCGAGGCCACCCTCGCGGAAGCCGAGCAGCACGAGGTGCGCCGGGAGGAACTGCGCCGCACCATCGAGCGCCTGCGCGACCTGGAGCCCAAGCTGGAGGCCCTGGAGCAGGCCCGCACGGAAGCCCGGGAAGCCGCCCTGGAGCGAACCCGGCTGGAGGACCTCGCCGGGTGGCAGAAGCGCCGCCTGGATACCTCGCGCCAGGAGCTGTCGCGCCAGCGCGGGCTGCTTCAGGACGTCCGGACGGAGGCTTCCCAGCTCCCGGGGCGGGAGGGGCTGCTGGTCCTCGTCCGCCAGCGCCGCTCCCAGCGGGAGGACTACGACCGCGCCGCGGAAGCCGTGGACCGCGCCACCGCCGCCCTGGAAACCGCCCGGGAGGCCCAGACCGCCGCCCAGCAGGCCCTCCAGGCCGCGCGGGAGCGGCACCGGGCGCTGGTGGCGCGCCGCCTCGCCGCCCAGGCTTCGCGCCTGGCGCGGGATCTCCAGCCGGGCCAGCCCTGTCCCGTGTGCGGCAGCTCCGCCCACCCCCATCCCGCCCTGACGGCGGCGGACCTGCCGGACGATCAGGAGGTCCGCGACTCCGAGGATCTGCTCGACGCGGCCGAGACCGCCGCCGCGCGCGCCCAGGACGCCTCCGCGTCCCGCCACGCCGCCCTGGCCACGGTCCAGTCCCGGCGGGCGGATCTGGCCCAGCGACTGGGAGAGCACGCCGAGACCGGGCTGGAGACCCTGGCCGCCATTGAGGCGCGACACCGGGAGGACCTGGACCGCAGCCGCACCGCCGAGGCGGGCCTGGCCCGGGCCGAGCAGCGGCTGGCCGACGCGGAGAGCGCCCGGAACCTGGCGGAGGTGCAGCTCTCCGAGACCAACCAGCGCCTGTCCGAACTCCTCGTGCAGGAAGCCGGCGCCAAGGCGCGGATGCAGTTCCTGGAGGACGCTGTCCTGCAGGAACTGCGGGTCCCCGGCGCCCTCTCCACCAAGCGCCGCGAAGCGGAAGACGCGCTGGAGGCCTCGGAAGCCCAACTCCGCACGGCGCGTGAAGCGCGCGAACCCGCTCGGGCCGCGGCGTCCCAGGCCGCGGCGGATCTCAAGGCCCACGGCGCCCGCCGCGAAGCCGCCCAGACGGATTCCTGGAACGCGCAGGGCGCCTTCGACGAGGCCCTGGCCGCCGCCCATTTCCACAGCCGGACCGATTTCGACCTCGCCCAGCGGAGCGCCGAGGTCATGGAGGAACTCGCCGCGAGCCTCGATGCGCACACCGGCGAACTGGCCGCCGCCGCCGACCGGCTGGCCCGCGCGGAAGCCCTCGCCGAGGGCCTGGCCGTGCCCGATCTTCCGGCGCTCCACGCCGCCAAGGACGGGGCCCAGGGGCGCTTCTCCGCCGCGGGCGAAGGCCTGGGCCGCGCCCAGTCCGAACAGGCCGCCCTCGTCCGGCTGGAGGAGGCGCTCACCCGGCTGGAGGTCCGGCGGGAGGCGCAGGAGGGCCGCCACCGCGCGACCGCCAGTCTAGCCAAGGTGGCGAAGGGCGAGGAGGGCGAGCGGGTGTCCTTCGAACGCTACGTCCAGGGCGCCATCCTGGACGAGGTGCTGGTCTCCGCCTCCGGCCGCCTGCTGCGGATGAGCAAGCAGCGCTACGCCCTGCGCCGCGCCGCCGCCAGCACCGACCTTCGCAAGGCCGGCGGGCTCCAGCTGGAGATCACCGACAGTCACACGGGCCGGGCCCGGGCGGTGAGTTCCCTCTCCGGCGGCGAGGGCTTCCAGGCCAGCCTCGCGTTGGCCCTGGGCCTGTCCGACGTGGTCCAGCGCCACGCGGGCGGCATCCGCCTCGACACGGTGTTCATCGACGAGGGCTTCGGCAGCCTGGATCCCGAGGCCCTGGACCTGGCGCTCCGCACGCTGGAGGATCTCAACCAGGGCGGGCGCCTCGTGGGGTTGATCAGCCACCTGGAGGAAGTGAAGGCCCGGATTTCCGCGCGGCTGGAGGTCGTCCCCGGCCCCGGCGGCAGCGTCGCCCGGTTCCGCATCGAGTAGGCCGCGAAGGACGATCATGCCTCGCATGGCGTGGTAGTCTGCGGAGACTCCCGGAGTCCCCATGCTGCGCTCCGCCGCGCCCTTCCTCTGCGCTGCTGTCCTGGCCGCCCAGCCCACGCCCTACCAGAAGGCGCCGGCCGCGATCCGGGCCGTCCTGGACGCGCCGGGCACGCCGTCCTTCCTCGCCAGCCCCAAGGGCGACGCCTTCCTGCTGGTGGAACTGGCCCGCCATCCGTCCATCCGCGACCTGGCCCAGCCCATGGCGCGCCTCGCCGGCCTCCGGTTCAATCCCCGCACGCGCGGGCCCCACGCCCCGCCCCGCCTGCGGAGCCTGGCCCTCCAGCCGATGGAAGGCGGCCCCGCGCGGAGCATTGCCCTTCCGCCCGACGTGGCCTTCGGAGCGCCGCGGTGGGCGCCGGACGGGACCCGCTTCATCCTGACCGGCGCCACCGCCGACGCCACGGAACTGTGGATCGGGGAGACCGCGACCGGCAAGCTCCGGCGGATCGATGGGCTGCGCCTGAACGCCGTGCTGGGCGACGCCATCGACTGGCTGCCGGACGGGACGCTGCTGTGCAAGGCCGTCCCCGCCGCACAGGGCGCGCCGCCCCGGCCCCCCGAAGTTCCGGTGGGGCCGCGCATCCAGGAGAACGAGGGGAAGGCCGCGCCCGCCCCCACCTACCAGGACCTGCTCCAGAACGCCTACGACGAGGATCTGTTCGAGTTCCTGGGCCAGTCCCAGCTCGTCCGCGTGGATCCCGCCGCCGGCACGGTGAAACCCTTCGGCCGTTCCGGCCTGTACGGCGACGTGCGGCCGTCTCCCGACGGGAAGCTCACCCTTGTCGCGCGGCTGCGGCGGCCCTTCTCCTACCTGGTGCCCGCGTCGCAGTTCCCCGTGCGGGAGGAGGTCTGGAACGCGGCGGGCGAGCCGATCCACACCGTCGCCGACCTGCCGCTGGCGGAGGGCATTCCCCTGGAAGGCGTTCGCACCGGTCCGCGTCACATCCATTGGCGGCCCACGGAGCCGGCGACGCTGGCATGGGCGGAGGCCCTGGACGGAGGCGATCCCAAGCGGAAGGCTGAATTCCGCGATCACGTCCTGATGCAGGCCGCGCCCTTCGCCGCCGCGCCCGCGGAACTGATCCGCCTCAAGTCCCGGTTCACAAGCCTCGAATGGGGCGAGCGCGGGGACCTCGCGGTGGTGCGCGAGTACGAGCGGGACCGCCGGTGGACGCGCACTTGGCTCGCGGATCCGGCCGCGCCCGCAAGCGCCCGGCTGGCCTTCGACCTCAGCGCCCACGACCGCTACCGCGATCCGGGAACCTTCGTCCCCCGCCTCCTGCCCAACGGCCACTCGGCGTTGCGCCAGGACGGAAAGGCCCTCTTCCTCACCGGCACCGGCGCGACGCCCGACGGCGATCGGCCCTTCCTGGACCGCTTCGACCCCGCGAACCTGACGACCCGGCGGCTGTTCCGCAGCGGCGAAACCGTCTACGAATCAGCTGTCGCCCTCCTTCCCGCCGGCCGGTTCGTCACCCGCCGCGAAAGCCCGGTGGAGCCGCCGAATTACATCCTGCACGGGGCCGCAGAGAAGGCGCTGACGGCGTTCAAGGACCCGCTGCCCGACCTGCGGAAGATCCGGAAGCGGCTGGTGAAGTACAAGCGCCCCGACGGCGTCGACCTCAGCTTCACGCTCTACCTGCCGCCGGACTACAAGGAGGGCGAGCGCCGCCCGGCGGTGGTGTGGGCCTATCCGCTGGAGTTCACCGACGCGGGCACGGCGGGCCAGGTGAGCGGCTCGGCGAACCGCTTCACCACGCTCGGCGGAATCACCCACCTGTTCTTCCTGCTGTCGGGCTACGTGGTGCTGGACAGCGCCACCATGCCGGTGGTGGGCGATCCCAAGACCGTGAACGACACCTACCTCGACCAGGTGATCGCCAGCGCCAAGGCCGCCATCGACAAGGCGGACGAGCTGGGCGTCATCGATCCCAAGCGCGTGGGCGTCGGCGGCCACAGCTACGGCGCGTTCATGACGGCCAACCTGCTGGCCCATTCCACCCTGTTCCAGGCGGGGATCGCCCGCAGCGGCGCCTACAACCGCACCCTCACCCCCTTCGGGTTCCAGAGCGAGCGGCGGACGCTGTGGGAGGCGCCCGAGATGTACCTGAAAGTCTCGCCCTTCATGGCGGCCGACCACTTCCACGCGCCCATCCTGCTGATCCACGGCGAGGCCGACAACAATTCCGGCACCTTCCCCCTGCAGAGCGAGCGCCTCTACGCCGCCCTCAAGGGCAACGGGCAGAAGGTCCGCTACGTCACCCTGCCCTTGGAATCCCACGGCTACGCGGCCCGCGAATCCGTGGAGCACACGCTGTGGGAGATGCTCCGCTGGTTCGACGTCCACCTGGGGGCCGAGGCGCCCAAGCATCAGTAAATATCCCCCGGCAGAGCCGGGGGCTTTATCAAGTGAGCCGCTCAAAGCGGCTAAGAGGGGTCGCTAACGCGGCCCCATTTCATCGGTGCCACCTCATGGTGGCCACCCCTACCAAGGCAACATCTGCTCCAAGCGCTGGTCCTCCCTTTCTTGTCGACGGATGTATTCCCGCACTGTTGCTTCGTCGCGCCCCACGGTCGATACGAAATATCCTCGGGCCCAGAAATGCTGCCCAACAAAGTTCCGCTTCCTCTCTCCGTAGACTCGAGCCAGGTGAATGGCGCTCTTCCCCTTGATGAATCCGATCACCTGCGATACCGAATACTTCGGTGGAATTGAAATCAGCATATGGACATGGTCACCCATCAGGTGCCCCTCAATGATTCGGCTTTCCTTCTGCTCTGCCAGCTTCTTCAGGACTTCTCCAAGGTGCGGCCTCAACTTCTCGTAGATCGTCTTCCTCCGACACTTCGGCACAAAGACCACGTGGTACTTACACTCCCATCTGGAGTGGCTTAGACTTTCTTCTGAGTCCATCTCAGTTCTCCTCATGTGTGCTTGGCGGCTCACATGAAGATTTCTGCGGTGGACTCCTGTATATGTCAAACATCTACTGCCTCCCCGGCACAGCCGGGGGCTTTCCTATGAGTTGGTAAAATATCGGCAAACACCTATTCAGATTCACGTCGACCGTGGTTTCATGCGGGACCGCGTGTCCGCGTTTTTTCTCTTTTCCCGAAAGCACTTTTCACGCCCCTGGGGCATTTTCTCGATGGAGTGGAACATGGCTTACATGGATTGGCGCACGACCCTGGAAGTGGGGCACCCGAAGATCGACGCGGAGCACAAGTCCCTGGTGGAGACCTTGAACCGCCTGCACGCCGCGATGAAGCAGGGCAAGGGCAAGGACGAGATCGAGCGGACGCTGCTCTTCATGAAGGACTACACGGTCGAGCACTTCAAGAACGAAGAGCGACTGATGATGACCTACCGCTATCCCGGCGCCACGGTCCACTGCGCGGCCCACGCCGACCTGGTGAAGGAAGTGGGCACCTTCATCGCCAATTTCCAGAGCGGCAAGGTGCTGCTCACCTCCTCCGTCCTGAACTTCCTGGAGGACTGGCTGATGAAGCACATCCAGGGCGAGGACATGGCCCTCGGCGCCTTCCTCAAGAGCAAGGGCGTCGTCGCCTGATCAACTGCCGACCAGCGCCTGGCCAGTGGCGACGGGACATGGCTTCCGAATCTGTCATCCTGAAGCCATGTCCCGCAGCGCCGCCATTCTCGGCTCCAGGTCGCAGACGCCCCGCGAGGAGCTGGCCAATTGCCTGACCCACGGGCTGGGCACGGCGCTCTCCATCGCCGGCCTCGTCCTGATGGTGACCTTCGCCGCCGTGGACGGCACGGCGCGGGACGTGGTGGGCGCCGCGATCTTCGGGTCCACGCTGATCCTGCTCTACCTGATGTCCACGCTGTACCACGCTTTCCGCGGGCCGCGCGTGAAGCTGGTCTTCAAGGTCTTCGACCACTCGGCGATCTTCCTGCTCATCGCGGGGACCTACACGCCCTTTTGCCTCTCGGCCCTCGGTCGCGTCAGCCCCGCCTGGGGCTGGACGGTCTTCGGGATCGTGTGGGGCCTGGCCGTTCTGGGAATCACCTTCAAGGGCGTGTTCTACGGCCGGATCGCGGATGCCGCCCTGCGCCCGCCGCCGGTGGACCACCTCCACGCGCCCGAAGGGCGGCCGGTGGATCCCGCCTTCATCAAGCGGATGGGCTGGATCTCCACGGTGATCTACCTGCTCATGGGGTGGATCATCATCATCGCCGCGGCGCCCCTGAGCCGTTCCATCTCCACCGCCGGCCTCGTCTGGCTGTTCGCTGGCGGGTTCTTCTACAGCGCGGGCGCCGCCGTCTACAGCCTGGAGAAACTGCCCTACCACCACGCCCTGTGGCACCTGTTCGTGGTCGCGGGCAGCGCGTGCCACGTGTTCGCCGTCCTGCTCCACGTCATCCCCAAGGGCGGCTGAAGGCGCGTCCTATTTGCGCCGCGCCACCACCACCAGGTCGGACGAGGCGGGCGTCCAGGGATCGGCGGTCATGGAACCCAGGGTTTCGCGGAGTTCGAAGCCGGCGGCTTCCAGGAACGCCTCCACCTCCGCGCGGCGCCACCCGCGGAGCTTCACCTCTTCCGCGGAGATCAGCTCCAGCGGCGGCTCCGCGCCGGGCCGCCAGCGGAGGGTCGCGGGCGTGAACGTGATGTGGCCGTCCGCTCCGTGGGTCATCAGGCGGAGGAAGACCGTCTCGCCGTCCCCTTCGCCGGGCCGCACCATCACGGGAAAGGCGCGCTCGCCCCGGTCCAGGATGCGGTCGTAGTTGAGGAGCTGAAGCAGCAGGATCCCGCCGGGGAGAAGCCGCTCCGCCAGCCCTTCAAAGCAGCGGCGCACGTCCGCCTCCTCCGTCAGGTGCGGCAGGGTGTTGCCCAGGCAGATCGCGCCCCCGAAGGGCGGCTCCGCCAAGTCGCCGAGGGCCGTGAGGCTGCCGTGGAGGTAGCGGCCTGCGGGGTCCGCTTCCCGGGCCGCGGCCACCTGGGCGGGCGACGCGTCCAGGCCCGTGGGCTCGAAGCCCAGGGACGCCAGGAAGCGGGCGTGCTCGCCGCTGCCGCAGCCCAGATCCAGGATGCGGCGCGACGGCGCGGCCTCCAGCGCTCGGCGAAGGAGCGGCTCCTCGCGCTTCAGCCGCTCGGGCCACGCGATGAGCCCGCGGTAGGAAAGCCGCCCGTAGCGGTCCGGTTCCACGGGAGCGCCTAGCGGGGCCACAGCCACCCGAAGGCGCCGGCGCTCAGAAGGCCGTAGATCAGCCCGTCGAGCAGGTCCTTCAGCACGCTGGACCACGGCTTCCCCATCCAGATGCCGAGGGAGACGCTGCCGCCGGCGTAGGTCAGGAAGGAGACCGTCCCCACCACGCGGAAGACCTGGAGGTAGTGGGTGTGCGGCGGCAGGGTGCGCGATGCCAGATAGGCGGCCATGAACGCCACGGCGAGGGCGTACAGGAACCACTGGCCCAGGCACTTCCCGATGGCGGGGACGCCGTTCGGAGCCAGCACCAGGAAGCCCACGGGGCCATCCTGGTATTTCTGCTGGACCTCCGGCTTCTCCATGTCCTTCATGCCGGGGCAATGGGGCAACACGTACTGGCCCGGTTCCGGCGAGGCCTTCCGGATCGCGGCGCGGACTTCATCCTCGTTCGACAGGGCACGGTAGTCCGAGGCGTGCCACTTAAACACCATGTGGATGAGGCTGCTGGCCACGAAGACGAACACGGCCGACAGCACGATGGGCAACCAGAGCTGGGAGAACGAGACCATGGCAGGCTCCTGGGAAAATGGCGTGGGGAAACCCCCGTAGGGTGGAGCCCCTCCCCCGCCCCGTCAAGCCGGGGACTGGCGGGGTTTTCGGGGACCGGGCGCGGAGTGGGCGCCCGTGGCCGCGTCCACCGCGTCGATCCAGCCCGCGCGGGCCCCGGGGAAGGCGTCGGCGTAGGGCACGTAGGGCTTCACGTCCAGGACCGGCGTGCCGTCCAGCAGATCCACCCCCCGCAGGCGCAGCGTGCGCCCCTCCACCGCCACCAGCTCCACGCAGGAGAGCCCGATGGGATTGGGCCGGTGGGGCGAGCGCGTGGCCAGGACCCCGCGCTTCCTGCGGGGTCCCCGCGGCGGCTGGACGAGGGGCGCCCAGCCCTCGCTGAGGTGGAAGGCGAAGACGAGCCAGATCCGCTCGAACCCCTCCAGATCGCGCAGCACGGTCTCCGGAAGCGACGCGTCCAGTTCCAGCGTGGCCTCCGCGGCCCGGCCCGTCTCCGTGCCTTCCACCACCGTGGGTTGGTGCGGGGCGTCGATCCGCCGGGCGTAGGGACTGCGCACGACGCCGATGGGATGGAAGGTGAAGGCGGGAGCGGCCATGCCCGAAGGGTAGCGTCCCCGCCCGTCTCTGCGGCGATCATGGACCCATGGACGATGCGACCCAGCCCCCCAAGCGCCGCCCCCGCTACAAGGGGACCCACCCGCGGCGCTTCGAGGAGAAGTACAAGGAACTCGCCCCCGACCGCTACGCGGAGGAGCAGGCGAAGGTGCAGGCGCGGGGCCACACGCCCGCGGGAACCCACCGATCGATCATGGTGGAGGAGATCCTGGAGGTCCTCGATCCCCAGCCGGGCGAACGGGCCCTGGACGCCACCCTGGGCTACGGCGGCCACACCCGCGAGCTGCTGCCCCGCCTCCTGCCGGGAGGCCGCGTGGTGGGCCTGGACGTGGATCCGCTGGAGCTGCCCCGGACGGAAGCGCGGCTGCGGGCCCTGGGCTTCGGAGAGGACGTCCTGGCCGTGCGCCGCACCAACTTCGCGGGCCTCGCCAAGGTCGCGGCTGAAGCCGGCCCCTTCGACCTCGTCCTCGCCGACCTCGGCGTGTCCTCCATGCAGATCGACAATCCCGCCCGGGGCTTCACGTGGAAGGCGGATGGCCCCTTGGACCTGCGCCTCAACCCCCACAAGGGCCGGTCCGCCGCCGACTTTCTCGACAGCCTGGACGAGGCGGCCCTGGCCGAACTCCTGGTGACCAACGCCGACGAATCCCACGCCGAGGCCATCGCCCGGGAGCTGGCGGGCCGCGGGCTCCGCACCACCCGCGCCGTGGCGGACCGCGTCCGGGCGGCGGTGGGATCCGCAGACGAGGACGAGACGAAGAAGGCCCTCCAGCGCACCTTCCAGGCCCTGCGGATCGCCGTGAACGACGAGTTCGGCGCCCTCGACCAGTTCCTGGCGCACCTCCCCGCCGCCCTGAATCCCGGCGGCCGCGCCGCCATCCTCACCTTCCATTCCGGCGAGGACCGCCGCGTGAAGAAAGCTTTCCAGGAAGACCTTCGCGAAGGAACCTACGCCGCCGTCGCGCCCGACCCGCTCCGCGCCTCCCCCGAGGAGCGGCGGTCCAACCCCCGCTCCACCAGCGCCAAGCTCCGCTGGGCCCGGCGGGCCTGATCGCGACGGACGATCAAGCACCCAAGAGGTTTTTCACCGCCAAGACGCCAAGGCCGCTAAGAAAGACAAAAGAAGCTTTTTCTGCTTTTCTTGGCTTCTTGGTGCCTTGGCGGTGATTTTTTTAGCTTGAACCCCTCAGCGCGCTGCCCCCACCAGGCGCCCCAGTTCCAGGGCGAAGCGGAGCTGCTGCATCAGGCCTTCCAGGTTCCACGCGGGATCGTAGCGGTCGGTGGGGCGGTGGTAGTGGTTCATGAAGTCCGCCGCCTTCCGCTGGGCCGCGGGCTTGTCGCCCACGTAGTCCCAGCCGCCGTCCAGGGAGAAGCCCGGCGACAGCGCCGGAACGCCCGCCTTCATGAAGGGGAAGTGGTCCGAGCGGAAGCAGAGGCCCGCAGGGTCCGGCCGCGTGGGCGTCACCGCCAGGCCCACGGCCGCCGCGGCACGGGCGCAGAGTTCGCGGATCCGCGCGTCCGGCGAGCCCAGGAGCCCGATGTCCCGGGTGGGGCCCACGACGTTGAGGCTCTCCAGGTTGATGGCCAGCACCGTGCGGTCCAGGGGCCAGAGGGGCTCCGCCACGTAGGCCGACGAGCCCAACAGGCCCTGCTCCTCTCCGCACGGGAATAGGAACATCGCGCTTCGCGGAAGCGGGTTCCGGACCAACGCCTGGGCGAGGGCCAGGACCCCGGCGCACCCCGTGCCGTTGTCCACGGCCCCAGGATGGATCGCCCCATCCGCGCCCTTCCCGAAGTGGTCCCAATGGGCGGAATAGATCACCAGTTCCTTCCGCAGGTCCGGATCGGTACCGGGAAGGATCCCGGCCACATTCCACTGCTCCAGGGACCGCACCGCGGACTTCAGGCTTCCCTTCGCGCGGACGGACAGCGGGACGGGCCGGAAATCCGCGCCGTCGGCACCGCTGACGAGCTTCCGGAAATCCTGGCCGGCGAGGGCGAACAGCTTCGCCGCCGCGGCCTCGGTCAGCCAGCCCTGGACGGCGCCGGCCTGGCCCGCGCCCTCCCGCTGGAAGCGCTCGCCGGTCCAGCCGTTCCGCACCACGGTCCACCCGTAGCCGGCGGAGGCGTCGGTGTGGATCAGCAGCGCGCCCGCGGCGCCGCGGCGGCGGGCCTCCTCGAACTTGTAGGTCCACCGGCCCTGATAGTTCTCCGCCTCGCAGCAGAGCGGCGCGGGCGGGCCGTTCTTCCGGTCGCCCACCAACATCACGAGGATCCGACCGCGGACGTCCAGGCCCTTGTAGTCGTCCCGCCCCGGAGCGGAGATCCCATGGCCCACGAAGACCAGCGGGGCGTCCACCGCCAGGGACGTCTCCGCGCCGGCGGCGCCCGCCACCAGATCGGCGCCGAAGGCGGGGACGAACGCGCCTTTCGCGCCCTCGAACGAGAGCCCGCTGGCCGCGGGGTCCAGCCGCACGCCCGACAGGCGCACTGTCTGCCGGTAGCTGGCGCCGTTCGCGGGCCGGAGGCCCATCGCCTGGAGCTGGGTCTCCAGGTAGCGCACGGCCAGTTCGCCGCCCCGCTGCCCCGTGCCGCGGCCCTCCAGCAGATCGTCCGCCAGGAACGCCAGGTGCGCCCGCACGGCGCCCTCGTCGACGGGCGCGCGCTGGCCCAGCAGCGCGGAGCAAAGCAGGACAGCACAGAGCATGGGTCGCACGGCGGCCTCCCTGGGTCCCACTATAGGGCGCCTATTTGGGAGGGGGTTCGGCCATCCAGGCGACGAGGACGGAGACGAAGTAGAGGCCGAGGAGGACGACGCTGAAGAACAGCGTGGTCACGACGACGTCGCCGGGGGTGAAGAAGGCGCTGAAGATCAGGATGGCCATGGTGGCGTGGCGCCAGTACTTCAGCATCAGGCGGGCGGTCACGATCCGGAACTTCGCCAGGAAGAAGAACAGGACGGGCAGCTCGAACATCACGCCGGTGATCAGCGTGGTGGAGATGAACAGGTCCAGGTAGTCGGAGACGTGGAGGTTGGCCCGCAGGCCCGCGGTGGCGGCTTCCTGGAACAGGATGTCGCCGAGGAATTTGAACGCCTGGGTGTAGGCGAAGGCCGATCCAGTCAGGAAGCAGCCGGAGGTGACGACGACGAAGGGGACGACGAGGCGGCGCTCCTTGGGCATCAGGCCGGGGCGGATGAAGCCCCAGAGCTGGTGGAAGAGGAGGGGCGCGGCGAGGAAGGCGGCGGCCCAGAGGGAGAGCCGCATCATGCTGAAGAAGGGTTCGGTGAGGTCGGTGAAGGCGAAGGGCTGAAGGTCGGCGGCGGCCTTGCCGGTCTGGCGGGCCATGGCGTCGATGAAGGGCTTCTGAGCCCAGATCCAGAGCTTGAAGCGGAAGGCGTAGGTCGCGGCGAAGCACACCGCGACGATGATGAGCGAGCGGACGATGCGGACCCGCAGCTCCTGGAGGTGCTCCCAGAAGCTCATCTTGTCGGGGGAAAGGGGAGACACCAGCGTCCTCCGCGGAAAAAAAGCCCGGTCCCCGTGGAGACCGGGCTTGGGATTCAGGACTCGGCGCCAGGCGCCGGGCCGGTCTCAGTCCTTGACGGCGCTGGTCAGCTCTTTGGTGGCCTTCTTGAATTCCTGGATGCCCTTGCCCAGGCTCTTGCCCAGTTCCGGCAGGCGGGAGGGTCCGAAGAAGATCAGCAGCGCGATGCCGATCAGCAGGATTTCCATCATTCCTAGATTGCCCATGGGTGCTCCATCGGTGGCGGTGGTTGAAATCGGGGATGCCGGGCCGCGAGGGCTCAGGGCACCTGAAAATTGAAGGCGTGGCAGTGATTGCACCAGTTCACGGTCTTCTCGTGCTGGCGGTGGCAGACGTTGCATTCCATGCGGGAGCCCCAGTGGGGCGAGGCGTGGGGATTCTCGGGCTTCACCTCGGCGGTCTTCTTGGCCAGGTCGGCCTCGGGGCCGTGGCAGCCCAGGCAGCGCTCCGCGGGAACGAACGTCTTCTTCTTCCCATTGCCGTGGCAGTCCGCGCAGCTCACGCCCTTCGCCTTGTGGAGGTCGGCGGTGAAGGTGGCCGGCTGGGCCGCGGCGAGGCCGAGGGGGATCATCGCCGCGAACAGCAGCAGGCGGGTGGCGGTCCGGAAGCGGTGGAAAAGGGAGGTCGGCATGGGGGAAATCCTCGCGTTCAAGTGGGTGGGATGCATGCTCAGCTCCAGGCCTTCTCGCGGCCCGCGTTCCGGCCGGCGATGCGCCCGAAGACCACGCAGTCGGCCATGGCGACGCTGCCCAGGCGGACCGCGCCGTGGACGCCGCCGGTGACTTCGCCCGCGGCGTAGAGTCCGGGCATCGGCTTCATGTCGAAGCCCGTCACCTGCGCCCGGTCGTCGATGACCAGCCCGCCCATGGTGTGGTGGACCCGCGGCCACAGCCGCATGGCGTAGAAGGGCGCCTTCGCGGTGGGCAGGGCGTCGGGGAAGATCTTGCAGTCGAAATCCGGATCCTTCTTCTTCTCCACGAAGCCGTTCCAGCGGGTGACTTCCTCCAGGAAGGTGCCGGCCGGCATGTCGTAGGCTCGGGCCACCTCGTCGAGGGTGTTGAAGCGCCGCACCGCGCCGACCTCCATCGCCTTGCCGAGCACCTTGGGGACCACCTGCCCGCCGATGGCGGCGGAATCCCCGACGATCACCACCGGATGGCCGATGGCGATGATGGCGTCGGCGCGCTCCTTGCGGTTGCCGGTCTCCTTGAAGAAGCGCTTGCCGGTCTTGGGATCGACCATCAGGCCGTAGCCGACGATGCGCTCGCAGACCTGCGGGGTGTGGCCGAAGCCCGGCTCGTCGGGGCTGGTCCAGGGGCCCAGCTGGATCCAGTCCATCTGGACGTCCATGGCGCCGGCGCGGCAGGCCGCCAGCAGCGCTTCGCCCGTGGCTCCCGGATGGTTCGTGGATTCGAAGTTCGGCGTGAGGCGCGGATCGTGGATCTGGCGGAGCGCCACGTCGCGGGAGAACCCGCCCGAGGCCAGTACCACCGCACGGCGCGCCTTGATCGCGGCCAGGGTGCCGGAGGCCTCGTCGGGCCACTTGTGGCCCTGGCGGACCTCCACGCCCACGATCCGGCCTCCGGCGCCCAGGAGCAGCCGCGTCAGCTTGGTGCGCGTCACCACCTTCACCCCCAGTTCCTGGGCCTTGGCCAGCAGCTTGTTCACCAGCTCCGACCCGGACTGGTTCACGGTCTGGACGGAGCGCTTGACCGAGTGGCCGCCGTGGTAGTTGAGACGGGTGAACTCCGCTCCAACGTAGGTCCGCGCCCATTCGAGGGACTCGTTGGCGTGCTCGGCCACGGTCTTCGCCAGCTTCAGGTGGTTGAGGTTGGAGCCCGCCTTCAGCATGTCCTTCAGCATCTGGTCGGGGGAATCCTGGATGCCCGCCGCCTTCTGGAAGCTGTTGGCGGGCGCGGCGAAGTCGCCGCCGTTGATGATCGAGTTGCCGCCGTGGACGGGCATCTTCTCGATCACCAGCACGCTGGCCCCCGCCAGCCGCGCCTCGATGGCGGCCGACAGGCCCGCGAAGCCCGTTCCCACCACCACCACGTCGTGGGTCTCGTCCCAGGTCTTGGGAAGCTGGGCGGTGGTGGGTTCGCCCAGGCTCTTGCCCTCCAGCGGGAGGGCGCCGAGCACCACGCCGCCCAGCAGGGCCGCGCCGCCCGCGCCGAGGAATCCCCGGCGGCTCATGTCTTTGGTTTCGTCGCTCATGTCTGCTCTCCTTGGAAGGACGGAATCAGAAGGTGTAGAGAATGCCGAGGCCGAAGCCGGTGGTGGACGCGCCGGGGGCGACGGTGCCCACGGGCGGGAACAGCGCGTAGCTCGCCGACCGGTCGTTGTTCATCCCGTAGACGGAGGCGTAGAAATCCGCCGTCTTCGACAGCCCGTAGGTGTAGCCGAGACTCCACTGGGCGCCGCCCAAGCCGTTGGTCGTCACGGGGCCGCCGCCCACCACCTTGGCGGTTCCCGCCCCGGCCTTCCCGTAGGAGCCGAAGCACTGGTGGGCGCCCCACCGCTGCTGCACCAGCAGGTACCACGCGTCCCGCTCGTAGCGGTTCACCTTGCCCGCGGCGGTGTCGTCCGTGTCGTAGGTCAGCCGCTCCGTGATGGCCGAGATCTTCGTCCCCGTGGGGAAGCTGTAGGAGGCCACCAGCTCGTGGCCCACGTCCTTGGACGAGGTGTTGGTCTGCGTGGCTCCCGCCGACCCGCCGAGCTGCGCCAGCCCGAAGTAGTCGTTGTGCTGCTCGAAGCCGTAGCTGATGGAGAAGGCGCCCTTCCGGTAGGACAGCAGGGCGGAGTAGAGATCCGGACTGACGGAGGGCACCGTGGTCGTGGCGGTGGTCTTCCCTTCGTTGACCGAATACGCCACCCGCGCGGAGAAGCCGTTCAGATCGGGGCTCCAGTACTGCACGCTGTTGCCCTGGCGCCGGTTGAAGGCCGCGTCGGCCTTCCCGTTCACCCGGCCGTTCTGCGTCGTGGTGCCCGGCACGTTGAACCCGGGGTTCGCGGTCAGCACGTTGTCGAAGGGATTCAGGCCCCGCAGCGCTCCCACGAGGAGGATCGGGTACTTGTAGGGCGTGTCCCAGTTGCCATAGAACACCCGCCCCCAGCTTCCCTCGAGCCCCAGGCAGCTGTTGCGGCTGGTGAGGCTGTTCGGGGCGTCCCCGTCCGGGCTCACGGCGCTCTCGATCTGCCAGATGATCTTCAGATCGTCGTTCACCTTGAAGTTGCCCTTGAACCCCAGGTTCGAGGTGCCCGAGGTCATGCGGTTCCGGGCGGGCAGGTTGCCCAGGTCACCCGTGTAGGCCGAGGCGGCCACCTGGGTGGCGCCGCCGTTGGCCGGGGACAGCCCGGGCGCCGTGGCACCGGAGGTCTTGATGTGATCGAGGAACGGCATGAACGTCCCGTAGATCTGGACGTCACTGGCCTGGGACCACATCGGCGCGCTCGCCGATAGCAGCAGAAGGATGGTTTTCGTTTTCAAGGCAGACCCTCTCCGCGTCGCTTAATCGCAACATTTCAATGGTTGATGTTTGACTACCCGTAGGTTCTCAATCCTCGGGCCGATGGGCAAAAGAGTAGACCGCCAGGGGAATTTCCACCTGGTACTCCGCTGCCAATTTCTGGTAATTCCCGGACCGGAACCGCCTCAGCCCGGCAGCGACGCCGGCTGGATGAGGCCCAGCCGCTTGCGGTACGCGGACGGCGTTTCGCCGGTGGCCTTGCGGAAGGCCTTGGTGAAATTGGACTGGTCCTCGCAGCCGAGGCCCGCCGCGATCTGCTGCACGCTCATGTCCGAATGGGCCAGCAGGCGCTTGGCCTCCAGCATGCAGCGCTCGGAGATCAGGTGCTGGGGCGTCTTCCCGAGGATGACCCGGCACGCCGCGCCCAGGCGGCGGGGCGTGCAGCGCAGCTGATGGGCGTAGAAATCCACGTCCTTCTCCGCCGCGAACGACACGTCCAGGTGGCGCAGGAACCCCTGGAAGAGCTGGAGGTCGGAGGCGCGGTGGGGCTGGTTCCGGGTGGCCGCGCCGCGCATCCGCGGCTCCAGCAGGTGGATGAAGGCGGACATCAGATGGCGCAGCGCGGGCAGGGATTCATCGGTGCGGATCTTCCCGATGTCCCACATCAGCCGCGCCAGGTCGCAGGCCTGCTGGAAGAGCCCGTCCTTCGGAAGCGGCAGGTTCGACAGGGCGACGAAATGGGAGAACATCCACGCGGCGTCGCCGTCCAGGAACGCCTCGTCGAAATCGAACAGCCACCCCTCGGCTTCCACGTCGGGAAGGTAGAGGTGGGTCTTCCCCTTGGCCAGCAGCATCACCCAGGGGCCCCGGATCCGCGTCTCCTCGCCGTCCACCCAGTGCGTGCCGGTGCCTTCCGTGATGAAGAACATCTGGTGGAAGGGGTGACGGTGGGGCGCCGGCTCCCCCATGCGCCAGTGCAGGTTGCTGCGCTCATTGAGGGGCCAAACCGCGAACAGCGTATCCATGACCGGCTTCCGGACGGCATAGATACCGTCGAGGTCATTTTAGAACTCAACTTGTAAGATGCAAGTCTTCGATCCTGCCTCAACTTTTGAGGCCCTCGCGCGTAAGATGCCTGGACCCCTCAGGAACCTGGAGAGCCGATGCGCCTGCTTCCCTTCTTTTCCACCGCCCTGGTCGTGGCGGCTTCCCTGTGCGCTCCGGCGCAGGTGGACGCCCGCTTGATGCGCTATCCCGACGTGTCGGCGACCCAGATCGCCTTCACCTACGCCAACGACCTGTGGATCGTCCCCAAGACCGGCGGCGTGGCCCAGCGGCTGTCCACGCCCAAGGGCGAGGAGGCCTTCGCCCGCTTCTCGCCGGACGGCAAGGAGCTGGCCTTCAGCGCCAACTACGACGGGAACCTGGACGTCTACGTCCTCCCCGTCGGCGGCGGCGTTCCCGCCCGCGTGACCTACCACCCCATGGCCGACCGGCTGGTGGACTGGACGCCCGACGGCAAGTCCCTGCTGTTCGCCTCCGGACGGGAATCCGGCAAGGACCGGTTCAACAAGCTGTTCAAGGTGGGGAAGGAAGGCGGCCTGCCGGAGGCCTTCCCCCTGCCCTACGTCGAATTCGGCGCCCTGTCGCCGGACGGCAAGGTGCTGGCCTACCAGCCCATCTCGACGGACTTCCGCACCTGGAAGCGCTACCGCGGCGGGATGGCGTCGGAGATCTGGTTCTACGACCTGGAGAAGAAGACCGCCAGCCGCCTCCCCAGCGAGGCCGGCTCCAACGACTCCCAGCCCATGTGGTACGGCGGGAAGCTGTACTTCCTGTCGGACCGCGACAGCGTGAAGCGCGCCAACGTCTGGTCCTACGATCCCGCCACCAAGGCCTTCAAGCAGATCACCTTCTTCAAGGACTACGACGCCCACTTCCCCGCCGTCGGCCCCTCGGACATCGTCCTGGAAGCGGGCGGGCGGCTCCACCGCATCGAGCTGCCCAGCGAGAAGGTGGTGGAGGTGAAGGTGGAGGTCACCACGGACCGCGCCACCCTCCGTCCCCGGACGGAAAACGCCAGCCGGCTGCTGGGCCGCCCGGACGTCTCCGCCCAGGGCAAGCGGGCGGTGTTCGAGGCCCGGGGCGAGGTCTTCTCCGTGCCCGCGGAAAAGGGCTACGTCGTGAACCTCACCCGCACCTCCGGCGCGGCGGAGCGCTTCCCCGCCCTGTCGCCCGACGGCAAGCAGGTGGCGTACTTCAGCGACCGCAGCGGCGAGTACGAGCTGTGCCTCCGCGCCGCGGACGGCTCCGGCGAGGAGCGCCAGGTCACGCACCTGGGCCCCGGCTTCCGCTACCGCATCTTCTGGTCGCCGGACGGCAAGCGCGTGGCCTTCGTCGACCAGGCCATGCGCGTCAACCTGTGCGACGTGGACACCGGCCGCGTCCAGGCCGTGGACAAGGGCCACTTCATGTTCGAGGACGGGCTGGAGGGCTTCCGCGCGAGCTGGTCCGCCGACAGCCGCTGGGTCGCCTACGCCCGCGACACGCCCAACCAGAACAGCGTGGTGGTGCTCTACGACACGAAGACCGCCCACCGCCACGAGGTCACCTCGCCCTTCTACAACGCGGGCGACGCCGCCTTCGATCCCGAGGGCAAGTACCTGTTCCTGTCCACGGGCCAGCAGTTCAGCCCCAGCTACAGCGACCTCGACAACACCTGGATCTACGCCGCCACGACGCGGCTGGCCGCCATTCCCCTGCGGAAGGACGTGCCCTCCCCCATCGGCGCCCGGAACGACGCCGAGGCCGGCAAGGACGAAAAGAAGGACGACAAGAAGGAAGCGGACAAAAAGGAAGGCGATAAGAAGGACGGCGACAAGGCCGAAGCTCCCAAGCCCGTGGAGATCGACCTCGACGGGATCGAGGCGCGCATGGTCCTGCTGCCGCCCGCGCCCGGCTACTACACGGACGTCGCCGCGGCCAAGGGCAAGCTGGTCTACCGCCGCGCCGCGCAGTTGAACCCCACCGGCGAGACCAAGACCACGCTCTACACCTACGACCTGGAAGAGCGCGAGGAGAAGACCGTCCTGGCCGACGTCGACGGCGCCATCCTGACCCGCGACGGGAAGAAGCTCCTGGTGAACCGGAAGCAGGAATACGCCGTGGTGGAGCTGAAGCCCGACCAGAAGTTCGACAAGAAGCTGCCCACCGCCGAGCTGATGATGACGGTGGATCCCCAGGCCGAATGGCAGCAGATCTTCAACGACGCCTGGCGGCTGGAGCGCGACTTCTTCTACGACCCCGGCATGCACGGCGTCGACTGGAAGGCCATGCGGAGCCGCTACGGCAGCCTGCTGAAGGACTGCGTCACCCGCGAGGACGTCAACTTCGTCATCGGCGAGCTCATCTCCGAATTGAACGCTTCCCACGCCTATCGCGGCGGCGGCGACCTGGAGATGCCGGCCCGCCTCGGCACCGGCCTCCTGGGCGCGGACTTCGCGCTGGAGAACGGCGCCTACCGCATCAAGACCATCCTCCGCGGCGCCGACTGGGACGCCCAGAACCGCGGCCCCCTGGTCCAGCCCGGACTGAAGGTGAAGGAGGGCGACTACCTCCTCGCCGTGAACCGCACGCCGCTGGACGTCCGCAAGGACCCCTGGGCCGCCTTCCAGGGCCTGGCGGGCAAGACCGTGCTGCTCACCGTCAACGACAAGCCCTCCCTCGAGGGCGCCCGCGACGTGCTCGCCGACACCGTCGCCAGCGACTACACCCTGCGCTACTGGGCCTGGGTCGAAGCCAACCGGAAGTACGTGGAGAAGGTCTCCGGCGGCCGCCTCGGCTACATCTACGTGCCCGACACCACCGTCGGCGGCCAGACGGACCTCGTCCGCCAGTTCCGCGGCCAGTGGGACAAGGCCGGCCTGATCATCGACGAGCGCTTCAACAGCGGCGGCCAGATCCCCGACCGCTTCGTGGAGCTGCTGGGCCGGAAGACCCTCAACTACTACGGCGTCCGCGACGGCAAGGACTGGCAGTGGCCGCCGGTGGCGCATGACGGCCCCAAGGCCATGCTGATCAACGGCTGGAGCGGATCGGGCGGCGACTGCTTCCCCTTCCTGTTCAAGCAGGCGGGGCTCGGTCCCCTCATCGGCCGCCGCACCTGGGGCGGACTGATCGGAATCAGCGGCGCGCCCAACCTGATCGACGGCGGCGGCGTGACCGTCCCCACCTTCGGGATCTACTCGAAGGACGGCAAGTGGATCGTGGAAGGCTACGGCGTCGACCCCGACATCGAGGTGATGGACGATCCCGCCCTGCTCGCCCAGGGCAAGGATCCCCAGCTGGACCGCGCCATCCAGGAAGTCGAAGCGGCCCTCAAGAAGCAGCCCAAGGCGGCCGTCAAACCGCCCTATCCCAACCGCTCCAACTAGCGGATTCCCACACACCGGCGCCCCGCGAACGCGGGGCGCCGGTCCGTACGGCCGAGGGGGTTTCCGCAGGAAGGGTTCGTCCGCTCCGGGCCTGGCTCGCCGCTACTGGGCCGATCCTTCTCCGGCTCCACGGTAGCGCGAGAGCCAGTGAGCGTAAGGCGCCGGAAGGGCCGTCCACGCGGGCCGATCGACCCCGAGCGATTTCGCCAGCTCATAGGCGTAGTGCGGATTCGCCAAGTGCGCCCGGCCGATCATCACCAGGTCCATCTGCCCCTGGGCCACCGCGCGTTCAGCATCCTCGGCGCCGTCGATGCCCCACGCCGTGCTCACCGGCAGGCCGACCTCCCGGCGCACGCGGGCTGCGATGGGAACCATGAACGCCGGCGCCCACGGCGTCTTTCCCTCGATGGTCGAGAACCCCATGCTGACGTTGAGAAAGTCCAGGCCGGTGCCCCGCATCCGGCGGACCAGCTCGATGGATTCCGCGAGCGTCTCCCCGTCCCGCCCGTCGAATTCGATGACGCCGAACCGCGCCGTAAGCGGCAGGTTGTCGGGCCAGACCGCGCGGACCGCGTCGAGGGTTTCGAGGAGGAACCGGCTGCGCCCTGCGGCGTCCCCGCCGTACTGATCCGTTCGGTGGTTGGCGTGGATCGAAAAGAAACTCTGGGCGAGATACCCGTGCGCGAAGTGCAGCTCCAGCCATTCGAATCCGGCATCGCGGGCGCGGCGGGCGGCGGCTACGAAATCGGCTTTGACGCGCTCGATGTCCGCGATGGTCATTTCCTTCGGAACCCTGGACAAGCCGCCGCCGAACGCGATGGCCGAGGGCGAGATCGTCTCCCACCCGCGGGGATCGTCCGCCGGGATGTGGTCGTCGCCTTCCCACGGAAGGTTGGCGCTCGCCTTGCGGCCCGCGTGGCCGATCTGGATGCCCGGCACGGCGCCGGCGGCCTTGATGCCGTGGGCGATCCGCGCGAGCCCTTCGGCCTGTTCGTCGTTCCACAGGCCGGTGCATCCCGGCGTGATGCGGCCTTCCGGAGAAACCCCCGTCGCTTCGACGATCACCAAGCCGGCTCCGCCCCGCGCCATCCCGGCATAGTGCGCGGGGTGCCAGTCCGTGATGAAGCCGTTCCTCGCGCTGTATTGGCACATGGGGGGAACGGCGACGCGGTTCCGCAACGTCACGGCCTTCAACTGAAAGGGAGCAAAGAGCGTCGACATGGCTCCAGCTTAGGCGGTCCGACCAGAGGGCCCAACGGGAAAAAGGATCGAGCCCAAACCCCGGCGCGCCCGCATGTCGCAAGCCGCCCTTAGAAGATCTCCGCCAGGAAATCCCGCATGTGCTGCCAGCTGCGCCGGTGGGCGGCCTCGTTGTAGGCGGCGCCCTTGCTGTTGTCGCCGCCCGCCTCCTTCTGGGTGAACGCGTGGACGGCCCCGGCGTAGGCCACGAACACGTAGTCAGCCTTGGAGGTGCGCATCTCGTCCTGGAACGCGGCCACGTCCTTCGCGGGGACGAAGGGATCGTCCGCGCCGTGGCAGACCAGGACCTTGGCGCTGACGGCGCCGGGCTTGAAGTCCGCGGGCACGTCGAGGCCGCCGTGGAAGGACACCACGCCCTTCACCGGCAGTCCGCCCCGCGCGGCTTCCAGGGCGCCCGTCCCCCCGAAGCAGAATCCGATGACCGCCATCCTCGCTCCGTCCACGCCCTTCTGGGCCTTCAGCGCGTCCAGCGCGGCGGCGATCCGGCGGCGGTAGAGGGCGCGGTCTCCCTTGTAGCTGCCGGCCAGCTTCCCGGCCTCGGCCCCGTCCTTGGGACGCACGCCCTCGCCGTAGATGTCCGCCGCCAGCGCCGCGTAGCCCAGCTTCGCCAGATCGTCGGAGACCTTCCGCTCGTGATCGGTGAGCCCCATCCACTGGTGGATCACCACCACGCCCGGAACCTTCCCCTTGGCGTTCGCGGGCAGCGACAGGTAGCCCGCCAGCTTCACCGGCCCGTTCCCGTAGGTGAGCGGCTGACCGGCGAAGGCGGGAAGAACGGCGAGGGACAACGCAAGGGCGGCGCGGCGCATGGCGGACCTCCAGCAAGAGAGCCCGATGCTATAGCTGTTCCGACTTGGAATCCAGGAGAACCCCATGAGGGAACCGCGAAAGGCGCGAAAGGACGCGAAAAAGGAACCCATTTCAGAAGAAGGACAGGTCTTTTCCTGAGGATCGGCGAACCTCGGTTTGAAAAGCAGGGAATCGCAGATGGCGCAGATTCCTACCCATAAGCCATCAAGGCCCAAGATTCTCTTTTCACCTCCAAAGCACCAAGAAAAACTCCACCTCCTGTGGATGCGCTTCTTGGCGCCCTTCGTGTCTTGGTGGTGATCCTTATCCGTGGTTACAAACGCTTCAGGCTGAGCCCTGCCAACAACGAGGATCTTTTTTTCGCGCCCTTTCGCGTTTTTCGCGGTTTCAGCGCCCGGTGCTGCCGTAGCCGCCGTTGCCGCGGCCGGTGTCGCCGAGGGCTTCGACGCTCGCTTCAGGGATCCAAGTCCAGCTTTCCACGGGCGCGATCAGGAGCTGGGCGATGCGCTCTCCGCGGTGCAGCTCGAAGGAGGCGTCGCCGTGGTTGATCAGGAGCACCTGGACCTCGCCACGGTAGTCGGCGTCGATGGTCCCGGGGGCGTTCAGCACCGTGAGTCCGTGGCGCAGCGCCAGCCCCGACCGGGGCCGCACCTGACCTTCGAAACCCGGCGGGATGGCCATCACCAGCCCCGTGGGCACCAGCCGCCGCTGCCCCGGTGCAATCTCCCAGGATTCGCCATCGGGGATCGCCGCGCGCAGGTCCATGCCAGCGGCGTGGGCCGTGGCCGCGGCGGGAAGGTCGAGGCCGAGGCCGTGAGGAAGCTGGTGGACGGGAATGCGCATGCCTTCCAGCCTCCCGTCTCCCGCTTTCAGCCTCAACCCTTTTCCTTCACCAGCTGCCCACAGGCCCCCTGCACGTCCCGCCCGCGGCTCCGCCGGACCGTGACGAAACAACCCCGGGCCTTCAGCCAGTCGGAGAAGCGCTGGACGCCATCTTCTCCCGGCTCGCGGAACGAGCTGGCGGCGTGTTCGTTGAGAGGAATCAGATTCAGGTTGTGGCCGGTGCGGAGGTCCCCCAGCCAATCGGCCAGGCGCTGGGCGTCGGCCTCGGTGTCGTTCTCCCCGGCGATCAGGACGTATTCGAAGGTGAGTTTCTCGCCGCGGCGCAGCCCCCAGTCGTCCAATGCGCGCCGCAGCCGCGCCAGATTCCAGACGCGGTTCACGGGCATGGTCCGGCTTCGCGCCTCGTCCGTGGTGGCGTTGAGGCTGAGGGCCAACAGCGGCCGCGGCTCGAGCTTCGCCAGCTTCTCGATGCCGCTCACCAGGCCCGAGGTGCTGACCGTGATCCGCCCCTTCCCCAGGCCCAGCCCCATGGGATGGCACATCAGCCGGATGGCCCGGTGCAGATGGTCCAGGTTGTGGAGCGGCTCGCCCATGCCCATGAACACCAGCGTCAGCTCATGGCCCCGCTGCGGCCCCAGCCCCGCCATCAGGGCCAAGACCTGCCCCACGATCTCCCCGGGCTGGAGGTTCCGCAGGATGCCCATGCTTCCCGTCGCGCAGAAGGTGCACCCCATGGCGCAGCCCACCTGGCTGGAAATGCAGTAGGTGACGCGCGGATTCCGCACCTTGCGCGGCATGTGGACGGCCTCGATGCGCTTCCCGTCCCCCAGCTCCAGCGCCAGCTTCGTGGATCCGTCCGACGAACCCAGCCCCTCCACGATGCGGGGCAGCGTCAGATCCGCGACGCCCTCCAGCCAGCGGCGGATGCCCGATCCCAGGTCCGGGGCGCCGTCCTTCCACGTCCAGGGCCGGTGCAGCCGGCGGAAGGTCTCCAGGGCGCTCCCCGGGCATCCCAACTCCGCCAGTTCCTCCGGAAACAGCGACCAGGCCAAAGGCCGTCCACCCCGCTCGGGAGCGGGGCGGTCCCAGGGCATGAAGAGGGGTGGCGTCATATGCAAAAAAGGGGCAGAAGCCCTCTTCCATTCTAGCGGGTCCATCGGATCGGAAGAGACGTCTCCCGCAGAGGCATATTCCAATTAACCTGGAAGTCTTCTTCAGCACTCCTCGATGTCGGAGCGATCATGCGAGTCTCTGCCTGCCTACACCTTGCGATGTGCTTCGTGCTCGCCTCAGCGTCTCTCTCGACACGCGCCGTGGAAGCGGCCCCCCAGGACCTGAGCCGTCGGGTGGCCCTGTACTCGGAGCGCCCCACCCTCGGGGAGGCGGTGAACGTGAAGAACTGGGATCTGCCCGTCGGTCGCATGACGCTGAGCATGGCCTCGGGAACCCTCGCCCCCCTCATGAACCAGGGGCGGGTCCTGGGGTTCCACTTCAAGGGCAAGGGATCCTTCCGCTACCGATCGGAAGAGCCCCTCGAGCGAGCCGTCTTCTCGTCCAACCACAAGCATCACCTGGCCAAAAACGCCTCCAAAGCCATTCTCGGCGACGTGAACGGCCAGCAGATCCTTACGGAGGAACTCCAGAGCTTCACCTTGTGGCAGGCGGGCCTCAATCCCATCCTCCCGATGGGAAGCAGCGCCGAAACCCCCAGCGCTTCCTTCGCCTCCGACTGGACATTCTTCCAGCGGGATGGATTGGGAGATCGCGGCCAGGCTTTCGCCGTCCACCTCGCCAACACGCCCGCCACCACCCTCGTCCGGGCGGAGATCAAGGGCGCGGACAGTCCTTTCCTCTACACCCTGGACCAGGGGAGCGCTCAGCGCGAAAGCCTATGGGCCATCGCCGATCCCTATCAGCCCACCGTCTACGATGGATTGCGCAAAATCCTCCTTTCCGAGCAACCCCTCGGCTGGACGTGGAAGGCCCCCTTGGCGCCCCTGCTCAACCTGCGCGCCGTGGACATCGACATGAAGGCCGGAAAGGGAGGCGCGAACTTGAAGGTCGTGGAGACTTTGACCGCGGGTGATGAGGGATTGGCGATCCTCTCCCTGAACCTCTACGATCTGGTGGACCGCGCCTATAAGTTGGGCACATACAAAGTGGCGAAGGTGACCGACGCGGAAGGTCGGAGCTTGCCGTTCCACCACCGGAACGACACCTTGCTGGTGCAACTCGATCATCCCCAGCCCGCAGGTCAGCCCTTCACCCTCACGTTCGAATACGGCGGGCCCATCCTTCTGCGGCCCGGGGGCGACAACTACTGGGAACTGGGCGTCGAGCCCTGGTTCCCTCAGCCTGAGATGGATGGACAGGCCTACACGGTTCACGCCGTGGTCCAGACCCCGAAGGACGACGTGCCCGTCGCCCCTGGAAAGACCATTCGGCGCGTTCAGGGCGAGAACGGGAATCTCCTGGAGATCCGAATCGACAAGCCGGTCCAGTTCTTCTCCATGTTCGCGGGAGCCTACAGCCTCACCGAGGAGACCAAGGACGGCCTCACGATCCGCGTGGCTTCGTATGGAAACAAGGGCGGAGGCATGCAGAAGCGGCTCATCGACATCGCCCGGCAGACCATCGGCTTCTACGAAGGGCTTTTCGAGCCCTTCCCCTTCCAGGAATTCAACATCATCCAGGTCAACGCCCTGGGATTCGGACAGGCCCCTCCGGGGATGATGATCATCACCAACGAAGCCTTCGACGCGAAAATGGACGTGATCAGCAGCTTCTTCACCAAGGGCATCAATCAGCGTTTCGCCCATGAGATCGCCCACCAGTACTGGGGCCACCTCGTGAAGATGCCCACCTTCGAAGAGCAGTGGGTCACCGAATCCTTCGCGAACTACGCATCCATTCTCGCCCTTCGGAGCATGAAGAACCAAGGCGTCAGCGCTTATGAGGGACTATTGAGCCGCTGGCGCAACGATGCTTCCGCCTATGCCGAGTCGGGCACCATCCCCTTCGCCAACCGGTTGCGCTGGATCGATGATCCCCGTGCTTCGTTCATGGCTCGGACCACCCTCCTCTACGAGAAAGGGGCGCTGGTCCTCGCCGCCCTGCACAAGGAGATGGGCGACAAGACTTTCGCCATCTTCCTGAAATCGCTCCTCGCCAATTTCCGCTGGAAGACCCTCACCACCGCTTCTGTAGAACAGGTCGCCACGATGGCCGCCAGGAAGGATTTTGGCCCTCTCTTCCGCGACTGCTATTGGGGCACGCAGATGCCCAAATAGAGCTGCCTCTCAGGCCACCAGATCCTTCGCCCGGACGTCGGTTCCCTTCCGGGTGCCGAGGACGCTGAGGCCGAGCTGGGCGGGGTCCAGGAGGTTCTGGGCGACGCGCAGGAGGTCGTCGGGGGTGACGGCGGCGATCTCGGCCACCTGCTCGTCCAGGGTCTGGAGGCGGCCCTGCTGGATGGCCTGATTGGCGAGGCTGAACATGCGGCTGCTGCTGCTCTCCTGGCTGAAGACCAGGCCGGTGCGGGCCTGGAGCTGGGCGCGCTCCAACTCGTCGGGCGCCACGCCGGTGGCGCGGATCCGCGCGCACTCGGCCATGGTGCGGGACACCAGCTCGCGCAATTGCGCCGGAGCGCAGCTGGCGCTGATCTGCAGGGCGCCCGTGTCGGCGTAGGGGCTGAGGTAGCTGCCCACCTGGTAGCACAGGCCGCGGCGCTCCCGCAGCTCCATGAACAGCCGGGAGGCCATCCCCCCGCCCAGGACGTGGCTGAGGAGGTGCGCCGCAGCGCGATCCGGAGAACGGTGGCCGGGGCCCGGGAAGCCCATGACGAGGTTGGCCTGCTGGAGGTCCTTGCGGGGGACGTTGGACAGGAAGGGCCGGGTGCGGATGGGAAGGGACGATTCCCGCGCGGCTCCCTGCGGCAGGCGATCGAGGATCGGCGCCAGGAGGGCAAGGAAGCCCTGGGGATCGACGGCGCCGGCGGCGGTGATCACGAGGTTGGGCGCGCGGTAGGTGTGATCGAAGAAGGTCCGGACCTCCGCGGGACCGTAGCCGGCCACCTGGTCGCGGCGGCCGAGGATGGGATGGGCCAGCGGCGTCCCTTCCCAGAACGCGCCGTAGAACAGCTCGCTCACCCAGTCGTCCGGCTGGTCCTCGCTCTGGGCGATCTCCTCCAGGATCACGCCGCGTTCCCGCGCCAGCTCGTCGGCATCGAACCGGGGCGAGGTCACCAGTTCACCGAGCAGGTGGACCAGATCCGGGAGCTGATCCGACAGCACCTTCCCGTAGAAGCAGGCCACCTCTTTGCCGGTGAAGGCGTCCACGTGGCCGCCGAGCCGATCCGTGGCCGCCGCCAGCTCGTCCGGCGTGGGGAAGGATTCGGTGCCCTTGAAGACCGTGTGCTCCAGGAAGTGCGCCAGCCCTTCCTCTGCCGGCCCCTCGTGCCGCGAGCCCCGCCGCACCCAGAACCCCACCGCGCAGCTCCGCACGTGGGGGAGCGGTTCGATCAGGATTTCAGTGCCCGCGGGGGTGACGGTACGGAAGGGTTCGGCCATCCCTCCAGTTTACCGGCGGGGGCCAGAAGGCCCTGCACATGAAAAATGGAACACCGATGGACACCGATAAAGCTGATGAACACCGATTAAGAGAATCCTTTCCTAAGGACTGGAGAATTTCAGCCAGGAAAACATGAAACCGCAGATGTCGCCGATGACACAGATGGACGCCGACGCACATCCATCACAGCCCTGATTTTCAATCTGGGGAACCTGAGGATCCCGAGCCGTTTCTGCGCCATCGGCGACATCTGCGGTTTCAGCTCTTCATCTTCCGTGCGCCGCGTTGAGCTTGGCCGATGCTCGGGAACCCCTTTTCGGTGTTCATCAGCTTTTATCGGCGTCCATCGGTGTTCCGCTTTCCCTTCTTCACCCTTCCCCCTCGCTCCCCGCCAGCCCCACGGGCGTGCGGTTCAGCTTCCAGCCCGCCAGGGCCCAACAGAGGGCGCCGAAGGCCAGGAGGGCCAGGAGGGAAAGCGCCGGATGGGTGGTCACCTGTTCCTGGGCCAGGAGCTGGGTGGCCCGGACTTCGGCCGCGCGGCTGCCGGCGAGGCTCTCGATGTGGTGCGTGAAAGTCAGGCGCTGGAGGAAGGGCGGGAAGATCCGCACCAGCGGCTCCCACAGGAAGAAGTAGAGCGCGCCCCACAGCGTGCCCCGCTTGAAGACGAGGCCCGCCAGGGTGAGGAGAGCCAGCTCGCCCCACCAGGCGGCCACGAGCGCCAGCATCCGGCCCGGCAGCAGCGCGGGATCGCCGCCGATCAGCTGGAGGCCGAGGGCGCCAAGCATCAGCCAGCCCGCGCCCCAGGCGAACCAGGGCAGACCCTTTCCCAGGGGGAGAGCCCAGGCGGGAGCGGGCCGCACCAGCAGCAGGGGAAGCGTGCGCTGCTCCAGGTCCTCCCGGATCCCAGCCGGAGCCGCCACCAGCGCCATGATGGGCAGCATCATCTTCACCAGCCCCTCGTGGAAGACCCGGATGGCCTCGCCGGGGCTGGCGTCCAGGCCCCGAAGCCGGACGATGGTGAAGATCAGGAGGCTGAGGCCGACGGGCGCCATCACCAGCGCCGCGAGGATCCACCCGCGCCCCTGGATCACCCGCGGCGCGTAGCCCCGGGCCGTGGCGCGGAGCGTCATCCAGGGGGAGGGAGCTGTGGCGTTCATGGGTTCCTCGGTCGATCGCAGGAAGGTGCCCACACGGAGGCCCGGAAGTGTTCACGCAGCGAGGAGCCCCGGGCCAGCATTAGGCGTGATCCTTCGTGAGGTACTGGAAGACGGCGTCCAGATTGAGGTCCAGAGGATCCAGCGCCCGGAGGGGAAGGTTCCCTTCGGCCGCGGCCTTCTGGAGGCGGGGAAGGATCCCGCGGGGCGACCGGACGGAGATCACCACGGCGCCTTCTTCCATGCGGAGGGCCGCCAGCTCCGGCTGCTCCACGGCCCAGCGGGCGAGGACCCCGGCGTCGCCCGTGAGGCGCAGCTCCACGGGATGGCGGTCCAGGAGCTGGCGGATCTCGGCGACGCTGCCCTCCGCCAGCAGACGGCCCCGGAACAGGAGCAGGATGCGGTCGGTGAGCTGGGCGATCTCTCCCAGAATGTGGCTGGAGACCAGGATCCGCGTGCCTTTGACAGCCAGTTCCCGGAGGAGGGCCATGAGCGTGAGCCGCGCCTCGGGATCGAGGCCGTTGAAGGGCTCGTCGAGGATGAGCAGGGCCGGATCGTGCAGCAGGGCCTGGGCCAGGCGGATCCGCTGGCGCATCCCCTTGGACATGCGGGTGAACGGCAGGTGGGCGCGATCCGCCATGCCGACGACGTCCAGGGCCTTCGCCGTTGCGGACTTCAGGCCCTCGCCCGAAAGTCCCGCCAGCTCGCCCATCATCCGCAGCCAACGGTCCGCGCGGAGGCCCGTGGGCAGCCGGTCGCCCTCCGGCACCAGCCCCACGCGCGCCAGCACCGCCGGATTGCGGAAAGGAGCCTCGCCGAACACTTTCACCGTGCCGCCCGACGGCGGGAGCAGGCCCGACAGCAGCTGGAGGAGGGAGGATTTCCCGGCGCCGTTGGGCCCCAGCAGACCGGTGATTCCGCCGCCGTCCGGCAGGTCGAAGGTGGTGGGGCTGAGGCCCAGGATGGGGCCGTAGCGGAGGGAGGCGCGGTCGAGGGAGATCACAGGACGGCCTCCGAGGGCAGGGTCCGCCGCGCGGCCACGGCCAGCCAGACCGTGATGTGGAGGGCCGTTCCGACCAGAGCGGGGATCCAGTCCACCAGCGGGTGGGCCACGCCCACCAGAAGCTGGGGCCACGCCTCCGCGAGGAGGATCGGATTGAGCCCCTGGACCGCGCGGAACCCCGTGAGGCCGTGGATCAGGGAGGTCAATGCGGTGGTTCCCAACACGAGGCCCAGCACCCAGCCCACGCCCGCCCGCGGGGTGCCCGCCATGCTGGAGGCCCCCACCGCCAGCGATCCCATCAGGAGCGAACTGATCCCCATCGCCGGCAGGAGGCGCAGCGGAACGCTGACCCACACGGGACCCGAAGTGCCCGCCAGGAGAAGCGACATCAGCCATGGCAGGATCGCGAAGGGCAGGAGGATGGCGAAGGGGAGGGCCGACGCGAACCCCACCTTCGCCAGGAGGTAGTCCTTCGGGCTGACGGGATGGGCGTACATCAGCGGCCGGACGCGGTAGAGCGTGTCCCGCGCCACCAGCCCGCCGCCCACCAGGGCCACCAGGAACCACAGCAGGTAGCTGGCGGGGTTCAGCAGGTCCGCCTGGAAGTCCGCGCCCTGGGTGAGCACCGTCTTGGCGAAGTCCTGCAGCGGCTGGAAGGAGCGGTTGGTGTGCAGCAGATGGTCCAGGTAGATCCGGGCCACCTTCCACAGCAGGATCATCAGGAACGCGAACCCGAAGAACCGCCCGATCCGCTGGCGCCACAGGCGCGCGAAATCGAAGCGGGCCAGGACCAGGGCCGGCGGATGGCCGTGGCGGAGGTCCGGCGCGGGCGGAAGGGTGGGCGCGTAGATCGGCATCTCAACCTTCCTATCGAAGCAAGTTCGCAGCGGGCTCCGCCTGATCCGAACGCAGGCCGGAGCCCCGGACAGCATCCCCGTGCAGCGCCCGCAGCAGCACCTCGTCCAGCCGGTCATGGCGGGGCGTCGCCTGGATCAGGGTGGCGCCGTGGGCCTCCGCCCAGCGGAAGGCGCCGGCGGGATCGGCCTCGGCCAGTTCCAGGTCGTAGAGCCCGTTCCGGGCTTCGAGAATGGCGCCCAGCTGGGCCAGGGAGGCCTCCTGCGCGGCGTCGAGGGGATCTAGGAAGCGCAGCTCCATCCGACGCGCCAGCGCCTTCCGCAGCCCGGCCATGGAGCCCGCCGCCTTGATCTGGCCCTGGTCGAGGATCACCAGCTGATCCGCCACGCGCTCCACGTCGCCCAGCAGGTGGGAGGCCAAGATGACGCCGGTGCCCAGCTCCGCGTGGACCCGCAGCACCAGATCGAGCATCCGGCGGCGACCGTCGGGGTCGAGGCCGTTGGTGGGCTCGTCCAGGAAGACCAGCTCGGGGCTGTGGACCAGCGCCTGGGCCAGCTTCACCCGCTGGCGCATGCCCGTGGAATAGCCGCTGACCGGGCGGTAGCGGGATTCGTCGAGCCCCACGAAGTACAGCACCTCGTGGGCGCGATCCCGGGCGGAGTCCGGCGCCAGGCCGCTCAGCTCCCCCCAGAAGGCCACCTGCTCGTAGGCCGAGGCGTCCTCGATCAGGGCGTCGTACTCGGGCATGTAGCCGATCCGGCCCCGCAGCTTCGCCGTCTCCGGGGCGCCCAGCGGCACGCCCAGGACGGCGCCGGAGCCGCGCGTGGGAACCAGCAGCCCCAGCAGGGCCTTCAGGAGGGTGGACTTCCCGGCGCCGTTGGGCCCCAGCAGGCCCACGATCCCCCGGTCCAGGGACAGCGTCAGGCCCTTCAGGGCGGGCGCCGCCGCGGCGGCGTAGCGCACTTCCAGATTCTCGAAGGCGATCAACGGGGCCTCCAGGCGGCGATCAGGGCATTCTGCACGGTCCTGGCGGCTACGGCGAGGGAAGAAGCGGGGCTTAGTGGCGGCGAGGCATTGGCCCCGGGGGACTTGCCCGGCCGGGAAAGATCCATCGGACAATGGCCCCATGAGTTTCGCCCATCTCCACCTGCACACCGAGCACTCGCTTCTCGACGGCCTCACGCGCATCCCGGACCTGGTGAAGAAGTGCCGCGCCACCGGCATGTCCTCCGTAGCCGTCACCGACCACGGGAACATGTTCGGAATGATGAAGCTCTTCGACGCCTGCGAGAAGACGAAGGACGCGGAGGGTAACTGGGCCGTGAAGCCCATCCTGGGCTGCGAAGTGTACGTGGCGCCGAAGACCCGCTTCGACAAGAAGCTGGAAGCGAAGAACACCACCGGCGAGGAGGGCCTTGAGGACTGCGTGGATCCCAGCGGCTCCCGGGACGCGGGCTACCACCTGGTGCTCCTGGCCAAGAACGCCACGGGCTTCGCCAACCTGTCGAAGCTCGTGTCCGTGGGCTTCACCGAGGGCTTCTACTACAAGCCGCGCATCGACAAGGACATCCTGCGCGAGCATAGCGAGGGGCTGATCGCCCTGTCCGCCTGCCTCGGCGGCGAAGTCCAGGCGCGGATCCTCCAGAACCGCCTGGACCAGGCGGAGCGCGTGGCCCGGGACTTCCGCGACCTCTTCGGCGAGGACTTCTACCTGGAGATCCAGGACCAGGGCTTCGACAAGGAGAAGGAGATCATCCCCTTCCAGCAGCAGCTGGCCGCGAAGCTGGGGATTCCGCTGGTGGCCACCAACGACGCCCACTACCTCAACCACGAGGACGCCGACCTGCACGACACGCTGCTGTGCATCGGCACCAAGACCACCAAGGCCAAGGAGCGGCGCATGCGCTTCTCCACGGACCAGTTCTTCGTGAAGACGCCCGAGGAGATGCGCGCGGTCTTCCCGGACCACCCCGAGTACCTGGAGCGCACCCTGGAGATCGCCGCCAAGGTGGACCTGTTCCCCATCACCCGGAAGCCCGTCACGCCGCGCTTTCCCGTGCCCGAGGGGCACGACCTGGACTCCTATTTCGTCCAGGTGGCCAAGGAGACCTTCGAGGCGCGGATGGCGGACTGCCGCCCCCTCTGGCAGGCGGGCGCGCTGAAGCACGCCGAGGAGAAGTACCGGGAGCGGCTGGCCTTCGAGCTGGACATGATCCTGAAGATGGGCTTCCCCGGCTACTTCCTGCTGGTGTGGGACTTCATCCGCAAGGCCCGGGAGATGGGCGTGCCCGTGGGGCCAGGCCGCGGTTCGGCGGCGGGCAGCATCGTGGCGTGGTCGATGATGATCACCGACATCGATCCCATGCAGTACGACCTGCTGTTCGAGCGGTTCCTCAACCCCGAGCGCATCTCCATGCCCGACGTGGACATCGACTTCTGCCGCGACGGCCGCCAGAAGGTCATCGACTACGTCACCGACAAGTACGGCCAGGACAAGGTGAGCAACATCGTCACCATCAACCAGCTCAAGACCAAGGCCGTCATCAAGGACGTGGCGCGGGTCTTCGAGAAGGACTTCGCCTTCGCCAACAACCTCACCAAGCTGGTGCCGCAGGAGCCCGGCAAGCCCATCACCGTGGGCGAGGCGCTGGAGAAGAGCGACAAGCTGCGCGAGCTGTACGACACCGATCCCGAGGTGAAGAACATCCTCGACATCTCCGCCAAGCTCGAAGGCCTGGCGCGCAACACCGGCGTCCACGCGGCGGGCGTGATCATCGCGCCGGACGAGCTGACCAAGTTCGCGCCACTGTCGAAGGACAAGGACAACAAGGTGATGGTGCAGTACACCATGGTCGAGGCCGAGCGCGCGGGCCTGCTGAAGATGGACTTTCTGGGCCTGGAGACGCTCACCCAGATCGCCAAGACCCAGGAGGTCATCGCGCGGCGCCACGGCCAGCCCAAGGACATGACGGCCATCCGCACTTTCGACGACCGGAAGACCTTCGAACTGTTCTCCGCGGGGGACACCGACGGCGTGTTCCAGTTCGAATCCGGCGGCATGAAACAGCTGCTCCGCCAGCTCGGGCCCGACCGCTTCGACGACCTCATCGCCCTCAACGCGCTGTTCCGCCCCGGGCCGCTGGGCGCGGGCATGGGCACCACCTACGTCGAGCGGCGCCACGGCCGCGAGCCCGTCACCTACCTCTTCCCCGACCTGGAGCCTATCCTGGCGCCCACCTACGGCGTGATCCTCTACCAGGAGCAGGTGATGCAGATCGCCAGCCTCGTGGCCGGGTACTCCCTGGGCGAGGCGGACATGCTGCGCCGCGCCATGGGCAAGAAGGACAAGGAGAAGATGGCCAAGGAGAAATCCAAGTTCATCGAGCGGGGCGCCTCGCGGGGCTACGAGAGGGCCAAGGTCGCCGAGATGTTCGACCTGATCGAGTACTTCGCCGGCTACGGCTTCAACAAGAGCCACAGCGCCGCCTACGCCATGGTGGCCTACGAGACCGCCTACCTGAAGGCCAACTACCCCGTGGAGTTCATGGCCGGCCTGCTGTCCACCAAGTCGGGCCGCACCGACGACGTGGCGAAGTACGTCCAGAACTGCCGGGAGCGCGGGATCGAAGTCCTGGGTCCCGACATCAATGAATCCGCGCTGGACTTCACCGCCACCGGCGACCTTCAGATCCGATTCGGATTCGCCGCGGTGAAGGGCCTGGGCGACGCGGCGCTCCAGGCGATCCTCGAGGCTCGCCGGACCGAAGGGCGCTTCAAGGACCTGTTCCACGCCCTGAAGAGCACCGACCTCCAGAAGGCCAACCGCAAGGTGTGGGAATGCCTGATCAAGGCCGGGGCCTTCGACAGCCTGGAGCCCAACCGCGCGGCGCTGATCCAGGGGCTGCCGGACGCCGTCTCCGCCGCCTCCCGCGGAAGCGACGACACGGGAATGACCAGCCTGTTCGACGACGCGGAACTGGCCACCCTCAGCGAGGACTGGCGGGTTCCCGAAGGCATCGAGCCCTGGGATCGCCGCACCCGCCTCGCCGCCGAGCGCGAAGTCCTGGGCCTGTTCGTCAGCGGCCATCCCCTGGAGGAATTCGCCGACGCCATCCAGGTCCACGCCCACGGCACCCTGGCGAAGGTCCTGGAGGACGCCACCGCGGGCCGCCTCCGCGACCGGAACGAAGTCACCCTCGGCGCCATGGTCTCCACCGTAGCCTTCAAGACCAACCAGAAGGGGGAACCCTGGGCCATCCTCCAGGTGGAGGATCTCACCGGCAAGATGGAGGTCCTGCTCATGGCCAGCAAGTGGGACCCCACCACGAAGAAGGCCACCCTGCGCCCCTTCGAGCGCTACCGCCACCTGGCCGTGGCCGAGGCCATGCTACGGATCACCGGGGAGCTGAAGATCGAGACGATCCAGGGCAACGGGAACGGCGGCGCGGAAGGGGAAGAGGAGGAGGAGCAGACCGTCGTGAAGGTCTTCGCCACCGCCCTCGAACCCCTCGAAGGCTTCCAGGGCCGGGGCTTCACCGGCGCCATCGTCCGGCTGCCCGCGGGGGAGTGCCCGCCGAAACTGGGATCCATCCTGGCGGACCACAAGGGCGAACTGCCCGTGACCTTCGAATACCGCTCCAAGGAGGGGCTGGTGGCCCGCGTCCGCGCCGGCCGGGACCTGCGCCTGAAGCACGACGCCGACCTCGCCGAGCGCCTGGCGAAGGAGACCGGCTGTTCCCTCTCCTGGACCTACTAGGCCGCGGATGATTCCTCTCAACCTCCTCCCAGGCTTCGCCCACTGGGGCGCCCGCCTGGACGAGTTGGCGGCCCGGCCGGAAGCGCTGTGGATCCACGGCCCGGCGGGAGGGGGCGCTTCCACCTTGGCCGCCGGCCTCGCGGAGCAGCGGCGCGGGACCTGGAAAGATGCGGAAACGGCCGCCGAGGGCACGGCGTGGCTGGCGGCCCATCGCGGCGGCATCGTGGCCGCGCGCGTTCCTCCGCCTCCGGGCGCCGCCTGCCTGGAGCTCCGCCTGCCCTCCGTGGAGGAGCATCCCGAGGCCATTCCCGCCCTCCTCCAGGCCCTGGCGGCGGAGGAGGGCCTGGACGGCCCGCTTCCTCCCGCCCTGGCCGCCCTGCCCTGCCCCGGCAACCTGCGGGAGCTGCGGAACCGGATCGTGCGCTGGAAGCTGCTGCGCCAGGCGCCGGAGGCCGCGCCGCCGGGGCCGCCCCGGTTCGAAGCCGAGGACCTGGCCACCAACCTCCACGACCTGGAGCGCTTCCTCCTCCACCGCGCCCTGCGCCGCGCCTACGGCAACCGGGTGGAAGCCGCGGCGCGGCTGGGCGTGAGCCGCCGCCAGCTCTACCTGCTCATCCGCCGCCACGGCGATCCCGTCCGCGGGGAACCGGGCGCGGGCGATTTGCCCCATCGGCTGCGGAAACGCCGCCCCGCGCAAAACTCCAGTCCCGGCCCCGAGGCCCGATAACGGGAGGAGCGGCTCTGGCGCCGCCCGGAAGCTCTGGTATGGCGACTCCTCTTCGGGTGCTGGTGGTGGATGACGATCCCGGGATGCGGGACGGCATGGCCATGAGCCTGAAGCGGTCCGGGTTCTTCACCGAGCAGGCCCGCGGCGGCGAGGAGGCCCTGCGGATGGTGCGCCCCGGCGCCTACGACGCCGTGGTGACGGACCTGCGGATGCCCGGGATGGACGGCCTGCAGCTCACGGCGCGGCTCAAGGCCGTGGATCCGGCCCTGCCCGTCCTGCTGATCACCGCCTTCGGCAGCCTCGACACCGCCCGGGAGGCCATGCGGCTGGGGGCCTTCGACTTCCTGTCCAAGCCTTTCAGCCCCGAGGAGCTCACCTCCGCCCTCGCCAAGGCGCTGAAATCCGACACCCGCCTGAAGGCCGAGGAACCCTCCGAAGCGCCCGTGATCCTCACGCAGGATCCGGTGCTCGGCGAAACCCTGGCCCTGGCCCGCCGCGCCGCGGACAGCCGCGCCACCATCCTGATCCAGGCCGAGAGCGGCACCGGCAAGGAACTGCTCGCCAAGCTGATCCACGGCGCCAGTCCCCGCCGCAGCGGCCCCTTCGTGGCGATCAACTGCGCCGCCATTCCCGAGAACCTGCTGGAATCCGAGCTGTTCGGCTACGAGAAGGGCGCGTTCACCGGCGCCACGGGCATGAAGCCCGGCCGGTTCGAGCAGGCGGACGGCGGCACCCTCGTTCTCGACGAAGTGGGCGAGCTGCCGCTGGGCCTCCAGGGCAAGCTGCTGCGCGCGCTCCAGGAGCGCACCGTGGACCGCCTCGGCGGCAGCCGGCCGATCCCGGTGGACGTGCGGCTCATCGCCCTCACCAACCGCGACCTCCAGACGGAGGTGAAGGCCGGGCGCTTCCGCGAGGACCTCTACTACCGCCTGAACGTGATCCCCCTGGACCTGCCGCCCCTCCGCGACCGGCCGGGCGACCTGAACCTGCTGGCCTCCCACTTCGCCGAGCGCTACGCCCGGGAGAACGAGCGCGCGGTGCCCGAGCTGGTGCCCAGCTTCTTCGCGGCCCTGGCGCGGCATCCCTGGGCCGGCAACATCCGCGAGCTGGAGAACGTCATCCAGCGCTGCGTGGTCCTGAGCCAGGGGCGCCGCCTCAGCCAGCAGGACCTCCGCTGGCTCCTTCCTTCCGACGCCTTCGAGGGCCTGCCGGAGGATCCCCCCGAGACCGCCGCGCCCGAAGCCTGGACGCCCGCGCCTTCCCTCCCGTCCCGTCGGGATCAGCCCCGCGAAGCGCCCTCCGCTTCTCCGGCCGCGGCCGGCGCCGCCGTAGCGGATCCGACCAAGCCGCTGGTGGGCGTGGCCCTCGGCACCCCCGTCGTCCTGCCCCTGGGGCTGAGCCTGCCGGAGTTGGAGCGCTTCTGGCTGCTGTCCACCCTCAGCGCCCTCAAGGGCAACCGCACCCACGCCGCGGAGCAGCTCGACATCGCCCTGCGCACGGTCCGGAACAAGATCAACGAGTACAAGGCCGACGGATTCGAGATCCCGCCCAGCCAGCGGGGGCGGGACGACGAGTGAGCCGAGAATCATTCGGAACTAAAACAAAGAAGCGTTTACCACCAAGACACCAAGGGCACTAAGAAGGGCATGAAGCTTTGATTCTTGGTGTCTTGGTGGTGAGTTCTTGTCCCTTTGATTACTACGGCTTCCTCGCCTCTCCGGACTTGAGCCTCAGTCCCGGCGGGACGGTGGTGGCGCCCGTCTCGTGGCGGTAGAAGGCGGCGGTGATCTCGGCGCCGAGCAGGAGGATGGCGCAGCTGTAGTAGAGGAACGTCAGGCCGGCGACGATGCTGAGCAGCGAGCCGTACATGATGCCCCACGTGAAGGTGTGGCGCAGGTAGACGCCGAAGCCCCACTTGGCGAGCCACCACAGCGCCGTGGAGATGACCGCGCCCAGGAGGGCGTGGCGGAACTTCACGTGCAGCCGGGGGAGGTGCTGGAGGACCGCGGTGATCACCACCAGGCCCAGGAGGGGCGCGAGGTAGGGGATGAAGTCCGTCTGCCGCACGGGCATGAAGCGGCGCAGGGCTCCGCCGAGCAGCACGGCGAGGAAGAGGACCATGGTGAGCAGCCCCACCACCAGGAACGCCACCTGGCGGAGCAGGTGGTTCTTGCGGGTCTGGCGGTGCTTCTTGACCCGCAGCCCGAAGACGTGGGCGAGGGTGGTGTCCAGTTGGCTGATGCCCCAGTAGCTGCCGAACAGCAGCACGCCCCACGACAGGCCCATCCCGCCGATCTTCTGGCTGTTGGCCAGGGCGTCCACCACAAACTCGCGCGGGAGATACGGGACGATCTCCTGGAGGGTGCGCAGGGTGGAGGGGCCGTAGGCGCGGCCTCCCAGGACGGCGCCCAGGAGCTTGAACAGCAGCGTCGAGAGCGGCACCAGGCTGACGATCAGCCAGAAGCTCAGTCCCGCGGCGTAGCTCAGGCAATCGTCCTTCTGGTACTTCCCCAGCACTTCCATCACGAAGGCCCCGGCGCGACCCAGCGGCGGCATCGCGCGGGCCACTTCGGCCCAGACCTCGGCGGCGCGTTCCCGGAGCCGGTCGCGGAGGGCCGCCCAGCGGCCCAGGAGCGCCTCCACCATCAGCGCCCCACCGGCAGGGGTCCGCTGTTCCGTGTCCCCGGCTCGGCGTTCATCCGTCTCCATCCGTGGTGAGAAGCGGCCGGGCTCAGAACCGGACCGGGTGGCGCGGCAGGAGGTACATCAGCCACGCCAGCGCCAGCCCGATTCCGACCAGCCCCGCGGCGTGCTTCAGGATCGACGCCCGGGTCCGCTCCGGCCGCGTGGTGGGATGGAGCAGCCCCAGGACGACGGCGATGCCGAGACCCATCACGAGGAAGTGGATGACGTGGCTGGAGAGAAAGCGCATGGGAAAAGGCTAGCAGCTATGGCCCGCCGTCACTGCGGCGGGGCGGGGTTCGGGCGGCTGGGCCCGGGAGCGGGGCACCCCTCGGCCTGAAGGGGCGCGGGCATCCGGGTGAGGGCCAGGGGGATGACCTCGTCCATGTGGCTCACGAGGTGGATGCTGAGCTGTTCCCGGATCTCGGCGGGGATGTCCTCCAGGTGGCGGGCGTTCTCGCTGGGGATCAGGACGGCAGTGCGCCCCTGGCGGTGGGCGGCCAGCAGCTTCTCCTTCAGCCCGCCGATGGGCAGGACCCGGCCCCGCAGGGTCAGCTCGCCGGTCATGGCGAGGTCCCCCCGGGCGGGAATCCCCGTCAGCACGGAGATCAGGGCCGTGGCCAGGGTGATTCCGGCGCTAGGCCCATCCTTGGGGATGCCGCCCTCGGGCACGTGGACGTGGAGGTCCACCGTATCCAGGAAGTCGCGCTTCAGCCCCAGCCGCTCGGCGCGGGCGCGGACGAAGCTGAGGGCCAGGTTGGCGCTCTCCTGCATCACCTCGCCCAGCTTCCCGGTCAGCTTCAGCTGGCCTTTGCCGGGCAGGACGGCCGCCTCGATGATCAGCAGATCCCCGCCCGTGGGCGTCCACGCGAGGCCGTTCACCACCCCCGGCGGGGCGGTGTCGTCCAGGCGGGTGTCCAGGAACTTCTCGGGACCCAGGAGCTTCGGAACCCGCTCGGCGGTGATGATGGGGTCGAAGGGCTCCCCCGCCGCGTCGGAGGTGTGGGGCTGAAGGGTGTGGCGCGCCAGCTTGCGGAGGATGTTGGCGATCTCGCGCTCCAGCTGGCGGACGCCGGCCTCGCGGGTGTAGGCCTGGATGAGCTTCTCCAGCGCCGCCGGGTCGAACCGCACGCCCATGTCCTGCATCCCGTGGCCTTCGAGGGCCCGCGGAATCAGGTGCTTCTCGGCGATGGCGAGCTTCTCCCGGGCGGTGTAGCCGGACAGTTCCAGGACCTCCAGCCGATCCTCCAGGGGCTCGGGGATCTGGTGCCGCACGTTGGCGGTGGCGAGGAACAGCACCTGGCTGAGGTCGAAGCCCACGTCCAGGTAGTGGTCCTGGAAGTTGGCGTTCTGCTCCGGATCCAGGACCTCCAGCAGGGCGCTGCTGGGATCCCCGCGGAAATCCGAGGCCATCTTGTCGATCTCGTCCAGGAGCATCAAAGGATTGCGGACCTTGGCCTTCTTCATCAGCGAGATGATCCGGCCCGGCATGGAGCCGATGTAGGTCCGGCGGTGGCCCCGGATCTCGGCCTCGTCGCGGACGCCTCCCAGGGACAGCCGCACGAAGGGCCGGTTCAGCGCCCGGGCGATGCTGCGGGCGAGGGAGGTCTTCCCCACGCCCGGAGGCCCCACCAGGCACAGGATGGGCCCGCGGAGGGGTGGGTGGCCCGCAACGCCGGCTTCGGCAGCGTCTCCACCCACCTCCGTCCCTGGGCGGTTCCGCAGGCGGGCCATGACCGCCAAGTGCTCCAGGACCCGGGCCTTGATCTTGTCCAGGCCGGAGTGGTCCTCCTCCAGCACCCGCTCGGCCTCGGGGAGGTCCAGCCGCTCCTCCGCCATGGCCTTCCACGGAAGGGCCAGGAGCCATTCCAGGTAGGTGCGGCTGACAGTGGCCTCGGCGCTCTGGGGGGGCATGGCCTCCAGCCGCTCCAGCTCCTCCAGGGCCTTGGCCTTCGCGTCGGCGGTCATCCCGGCGGCCTCGATCTGATCGCGGAGCCGGGTGAATTCGTCCTTCTCCTCCTTCTTGCCCAGCTCCTGCTGGATGACGCGCATCTTCTCGTTCAGGACGTACTGCTTGTGGTCCTGATCCAGGCGCTGGCGGGTCTTCTCGTCCAGCGTGCGGTCCACTTCGGACCGGGCGGAATCCAGCTCCAGGAGCCGCATCAGCGCTTCCAGGCGGGGCAGGATGTCCAGCTGCTCCAGGATTTCCTGCTTCTGCTTCACCTCCGCGGGCACCAAGCCGGCGACGGTGTCGATCGCCTTGCCCAGAGGCAGTTCGCGGATCTGATCCAGGCTGAGGAGCCGCGACGCGTCCGGATTCCGGCCGAGGAACGCCTCCACCGCCTGGTGGAAGGCCAGCAGGGATTCCCCCGCGGGGGGCACGGGTTCGGGGAGAAGCGCGGCCTCCGCCTGGATGACCTCGCCCCCGTCGTCGTAGCGGCGCAGGTTCACCCGGGCGATGCCCTTCACGCCCACCTTGTAGTAGTCCTTGGGCAGCGCGATGACCGACTCCACCAGGGCCAGGGTGCCGATGGGGTAGAGGTCGTCCTGGGCGGGCGTCTCCACCTTGGCGTCCTTCTGGGTGAGCATCAGGAGGTGGTCGCCGGCCTTGATGGCCAGTTCGAGGGTCCGCACCGACGCCGAGCGTCCCACCACGAAGGGGACGCGCGCGCCGGGGAACAGCACCATGTCCCGGATGGGAATGGCCGGCAGGGTCAGGGTCTTGGGAACGGCCAAGGAACGCCTCGATTCATGCGGAGAGGGGTGGGGAACACTGCAAAAGCGCCTAACAAAAAGCGACCCGCGCAGAGGGTCGCAGAGAGGGCGAGGGATGCGGCGACGGCATCCAGCTCATGCTCGTCCTTCTCCGCGATCTCTGCCACCTCTGCTTCCTCTGACGGGTCCTTGAACGGCCTGGCGGCCGGATGTCCTCCGGGATCAGCCGGCGGCGGAGATGGGCTGGGTGGGAATGCCCAGGACCTCCTCCACCTTCTGGCGGGTGACGCGGAGGGATTCGCGCCCGGTGCGCTTGTCCGACGGCAGTTCGTACATCGGCTCGAGCAGGATCTGCTCCACCAGGCTCCGCAGGCCGCGGGCGCCCAGCTTGCGGGTGAGGGCCTGCTCGGAGATGGCATCGATGGCGCCGTCCTCGAAGGTCAGGTCCACGTCGTCCATGTCGAACAGCTTCACGAACTGCTTGGTGATGGCGTTCTTGGGCTGGGTGAGGATCGCCGCCAGGGCCTCGCGGTCCAGGGGCGTCAGGCCCGCCACCACCGGCAGGCGGCCCACCAGCTCGGGGATCAGCCCGAACTTGATGATGTCCTCGGGCTCCACCAGGCGGAGCAGGTTCTCCTTGTCCTCCTTGGAGGAGGGACGGGAGCCGAACCCCACGGCCTTGGCGCGGATGCGCTGCTTGATGATGTCCTCGATCCCCACGAACGCGCCGCCGCAGATGAACAGGATGTTGCTGGTGTCGAGCTGGATGAACTCCTGGTGCGGGTGCTTGCGACCGCCCTGGGGGGGAACGTTGGCAACGGTGCCCTCCACCAGCTTCAACAGCGCCTGCTGGACGCCTTCGCCGCTGACGTCGCGGGTGATGCTGGGGTTCTCGCTCTTGCGGCCCACCTTGTCGATCTCGTCGATGAACACGATCCCGCGCTGGGCCCGCTCCACGTCGTAGTTGGCGGCCTGGAGCAGCTTGGTGAGGATGTTCTCCACGTCCTCGCCCACGTAGCCGGCTTCCGTCAGGGTGGTGGCGTCCGCCATGGCCAGGGGCACGTCCAGGAACCGCGCCAGGGTCTGGGCGAGCAGCGTCTTCCCCGTGCCCGTGGGGCCCAGGAGCAGGATGTTGCTCTTGGACAGCTCCACTTCCGACCCGCCCAGGGCCTTCCGGGGGGTGAGGATCCGCTTGTAGTGGTTGTAGACGGCCACGCTGAGGCGCTTCTTGGCGCCCTCCTGCCCGATGACGTAGTCGTCGAGGAAGGCCTTGATCTCCTTGGGGCGGCTCAGCCGGGCCTCGTGCTTCCCGAGGGGCTTGCCCTGGCGGCTCATGCGGAGCTGGAGCTGGCCCGCCTCCAGGCATTCATTGCAGATGAACGCCTCGGGCCCCGCGAGCAGCTGCTCCACTTCGTGGGGCTCCTTGCTGCAGAAGGAGCATTTCTGCTCGCGCTTGTACTTGTTCATGGGACTTCCCCTCCTGGGGGCAATGCATAAGTGGCGGCTGACTGGCGCCAGGAGGCGCCGGACGGCGCCGCGGCTAGGCTACATCGTGAATGGTCTTGAGTTCCAGAATCTCGAAGCGCCGGATGCCGGCGGGGATCTGAACGCGCACTTCCCCTCCCTCTTCCTGTCCCACCAGGGCCATCCCGATGGGGGAGCTGATGCTGAGATGCTGGGGATGGCCGTCCAGTTCCTCGGGCAGGACCAGCCGGTAGGTGAACTCCTCTTCGGAATCCAGGTCCAGGATGGTCACTTTGGACCCGTACGCGGCCCGGGTCTTGGGCAGGCGGCTGATGTCCAGGCTGGCCACCTCGGCGATGCGCTTCTCCAGCGTCACCAGCTTGTTCTGGAACATGTCGCGCTTGGCGAGGGCCTGCTCGTATTCGGCGTTCTCGGACAGGTCGCCCTGCCCGGCCGCCCGGGCGATCTCCTGGGGGATATCCACCAGGAGGGCCTGCTTGAGGTCCTTGAGTTCCTTTTCCAGCTTCGCGAGGACGTGCTTGGGCATGGCGAGTTCCAACGGAAAGGGGTCAAAAAAAGGCGGGCCGTGGGGCCCGGGTCAGCGGCGGAGGGTTTCGTACGATTCTACCCACTCCGCAGGAGGAAGCGGAGCGGGAAGGGGGTTCCCCTGCCCGGGGCGGGTCTTGAAGCGGCGGTGCATCCAGAACCACCAGCGGGGGTCCTTGCGGATCTGGCCCTCGATGCGCGCCGTCATCAACTGCGTGGCCGTCCAGGCGTCGCGAGCGGCATCCCCGGTGACGGGCACCTCGAAGGGCGGATCGAACCGCACGGTGTAGGAGCCGTCGCCGTTGGGCCAGCTGAACACGGGAAGGACCGGCAGCCCGTAGCGGGCCGCCAGACTGCCCGCCGTGCCGAAGGTGGAAGCCCACTGCCCCAGGAACTTCACCCACACCCCGGTGGTGAGGGCGTCCTGATCGAGGAGGAAGCCCACGCCCCGCCCCGCCTTGAGGGCCTTGAGCGTGTCGCGCATGGCGCCGTCCTTGAGGATCACGCGGTTCCCGAAGCGGGTGCGGAAGGCCAGGGAAATGGGCTCCAGCAGCGGGTTGTCCAGTTCGCGTCCGATGGCGTCGAGGGTGCGGCCGTGGAGGCTCTGGCCCAGGGCGATGGCCTCCCAGTTGCCGTAGTGGCCCGTGAGCTGGATGAAGCCCTTCCCCGCCGCCTGGACCGCATCGAAGTGCTCCAGCCCTTCGACCTTGATCCAGCGGTTCAGTTCCTCGGGCGTGGCCCGACGGAGGCGCAGCAGGCCCACGAACAGGGCCCCGAAGTGCCGGAAGCAGGCCCGGGACAGGGCCCGGGTCTCGGCCTCGGACAGGCCCAGGTCCGCGAAGCGCAGGTTCTCCCGCACGATCCGGCGGTGCCGGCCGTCCACTAGATAGAACAGCGTGCCCGCCGCCTCGCCCAGCGCCTGCACCGTCGTCCACGGCAGCCGCCCCAGGATCCCGTCCAGCAGCCGGAACCCGGCGTACTCCACGCGGTGGCGGAGGGAGGGCGCGGGGGTGGAGGAGGAGAGGTCGGCCATAAAAAAAGGGGCGCCTCGGTGAGACGAGGCGCAGGGTGGAAGTCTACCAGGAACCCTCCTCAGGATTCCTTGACCAGCCTTTTCAGCAGTTCCGTCACGCCTCGGCCCGGGAAAGGGGCATGGTCATGCACCGCGGGCCACCGCGGGCGCGGCTGAGCTCGCTGGCTTCGAGCTGGATGAGGTATTTGTTCCCGTCCAGGAGGTTCAGGGCGGCGTCCTCCAGGACGTCCTTGACCGTCAGCACGCGGTAGCCGGCCCGGTCCAGGGCCTCCGCGGTGGCGAGGTTGCGGCCGTAGCTGGTGATGACTCCGGGAGCCAGGCAGAAGGCGTTGGCGCCGTCCGTCCACTGCTCCCGCTGCTGGAGGATGGGGTCGTTCCCGCCGCAGAAGATGGGCCGGAGGTCGATGCCCACGTCCTTCAGGGTGCGAAGGAGGTTGGGCGAGGTGTGCATCCGGAGTTCGGGATGGCGCAGGTCGATGCGGGTCACGTTCAGCAGCTCGCGGCTGCCGTCCACGAAGTAGGGCGGATAGACCAGGCATTCGCCTTCGCTGGTGCGGGTGAAGATCGTATCCAGGTGCATGGCGCTGCGCTTCTTGGGCATCAGCACCATCAGCAGGTGGTCGAAGCTGCGCTCGTCCTCGGCCCGGTGGGCCCGGAGGGCTTCCGCCAGGAGGTAGATGGCGTCGGCCTGGGTGCGCTCGCTGCACCCCACCGCCAGCACCTTGCGGTCGAGCACCAGGACGTCCCCGCCCTCCAGGCTGACCGGCGCCTTGATCTCGCCGCGGACCAGCGGCGTCACCTGGTCGAACCACTTGTCGTGCTCCGTGTGGTGCTTCAGGCGCGGGTGGTGGCGGAACACGTAGCTGAGGATCAGCGGCTCGCGCTCCCGGGCCCAGGTGGCCATGGAGTTCACGCTGTAGCCGTCGCCGATGACCGAGGCCGGATCCCGCATGAACAGCAGGTTGGGAATGGGTCGCAGCCGGTAGTCGAACTCCTGCTCCCAGGGCGTGTGGCCCGGCATGTCGTCCCAGGGCACGCCCCCGATGACGCTGCGGGCCGCCTCCGCCGAAGTCATGTCCCGCAGCAGGTTGCAGGTGTCGTCCGGCAGGCCCACCAGGCGGCGCAGGTCCTCGATGAAGGCCAGCTTCACGCCCTCGTCCTTCAGCGCCTCGATGAACAGGTCCTGAATGTCCAGCACCTCGTCCGCCACCCGCCCGAGGACCGTCCGGAACTGGGCGTGCTCCTGCCGGGCCAGATCGCCGTACAGGATGTCGTCGAACAGCAGCTTCTCCATCATCCCGGGCACCATCTGGTCCACTTCCGCCCCGGGGTTGTGAACCACCACCTGCTTGAGGCGGGCGGTTTCCGAAAAGACCGAAAGGTGGATGGGCTGCATAGGCATCCTGAAGGCGTGGAACCCCGCAGACTAGCATGAAACCCGCTTCCCGCCTGGATCTACAAAGGCTTTGGACCTTCACGTTCCACATTGTTTACCAAATCTGTCGGATATTTTTCTTGTGGGGGGGTGGAGGCCGGCCTAGCCTGGTACTTTCCACCGAAACTTCGGGGCACAGCCCCTTTTGGAGGCTTTCCATGGCCGCATTCGTCACTCAGCCCGCGCCCGATTTCAAGGCCGACGCCCTGGTCAACGGCGAGTTCAAGCAGCTCTCCCTGTCCGACTACAAGGGCAAGAAGGTCGTGCTGTTCTTCTACCCCCTCGATTTCACCTTCGTGTGCCCCACCGAGATCCTGGCCTTCGCCGACGCCCTCCAGCAGTTCGAGGCCCGCAACACCCAGGTCATCGGCGTCAGCGTGGACTCCAAGTTCAGCCACCACGCCTGGGTCAACACGCCCCGCAAGGACGGCGGCATCCAGGGCGTGACCTTCCCCCTGGTCTCCGACCTGAACAAAACCATCGCCCAGGACTACAACGTCCTGCTGCCCGCCGGAATCGCCCTCCGCGGCCTGTTCATCATCAACAAGGACGGCATCCTCAAGCACATCACCGTCAACCACAACGACCTGGGCCGTAGCGTGGACGAGGTCCTCCGCCTCCTCGACGCCATCGACTTCAGCGAAGAGCACGGCGAAGTCTGCCCCGCCAACTGGCACAAGGGCGAGAAGGCCATGAAGCCCACCTCGGAAGGGCTGAAGAACTACGTCGCCGCCAAGTAGACGAGCGGAGGAGAACGGCCAGCGGGCGCCGCAAGGCGCCCGCGCTGCGTACTCGGGGCGGAATGGCCTTCCCGCCATGACCATCCGACCCAGCGCAGCGAAGGGAGGATAGGGCCGCATCGGCGCAGCCGAGGGCCGGAGGCCCGAGCCAAACCTACCTCGGAAGGGCTCAAGAACTACGTTGCCGCCAAGTAGATAGGGGAAGAACGGCCAGCGGGCGCCGCAAGGCGCCCGCGCTGCGTACCCGGGCGCGGAATGGCCTTCCCGCCATGACCATCCGACCGCAGCGCAGCGAAGGGAGGATGGGGCCGCATCGGCGCAACCGATGGCAGGGACACACCCCGAGGGGCTGAAGGACTACGTCGCCGTCTAAAGTCGGAACCGCCTCACCTGGACCTGAAGGGCCTCGGACAGGCGGGTGAGTTCCTGGGCGGTGCCGGCCACTTCGGCGGTGGAGGAGGACATCTGGATGGCGGCGGAGGCCACGGCGCAGGCGTCACGGGAGCTGGCATCCACTTGGCGGGCCACGTCGGCGCCGGCCTTGGCCTGTTCCACCGTAGCCGCCGCGACGCTGCGGGTCTGGTCGGCGAAGGCCCCCAGGCTGTGGCGGATGGCGTGCAGGCTGAGGACGGCGGCCTCCACGGTGGATTCCCCTTTGGCGATGGCCTCCTGGGCCGCGGCGATGAGGCGGGTGACGTCCTTGGCCGAAGTGCCGCTCCGCTCCGCCAGTTTCCGGACCTCCTCGGCCACCACCGAGAAGCCCCGCCCCTGGGCGCCCGCCTTGGCCGCCTCGATCGCGGCGTTCAAGGACAGGAGGTTCGTCTGCCGGGCGATCTCCTGGATCACGTCCACGGACTGGACCATCTGGCCCGCCACGTCGGCGATCTCCACCATGGCGCCGTTGGTGGAGGTGCCGGCCGCCTGCCCGGCATCGGTGGTCTCCAGGGCCTTTTCCAGCAGTCCGAGGGACGACTGTGCCCCGCGGTCCACCTCGTCGATGGAGGAAGAGAGCTGCGTGACCGCCGCCGCCATGCGCTCGCTGCCCGACCGCAGGTTTTCCGAGGCGTGGGCAATCTCCGATGAAGTCGAGGCCATCTGGTCCGCGGAGGCGGAGAGCTGGCAGGCGCCGCTGGCCACCCCCTCCACGCCGCCGCGCACGTCCGTGAGCACCGACCTCAGCCGGTCCACCATGGCGTTGAGACGCTCGCCCATCTGCCCGAACTCGTCCTTGCGGTCCAGCGACGCGCGGGTGGTGAGATCCCCCTCGGCCACCGCGCCCAGCACCTGGCCGAAGGAGCGGAGGGGATCATGGATCCCCTTCATCAGCGCCCAACCCAGCGCCATGCCCGCGGCGATGCCCAGCACGGAAAAGCCCAGTCCCAGCGCGAGGCCGACCCGGGCCTGGCGCTCGCCCGCGGCGATGGATTCCTCCGCCTGGCGGGCACCGTCCTTCACGAGCTGGGCCCCCAGGGGCCCCATGGTCCGGTCGATGGCGTCCACCTGGTCGCGCAGGATCCGGCGAGCCACATCCAACTGGCCCTTGCGGACCGCGGGGAGGACCAGCTCCCGGCACAGCCGCCGCTGTTCCATTCCCAGATCGTGGTACTGGGGGCCCACCCGCCGGGCCAAGTCCGTGGCGAGGGTCTTCTCGTAGCGCGCCCAGGCCCCGGCGATCCCCTGGTCGAGCTTCTCCAGGTCCTGTTCGATGGCGGCGATCTCCTCCGGACCCGCGGCCCGGAGCAGGTTGTTGGTCAGGACCAGCGCCCGCAGCATGGACGTGCGCATGACCGTGAGATCGCCGGTGGGCAGGAGGTTCTCCCGGTGGATCCGCCCCGTGCGCTCCTGGGCGGCGAGGATGTCCTTCATCGCGAGCCCGCATACCCCGATCAGCAGAAAGGAGAATATCCCCACCACGAGGATGATCTTCCGGCGGACGGGGAGGTTCTGGAAAGCCGCGCCGAGCATGGGAATCCTTCCTCCCTCGCGGGAGTTGCGCGGCGGGCCGGGCGCATGGCCCACCCCGCCGCGAATCCTGCGGTTCCGTTCAGAAGGTGTAGAGGATGCCGACGCCGAAGCCGGTCGTGGAGGAGCCGGGGGCGACCCCGCTTCCCACCGGCGGGAACAGCGCGTAGCTCGCCGACCGGTCGTTGCTGATGCCGTAGACCGAGGCGAACAGATCCGCCGTCTTCGACAGCGCGTAGGTGTAGCCCGCGCTCCACTGCACGCCCCCCAGCCCGTTCGTGGTCGCCGGGCCTCCGCCCGCCACCTTCACGCTGCCCGCGCCCGCGGACCCGTAGGAGCCGAAGACCTGGTGCGGGCCCCACGTCTGCTGCACCAGCAGGTACCACACGTCGCGCTCATAGTGGCTCACCTTGCCCGCCGCGGTCTCGTCGGTGTCGTAGCTCAGCCGCTCCACGATCGCCGACACCTTCGTTCCCGTCCTGAACCCGTAGGCCGCCACCAGTTCGTGGCCCTCGTCCTTGGACGCCGCGTTCGTCGCCGTCGCTCCGGGCGATCCCCCCAGTTGCGACAGGCCGAAATAATCGGTGTGGCGCTCGTACCCGTAGCTGACGTTGAACGCCCCGGCCTTGTAACTCAGGAGCCCCGACCACAGCTCGGGGCTCACGGACGGCACCGTCCCCGTCGGCTGGGTCGTGCCCTCGTTCGCAGAGTACGCCACCCGCACCGAGAACCCCTTCATCACGGGACTCCAGTACTGCACGCTGTTTCCCTGCCGCCGGTTGAACGCCGCGTCCGCCTTCCCGTTGATCCGGCCGCTCTGGGTCGTCGTCCCCGGCACGTTGAATCCGGGGCTCGCCGTCAGCACGTCGTCGAAGGGGGTCAGGCCGCGCAGCGCCCCCACGAACAGCAGGGGGTACTTGTAGGGCGTGTCCCAGTTCCCGTAGAACACCCGGCCCCAGCTCCCTTCCAGCCCCAGGCAGCTGTTCCGGCTCGTCAGGCTGTTCGGCGCGTCCCCATCGGGGCTCACCGCGCTCTCGATCTGCCAGATCACTTTCAGATCGTCGTTCACCTTGAAGCTGCCCCGGAACCCCAGGTTCGACGTCCCCGACGTGATCCGGTTCCGCGCGGGCAGGTTCCCCTGGTCCCCCGTGTAGGCCGACGCCGCCACCTGCGTCGCTCCGCCGTTCGCGGGCGACAGCCCCGCCGCCGTCGCGCCGCTGCTCTTCACGTGGTCCATGAACGGCAGCAGCGTCCCGTAGATCTGGACGTCGCTCGCCTGCGACCACATGGGCACGCTCGCCGCCAACAGAAAAAACGCATATCGATGCTTCATAAAAGGATCCCTTCAGGAGTGGACATGGTCCGCGTCCAGAGGGTGTCCCCGGGAAATCGAGCGATCCAATACTTCCTCGACGGCCGATTGAGAGCTTCCGCTTATCGGTCGAGCAGGTCCTTCGGAGGCCCCGGAACGTCGAGCGTCGACAGTTCCTCGATGAAGCGGGCGAGCAGGGGCGAGGCGTTGTCGTGCCGCCACACGGCGATCAGCTCCAGCAGCGGGGGATGAGTAAGGAGCGGGCGATAGATCAGATCCTTCATCTGGAGGTTGCGGCTGAAGGATTCGGGAACCAGCGCCACGCCCAGTCCCCCCGCCACCAGCATCAGCCCCGTCTGGATGAGGCGGGTGTGCAGGATCCGCGCGGGCACCACGCCCGCCTGCGAATAGGCGCCCAGCACGAACTCGTAGTAGCCGTGGGCGGCGTGCCGGATGGGGAGGATGGCCGTCTCGCACGCCAGCCTGCGGAGGTCCACCCGCCGCATCCGCGTGAACTCCGGCGTCCGCGGAAGCGCCGCCACGAAGCGTTCGCGGGTGAGAACCTGCGTCCGCAGGTCGTCGTCCTTGAGCACCGCGTGGAGCACGCCCAGATCCAGCTGCCCGCGGTGGAGGCAGTCGATCTGGTCGTCCGGCCCCAGCTCCTTCAGGACGATCTGGGCCGAGGGCGCCTGGGTCTGGAAATGCTTGAGGGCCGCAGGAATCACGTCCAGGGCCGCGGTGCTCACGAATCCCAGCGTGAGCGAGCCGGCCTCGCCCCGGTCCACCCGCTGGGCCTCCTGCATGGCGGCCCGGGCGTTCTCCATCAGGACCTTGGCCCGCTCGTAGAACACCTTGCCCGCGGGAGTGAGCAGGACCTTGCGATTGGACCGCTCGAACAGCGTGACGCGCAGTTCCTCCTCCAGATGGCGGATCTGCTGGCTGAGGGCGGGCTGGGCCACGTGGACCACCTCCGCCGCCCGCCGGAAATGGAGCTCCTCCGCCACCGCGAGGAAGTACTTGATCTGGCGAAGTTCCATGCCCTTTTCTCCGCTGAGGAGCGCCGGCCCATGGGATGACTATCCGGCCGGATCGGCTTTCACGACTGATATTTATTCACGATCAATCAGTCATCAAATAAGTATTGGATTCCTCTCCCCGCGCGGCCAAATCTACATCCGCATCGCAAGGAGGAACCGATGAAAGCGACTCTGGAACCCAATGCCATCACCGTCGGGAAGGCGGACGAAGTCTCGGACCTCCGGTCCGCGCTCCGGCTGCTGGCCCACATCCCCGGCCAGCTCCTGTGCACGGACGCCATGGTGGATCCGCACGCGGAACTGTCCGGCGTCTACCGCCACGTGGGCGCCGCCGGCACGGTGATGCGCCCCACTCAGCTCGGCCCGGCCATGCTGTTCAACACCATCAAGGGCTACGAAGGACACCGCGTGTCCATCGGGATGCTGGCGGACCGCCGCCGCGTGGCCCTCCTGCTGGGCACCACGTCCGAACGGCTGGGCTTCCACATGTGCGAGGCCCTCAACCAGCCGATCCAGCCGGTCATGGTGGGGGCGGAGAAGGCGCTCTGCCAGGAAGTGGTCCACCGCGCTACGGATCCCGGCTTCGACATCCGCAAGCTGATCCCCGCCCCCACCAACACCGAGGAGGACGCCGGCCCCTTCATCACCATGGGCCTGTGCTACGGCGCCGATCCCGAGAACGGGCAGGAGGACGTGACCATCCACCGCCTGTGCGTCCAGGGCCCCGACACCATCTCGATGTACTTCGTCCCGGGTCGCCACCTCGACACCTTCCGCATCAAGGCGGAGAAATCCGGCAAGGCCCAGCCCATCTCGATCAGCATCGGCCTGGATCCCGCGGTCTACGTGGCGGCCTGCTTCGAGCCGCCCTCCACGCCCCTCGGGTTCAACGAGCTGAGCATCGCGGGCGCCCTGCGCGGCAAGCCGGTGGAACTGGTGGACTGTCTCACGGTCAAAGCCAAGGCCGTGGCCCACGCGGAAATCGTCATCGAGGGCGAGCTGATCCCCGACGTGCGGATGGTGGAGGACCAGAACACCGGCACCGGCAAGGCCATGCCCGAGTTCCCGGGCTACAACGGCCCCGCTAACCAGTCCCTGCCCGTCATCAAGGTCAAGGCCGTCACCCACCGGGTGAACCCCATCATGCAGACCTGCATCGGACCCAGCGAGGAGCACGTCAACCTGGCGGGCATCCCCACCGAGGCGAGCATCATCACCATGGTGAACCGCGCCCTGCCCGGGCTGCTCCAGAACGTCTACGCCCATCCCAGCGGCGGCGGGAAGTACGTCGCGGTGCTCCAGGTGAAGAAGGGCATTCCCGTGGACGAGGGGCGGCAGCGCCAGGCGGCGCTCCTGGCCTTCTCCGCCTTCTCCGAACTGAAGCACGTGATCCTGGTGGACGAGGACGTGGATCCCTTCGATTCCAACGACGTCCTGTGGGCCATGGCCACGCGCTTCCAGGCGGACGCGGACGTGATCGCCATCCCGGGCGTGCGCTGCCACCCGCTGGATCCCTCCCAGTCGCCGGAGATGAGCCCGTCGATCCGTGGGAAGGGCATCACCTGCAAGGCCATCTTCGACTGCACCGTGCCCTTCGATCAGAAGGCCCGCTTCCACCGCGCCAAGTTCATGGACGTGGACCTCGAGAAGTTCCTCGTGCCCTCCACCCGGCCCCTGAACCTCTAGGCCCTCCCGGCCGCCGGCTCTCCCGCCGGCGGCCGTCCTCTTCTCCGCCCCATCTCCCTCCGCAGGAGCCTGCATGCTAGGTCCATTTGTCAACGGCGCTTCCGTCGTGATCGGAAGCCTGACCGGCGCCTCCCTGGGCAACCGGATCAGTGAAAACCTCCGCACCAAGATGCCGCTCGTCTTCGGCATTTCGTCCATGGGCCTCGGCATCGCCATGATCGTGAAGGTGAAGTACCTCCCCGCGGTCATCCTCGCGCTCCTGGTGGGCACGATGATCGGCGAGCTCATGCACCTGGAGACGGGCATCCAGAAGGTGGCGGCCAAGACCAAGGGTTTCATCGAGAAGTTCGCCAAGCCCGCGGACGCCAGCCTCACCCAGGACCAGTTCCTGGAGAAGTTCGTGGCCATCCTCGTCCTGTTCTGCGCCAGCGGCACGGGCATCTTCGGCGCCATGAACGAGGGCATGACCGGCGACACCACGCTGCTGATGGTCAAGTCGTTCCTCGACCTCTTCACCGCGGCGATCTTCGCCACCGCGCTGGGCTACACCGTGGCGACCCTCGCCATCCCCCAGTTCGTCATCCAGGCCTCCCTGTTCCTGCTCGCCACGAAGATCCTGCCCCTGACCACGCCGGCCATGGTGGCGGACTTCTCCGCCTGCGGCGGCCTGATCATGGTCGCCACGGGATTCCGCATCGCCGGCATCAAGCCCTTCTCCGTGGCGAACATGCTGCCCGCGCTGTTCCTGGCCATGCCGATCTCCGCCCTGTGGCTGAGGTTCTTCGTCCGCTAGCCCGCCAGTCCCCCCTCCCGGTGCGAGCGGCCCACCGCCCTCGCACCGGGATGTCTTCGTGAAGGAGCACGACCATGCCCACTCCGAACCGCCTCATCGTCGGCATGAGCGGCGCCAGCGGCGCCATCCTCGGGATCGAACTCCTGAAGGCGCTCCAGACCTTTCCCGGCTGGGAGAGCCACCTCGTGATCTCCGGCGGCGCCCGCCGCACCATCGAGCATGAAACGGGCCTCACCGTGAAGGAAGTGGAAGCCCTCGCCACCCGCTGCCATCCCCTCGACGACGTGGGCGCCAGCATCGCCAGCGGCACTTTCAAGACCCACGGCATGGTCGTCGTCCCCTGCAGCATGAAGACCCTCGCCGGCGTCGCCACGGGCTACTCCGACAACCTCCTCCTCCGCGCCGCCGACGTCGTCATCAAGGAGCGCCGCAAGCTCGTCCTGGTGGCCCGGGAATCCCCGCTCAGCCCCCTCCACCTCCGCAACATGCAGACGGCCTCCGAACTGGGCGCCATCCTCCTTCCACCGGTCCTCACCTTCTACAACCATCCCTTCACCATCGAGGACATGACCCGTCACATCGTCGGCAAGATCCTCGATATATTCGGTCTGGAGATGCCCAGGTTCCAGCGATGGGGCGAAGCGGGCGCTTCCGCGGAGCGGTGTGGATAGGAAAAGGCCCATGCGGCGCGTCATCGTCCTCGGAGGGGGATTCTCGGGCCTGCTGGCCGCTTGGCGGCTCCATCAGCGGGGCTTCGAGGTCCAGGTGTGGGAGGCCTCGGACGCGCCGGGCGGCTGGGCTCGCACCCTGCCCTGGCCCGGCCTCCGCGGCGAACCCGGCTTCCTGGAACTGGGGCCCCAATCCCTCCGCGTGGCCCGGGGCGGCGCCCTCGACCGGCTGCTGGCGGAACTGGGCCTGGACCTGCGCGGCTCCGGCCCCAAGGGCCCCCGGTGGCTGGGTAAAGGCGGGAAGCGCCATCCCAGCCCCGCCTCCCTCACGGGACTGATCCGCACACCGGACCTCGGATGGATGGAGAAGCTCCGGCTCCTGGCTGAACCCTTCGTTTCCCGGGCTCCGGGGTCGGAGGATCTCCGCGCTTTCTTCGCCCGGCGGCTGGGCGAAGGCTTCGCCCGGGAGCTGCTCCCGGCGCTGGTGGCCGGAGTCTTCGCCGCGCCTCCCGAACGGATCGGGATGGAGACCCTGCCTCGGCTCAAGGCGCTGGAGGCCCGCGGCGGACTGCTGATCGGCGGCCTTCGCGCCGGCCCGGAGTGGACGCGCGTCCCCGCGGGCGGGGTGGGCGCGGTGACCGCGGCCCTGGCGGCCCGGCTCGACGTGCGCCTGGATCGAACAGCCACCTCCCTCGCGCCCCTTCCCGGTGGCGGATGGCGGGTGGAAAGCGCCGAAGCGAGCGAGGAAGCTGATGCCGTGGTCCTCGCGCTGCCGGGAGGACCCGCCGCGGTCCTGCTGCGCGCCGCGGCGCCGGAAGCCGCCGGACTGCTCGAAGCTATCCCCCGCCTCGACCTGCGCGTGTGGCACAGCCGTCATCCCCTGTGGCCGGGCTGGGAGCGGGGCTTCGGACTGCTGATCCATCCTCCCGAGGGCGGCGGCCTGCTGGGAGCCGTCTCCTTCGCGATCGGCGATCCCCGCGGCGTGCCGGGCCTGATGCAGGTGCGGACCTACCTGGGCGGGGCCTATCCGGTGGCCTCCGCCCTCGACGCGTGGCCCGGCGTCCTCGCAGCGCTGCGCCGCTGGCTGCCGGAGCTGCCCGAGGCGGTGCAGGTGCGCGAGGAGCCCTGCCCCGGCGCCTTCCCGCTGCTGGAGCCCGGCCACGGGGCGCGGGGTGCGCGGATCCTCGGCGCGCTGCCGCCGGGCCTCCACTGGTTGGGACCCGCCCGGTTCGGCCCGGGCCTGCCCGACCTCGCGGAGGGCGTGGAGGCCTGGGCCGCGGGCCTCACTTCAGGCTGAAAGCCACGGCCGCGCCCTTCGCCTGGCCCGTCCGCACCTGGAAGATCCGCGCGGGATCGGCCTGGGCGGTATCGAGCAGCCATCCGATCGCGCGCTTCGCCCGTACGTCCGCCAGCAGGGCCAGTTCGTCGGGGCCGGGGTTCAGTCCCTCCAGCAGGCGCTGCTCCATCTCCGGGGCAGGTGGAAGGGGAGGCGCCGGGACGCCCTTCGTCGCGGGAAAGGCAGCCTGGTAGGCGGCCCGGATCCAGCGTTCCCGCTCCGCGGGAGGAATCGGCTCCTTCTCGGCCTGGCCCAGCGCGCCGTTCCGCGTCCGCCGCAGCAGCGCTTCCAGGGCCGCCCGCCGGAGCGCCCCGCCGTCGGCGGCTTCGTCCACGGCGCCCTCCGCCTCCAGCCGCAGTTCCGGCCGCTCCTGGAGCGCCCGCGCCAGGGCCTGGAGTTTGGCGGTGGCCGCCGCATCCAGGGCGCTGGAACCCGGCGCGAAGGCCAAAGCGCTCAGGTCCCCCGCGTCGCTGCCGAACAGGCTGCCGATCAGGGTGAACGGCGACGTCGCGATCTTCCCCAGCAGGTTGAAGATGGCCTTCCACACCAGCCTTCCGTACTTCACGTCGGGATCGTCCAGGCTGCCCTCCACCGGCAGGTCGAAGGCGATGAGCCCCTTGCGGTCGCGCAGGATGGCCAGCCCAAGCCTCACCGGTAGACCCGTGGCGTCGGGGCTGTCCACCTTCTCGCCGAGGTAGAACTGGTCCAGCTTCACGGCGTTCTCGGCCTTCAGGTTCCGGTGGTCGATGCGCAGCCGCGCCTCCACGTCCAGCTTGCCCTTCTGCACGGTGTAGCCCAGGTACTTCCCGGTGTAGGGCGTGAAATCCGTCAGGTCGGCGCCCTGGATCCGCAGGGCCACGTCGGTGTCCAGGTCGTGGCGCAGGGGCATGGCCTTGCCCGTGATGGTGATGGGCGCGAGGCCGCCCGCGCGGCCCTTGAAGGCCACCTGCGAGACCGCGTCGGGCCGGCCCGACAGGCCCAGGTAGCTGCCTTCGAGGTCGCGGATGGACAGGGCCGCCGCCGGCCGGACGGAGCGGTCGATGAAACTGAGGCGGCCGCCGGTGATCGCCAGCTTCGCGATGGCGACATCGGGCGCCGCCGCGGGCGTGGGCGGAACCACCGCCGCGGGAAGGGCCGCGGGCTTGCCTTCGGGCGCGAGGCGCAGGGCGCGGGCCACATTGGTGCTGCCGTCCGCTTCCATCACCAGGCGCCCCTCCGGCGCCGTCCATTCCACGCTCCGGATCGCCACGGCCAGGGGCGCGGTGCGGAGGTCCGCCCCGGCGACGTTCAGCCGCTTCCACCGCAGGAAGGTCTCGCCCCGCTGGGCATCGCGCACGTCCAGGCCCTGGACCAAAGCGCCTCCCTGATAGATCACGCCGTCCGACCGGCGGCCCTCGAACGCGAAGCGCACGCGGCCGTCGGCAGCCAGGCTCCCGGAGGCGAGACGCAGATCCAGCGCCGGGTCCAGGTAGGAATCGAAGGGGGCCAGGTCCAGGCCCTCCGCCTTCACCCGCAGGTCGCCCGTGGCGCGGAGGGGCGCCAGGCTCCCTTCGGCCTTCAAGGTCCCGCTCCCCAGCTTCAGATCCAGGGAGGCGTCGCTGGAAGCCGCGGGATCCAGCGAGAGGCCGCGCCAGCGCAGGTTCAGATCGGTGGCTTCCACCTTCACGGGACGGGCTGGACCGCGGTCCTCCCAGCCCACCCGGAAGCCCGCCAGCGCCAGGTCCCGGACGAGCAGTTTGAGGGGCTTGGCTTCCTTTTCAGGGGCCGCCTTGGGCTTGGGCGCGGCCGCCAGCCGGGCCAGGTTCAGGCTTCCATCCTTGGCCGCCTGGATCCGCAGGATGCCCTGGGCCGCGGTGATGGAGCCCACTTCCACCGACGGGGCCATCAGATCGGCACGGCCCTCCCGGATTTCCAGCAGTGGCACTTCCACGGCGGGTTCGGCGGCGCCCCGCTCCGCCACCTTCAGGTCGCGCACCGTGAGGCCGAGCTCCGCCAGTTCCACGACCCGGCGTCCTCCGCCCCACTCCACGCGGTACTGGGTCCGTACCGTGGCCAGCCCGCTGCGGATCTCGGCGGCGACCTGCCCTTCCTGGTAGGGGCGGTACTTGGGCAGGGAGAGGTTCTCCACAAGGATGTTGCCCGCGGACGCGAAGGGCTGGAATCCGAGGTCCCCCTTCCAGGCGAGGTGCTCCTTCGCTTCGGTCCAGGCCTCCAGCGACACGCCGCTGCGGTGGCCCACCTCCGTCCGCAGGTTCTCCAGGCGGAAGGTGACGGGACCGAGCACCGTGCGGAAGGGCTCCGCCGCGGAGCGATCGGAAAAGGCCATGCGGCCCTCCTCCATGCGGAAGCGGCGGACCTGGAGGACCCAGGAGGACGGCGCCGCGGCGGGCGCCTCGGGCTCCGGGCCGCCCTCCAGCAGGTCCTGGAAATTGAGGCGGCCCTTGGGATCCAGGTCCGCGCGGAAGGTGAGCCCCTCCACCTCGACGGCCCCCAGGCTCACGGTCCGGCCCAGGAGGCGCCAGACGTCCAGGTCCACGTAGAGGCGGCGGAGGGTGATCCAATCCTCCCCGTTCCGCTCCGCCGCCCGGAAGCCCTCCAGCGTCACGCCGAAGGTGAAGGGGTTGAACCGCAGCTTCGCCACGGTCACCGGGCGCTTGAGGGCCGCCGTCGCCTCGCGCTCGATGCGGGGGCGCGCCAGGGCGGGTACCAGCAGGAACCCGACGAGGGCCCACAGAACCAGGATCCCCGTCGAGACAAGGATCCAGCGGTTCCATCGCCGGAGGAAGGCCGAGAGCGGAGCTGGAATGGGCATGGGAAAAGCATAGGGCCTTCGCGCCGGTGTGATTCAAGCCACATCCCTATTCTCTGGGGCCGCCCAGGGGGGCTATCCTCCTCCCGTCGCGGTGCCGCCAGGACTGCCATCCCCGAGCGTGTCGGTGCACCGCTGGACCGAGAGGCATGTGTCATGTCGGCACGACGCATCGTGATCCTGGGAGCCGCGGGACGCGACTTCCACAATTTCAACACCGTGTACCGGGACAACCCCGCGTACCAGGTGGTGGCCTTCACCGCCACCCAGATCCCGGGGATCGAGGGCCGCCGCTACCCGGCCGTTCTCGCCGGGAAGCTCTATCCCAATGGGATCCCCATCGTGGACGAGTCCGAACTGGTGGACCTGATCCACCGCGAAAAGCTGGACGCGGCCGTGTTCTCCTACTCGGACGTCACCCACGCCACCGTGATGCACCTGGCGAGCCTGTGCATCGCCCACGGCTGCGACTTCGAGCTGCTGGGCGCGGACAAGACGATGATCGCCTCGTCCAAGCCCGTCATCGGGATCACCGCCGTCCGCACGGGCGCCGGGAAGAGCCAGACCACGCGCTTCATCAGCAACATCCTGAAGAAGCTCGGCAAGAAGGTCGTCGCCATCCGCCATCCCATGCCCTACGGCGACCTCGCCAAGCAGGCCTGCCAGCGCTTCGCCGACTACAGCGACCTGGACAAGCACGAATGCACCATCGAGGAGCGCGAGGAGTACGAGCCGCACATCGACAACGGGTTCGTGGTCTACGCCGGCGTGGACTACGAGCAGATCATCCGCAGCGCCGAGAAGGAAGCGGACGTGATCCTGTGGGACGGCGGGAACAACGACCTGCCCTTCTACAAGAGCGACCTGCACATCTGCATCGCCGACCCGCTCCGCTCGGGCCACGAGATGGCCTACCACCCCGGCGAGGCCAATTTCCGACGCGCCGACATCATCCTCATCAACAAGTGCGACAGCGCCAAGGAAGAGGACATCCAGGCCATCGAGCGCAACGCCGCCGCCGTGAACGCCAAAGCCCGGGTCCTCCGCGCCACCAGCCCCGTCACCTGCGACCGGCCGGAGATCGTCAAGGACCGCCGCGCCCTCGTGATCGAGGACGGGCCCACCCTCACGCACGGGTCCATGACCTACGGCGCGGGCGTGGTCGCCGCCCGGGCCGTGGGCGCCAAGGAGATCGTGGATCCCTCCCCCTACGCCGTCGCCAGCCTCGCCGCCACTTACCGCAAGTATCCCAACGCCAAGGGCATCCTCCCGGCCATGGGCTACGGCGACCAGCAGGTGAGGGACCTCCAGGCCACCATCGAAGCCACGCCCTGCGACGTGGTTCTCAGCGGGACGCCCATCGACCTCACCCGCGTCCTCCAGGTCAGCAAGCCCATGACCCGCGTCCGCTACGACCTCGCCGAAGTGCGCGAAGGCGCGCTGGAAGCGGAAGTCCGCCGGACCCTGAAGATGTAGGACAAGACAAGTTTTCTAAACGGCCCGGCTCCGGCCGGGCCGTTCTTCGTGAGGGGAACGGGGCCCCGAACGCCGTACCCTGGACCTGAATGGAGTGCCCATTCCGAGTTCCGGAGTTCCCATGCCGAGGTTGTTCCAACCCCTGACCCTGCGCGGCCTCACGCTTCCCAACCGGATCGCCGTCTCCCCGATGTGCCAGTACCAGTCGGTGGACGGCCTGCCGAACGACTGGCACCTCGTCCATCTCGGCGGCTTGGCCCAGGGCGGAGCGGGATTGGTGCTCACCGAAGCCACAGCGGTATCGCCCGAAGGCCGCATCAGCCCCGACGATCTCGGAATCTGGAACGACGCCCAGGGCGAGGGTCTCGCGCGCATCGCCCGGTTCATCGCCTCCCAGGGCGCGGCGCCGGGCATCCAGCTGGCCCACGCGGGCCGGAAGGCCTCCAATCCCGCGCCGTGGAAGGGCAGCGGCAGCCTCCCGGAGAGCGCCGGCGGCTGGGTTCCCGTGGGCCCGAGCCCCATGGCCTTCGATGCGAACTGGACCGTCCCCACCGCGCTCGATGCCGCGGGCATCCAGGCGGTGATCCAGTCCTTCGCGGAGGCCGCCCGCCGGGCGCTCGCCGCGGGGTTCGTGGTGGCGGAACTGCACGCCGCCCACGGCTACCTGCTCCACCAGTTCCTGTCGCCCCTGTCCAACCGACGCGAGGACGCCTACGGCGGCAGCTTCGAGAACCGCACCCGCCTGCTCCGCGAGGTCGCCTCCGCCGTGCGGGCCGTGTGGCCCGAGCACCTTCCGCTGTTCGCGCGGATCTCCGCCACGGATTGGGCCGAGGGCGGATGGAACCTCGACCAATCGGTGGAACTGGCCAGGGTTCTCAAGGCGCTGGGCGTGGATCTGGTGGATTGCTCCACGGGCGGGTTGGTTCCCCGGACGGAAATCCCGCTGGGCCCCGGCTACCAGGTGCCCTTCGCGGCCCGGATCCGCGCCGAGGCGGGGATCGCCACGGGCGCGGTGGGCCTCATCACCGGCCCCGAACAGGCGGAGCAGATCCTCGCCCAGGAATCCGCCGATCTGGTCCTCCTCGGCCGCGAGCTGCTGCGCGATCCGCGCTGGCCGATGCACGCCGCCCAGACTCTGGGAACAGACGCCTCCTGGCCCGCGTCCTACCAGCGCGCCGTGAAGGGCAAGGTTCCCATGCGCACTCCCTTCACAGCGCCCTGAACAGGGCCAGCACCCGCACCTCCGCCGCGCCGCCTTCCTTCAGCGCCTGGGCGCAGCGGAGGAGGGTGGTGCCCGTGGTCCAGACGTCATCCACCAGGAGCACGATCCCCGAGGGCGCCGCGCCGGACCGGAGGGCGACGGCCTTCCGCGGCAGGCGCCGCCGCTGGCTTTCGGTGCGCACGGCCTGACGACCCACGGTCCAGCCCTTGGTGAGGAGCGACCGCCAGGGCCGGGCGATCCGCGCGGCGACAGCCCTTCCGGCTTCGGCGCCGAAATCGATTCCCCGCGCCAGACGATGGACGAGTCCCGACGGCGCGGACGTCACCTCGTCCACGTCCTCGACCCAACGGGGCAGGTCGGCCCGCGCCAGGCGCCGGAGCAGGGCCGCCTGCCAGCCCCGCTCGCCGCGCTTGACCCCCGGCACCAGCAGCGGTCCCAGGGAGGGGCGCCCGCCGCGGTAGTCCCACAGGGCGTCGCCGAGATCCCATTCCACCGGCTCGGGGCAGGGTCCCTCTCCGTGGACCAGCGCGCATCGGGGGCAGCGAACTTCGGACAAGGGCAGCAGTCCGTCCCAGCAGGAGGCGCACAGGCCGGCTTCCGCGCCGGATCCGACGGGGGCCAGGCAGCCGCGGCAGGGGACCAGATCGGCCCGGGCCCGGAGGAGGCGGGACATGAGCGAGCCGGGGAGCATGGGGCATCATAGCCCGCGCGCTGCGGGCCGCGGGAAGGCCCGATCTGCTAGCATCGCCCCAAGCCCCGGCCCTCTTTTACCGGAATTCCCTTCCGGGCTCCGCCCCCGGATCGCATGGAGTCCTGTTCATGTCGAACGACCCGCGTCCCGCGTCCCAGATCTTCGCGCGCAAGCCCCTGGCCCTTCTCCTGGAAGAGGCCAAGGGCGAGAACCGCCTCCGCCGCATCCTCGGGCCCGTGCAGCTCACCGCCCTGGGCGTGGGCGCCATCATCGGCGCGGGGATCTTCGTGGCCACGGGCGCCGCGGCCCACAACATCGCGGGGCCGTCGCTGATGCTGTCCTACGTCGTGGCGGGGATCACCTGCATCTTCGCGGCCCTGTGCTACGCCGAGTTCGCCTCCATGGTGCCGGTGGCGGGCTCCGCCTATACCTACGCCTACGCCACCCTCGGCGAGCTGTTCGCCTGGATCATCGGATGGGACCTCATCCTCGAATACGGCGTGTCCAGCGCGGCCGTGGCCACGGGCTGGTCCGCCTACTTCCAGAGCGCCATCAGCAAAGTGGGGATCCACGTCCCGAAGCTGCTGAGCGAATCGCCGTGGAAGTACGATCCCGCCACCGGCCACTTCGCCACCACGGGAGCTGCCATGAACCTGCCCGCGCTGATCGTGGTGGCGCTGGTCACGGCGGTGCTCGTGAAGGGAATCCAGGAGAGCGCCACCTTCAACGCCGCGATGGTGGCCGTCAAGGTGGCCGCGGTGCTGTTCGTGATCGGCGTGGGCGCGTTCTTCATCGACCCCGCCAACTGGCATCCCTTCGCGCCCTACGGCTGGACGGGACTCAGCTTCTTCGGCCACCACATCGCCGGCCAGGTGGACGGCGGCGGCGCGCCCCTGGGCACCCTGGCGGGCGCGGCGATCATCTTCTTCGCCTACATCGGGTTCGATTCGGTCTCCACCCACACCGAAGAGGCCAAGAACCCCCAGCGGGACGTGCCCATCGGGATCATCGTCTCCCTCGTGCTGTGCACGGTGCTCTACATCGCCGTGGTGGGCGTCCTGACGGGCATGGTGAGGTACGACCAGCTCGACATCAACGCGCCGGTCTCCCTGGCCTTCAAGCAGAAGGGCCTGGGCTGGGCGGAGGGCCTCATCGCCGCGGCCGGGGTGGCGGGGATCACCTCCGTCCTGCTGGTGATGATGCTCAGCGGCCCGCGCGTCTTCCTCGCCATGGCCCGGGACGGGCTGCTTCCCAAGTCCACCTTCGCCGACGTGCACCCCAAGTTCCGGACGCCGTGGAAATCCACCATCCTGATCGGCGTGTTCGTGGGATCCCTGGCGGGCTTCCTGCCCATCGACGCCCTGCTGCACCTCGCCAACATCGGCACCCTGCTGGCCTTCGTCATCGTCTGCACGGCGGTCCTGATCATGCGGAAGAAGCATCCCGAAGCGGAGCGCCCCTTCCGCTGCCCCTGGGTGCCCTTCGTCCCTGTCATGGGCGTCCTGACCTGCCTGCTGCTGATGTTCTCGCTCCCCGTGGCCAACTGGTGGCGCCTCTTCGCGTGGCTGGCCATCGGGTTCGTCATCTACTTCGCCTACGGCCGCAAGCACAGCGTCATGCGCCGGCAGGGCGTCTGACGCTTTTGCCCTTCAGGGAATAAGGATTCACCGCCAAGTCGCCAAAGTACCAAGAACGGTTTCCTTCTTTTCTTGGTGTCTTGGCGACTTGGTGGTGATCATTTCCGTTTGGCCCTTCCCTTCCGGAGGTTTCCGATGCCCGCCTGGAGCGACCTCACGCCCTCGAAGCGCTGCGACTGGATCGACCAGCTGCGGGGCTGGGCGGTGATCGTGATGATCGAAGTCCACGTGGTGAACGTGTGGCTGCACTCGGGCCTGCGGCCGGAGTGGCTGAACTACCTCAACGGGCTGGTGGCGCCCAGCTTCACCATGGCGGCCGGCTACAGCCTGGCGATCTCCACCTTCCGCACCGACGGCACCCTGCGGCCCTTCTGGCCCGACACGGCGCGGCGCCTGGGTTTCATCCTGCTGTGCGCCTACGCCCTGCACGCCCCGGGCCTCACCGCCGCGGACTGGACGGTGCTGAACACCCCCCAGCAGGCCCGGGAACTGTTCAAGGTCGACGTGCTCCAGTGCATCGTGTTCTCGCTGCTCATCCTCCAGGCCCTGGCGCGGCTGGTGCGGCATCCCCTGCTGTTCACCGCCGTGGCCCTGGCCGTCGCGGTGTTCGTGCCGCTGGTCTCTCCCTACCTGTGGGCGACGGGCGTGGCCGACGGGCTGTGGCTCCCGATCCGCGGGCTGTTCAACGGGAATCCGGACCGGGGCGTCCAAGCCCTGTTCCCGCTGTTCCCCTGGCTGGCCTTCCCCGCCTTCGGGGCCTTCCTGGGCGGGCTGTACCGCCACCTCCGGGTGGTCTCCTCCGAGGGCCGCGCCCGGTGGAGCGAACTGCGCTTCCTCTCCGCCCTGGCGATCCTGGGCGCCGTGCTGCTCGCCTGGGGACAGGCGGCGCAGGAATCCTGGCTGTGGGGCGGCCGGTGGATCCAGCAGAACGGCGTGTGGATGCTCCACGGCCGCGCGGGCGCCTTCACCTACGCCGAGCTGGGGAACATCGCCAACACCACCCTGCCCAGCGTCGCCGCGCGGCTGGGCTGGATCCTGATGGGAGGCGCCGCCCTGGGCGCGGTGGAGCTGATCCGGCCCCGCTGGAGCGGAGCCAATCCCATCAAGGCCGCGAGCAACGAATCGCTGCTGCTCTACATGCTCCACCTCAACCTGCTGTTCGGCGTCCTGCTGGCCGCCCCCGTCATCGCCCTCACCGGCTGGGGCTGGGGGAGCCTGGGCTGGCCCGGCACCCTCCTGCTGACGGCCGCAATCATCGGCCTGAACCTGTGGGCGGGCGTGGCTTGGCAGGGAGTGCGGGAGACGCCGGAGTTCATGCGGAAGCTCCAGCGGGGGGGCGTGGCCCTGCTCGGCGGCTGGTTCCTGCTGGGCGGGTGGTGGACCGTCCGCCACTTCCTCCGCAGCCCCGAGCTGGCGAAGGAACCCTACGCCTTCCTCAACGCCGCCCGCGCGCGGAAGGGCCTCCCGCCCACGCCGGACGGCCTCTGCCGAGATCCGGAGGAGTATTTCCGCGAGGCCGAGCGGCGAAACAAGCGGCTGAGCCCCGAGGCCCGCGCGGAAGTGGCGCGCCAGATCCTGGCCAGAAGCCGGTAGAATCATCGGGATCATGGCTGATCCCGGCGGCAGCGCCCCTTCTTTCTGGCTTTTCCTCGCCGCCGCGGCGCTGCTGATCTATCGCTTCGGCACCACGGCGCTGCTGTCCGCCTTCCACGCCATGCCGTCCCTGCAGCGCCGCCGGATGCTGGAGGAGGGCGCCGTGCGCGATCCGAGCCTCGCGCTGCTCCTGGAGCGCCCCCGGGCGCTGGGGATGGGCCTGGAGTTCTGGAACCAGCTCCTCCTCCTCGCGCTGCTCGGGCTCCTGTGGCCCTTCCGCGAGGCCGTGCCGGGCGGCGCCTGGATCCTGGGCTTCCTGGCGGTGGGGATCGTGTGGGTCCTGGACCTCCTCCTGCCCGCCCTGATCATCTCCGGCAATCCCGCCCGCTGGCTGAACCTCCTCTTCCCCCTCTACGCGCCCATCCAGCCGCTCCTGGCGATCCTGGTGGATCCCGTGGTCCGGCGCATCGACCGCAAGATCGGGCAGGCGGAGCCGGAGCAGCCCACCGAGGAAGCCGTCACCGCCCTCCTGGAGGAAGGCGAGGCCGAGGGCATCCTGGAGGCCGAGGACCGGGAGCTCATCCGGAACGTGGTCACCTTCGGCGACACGCTGGTGCGCGAAGTGATGATGCCGCGCACCCGGATCGTGGCCCTCTCCGTGGACGCCACGGTGGAGGAGGCCTGGGCCACCTTCGCGGACAGCCGCCATTCCCGGCTTCCCCTCTACGACGGCGGCATCGACCACATCCGCGGTGTCCTCCTGCTGAAGGATCTCCTCCAGCTTCCGGACGGCGCCCAGACGCCCCTGGCCGGCCTCATGAAGCCCCCCCACTTCGTCCCCGAGAGCAAGCCCGTGGCCGACCTCCTGCGGGATCTCCAGCGGGCCTGCACGCGGATGGCCCTGGTGGTGGACGAGTTCGGCGGCGTGTCCGGCCTCGTCACCCTGGAGGACCTGCTGGAGGAGGTCATCGGGGAGATCCGCGACGAGCACGAGACGCCCGCGGAGGTGGTGGAACAGGCCCCCGGGCGCTGGCTCGTCTCCGGCCAGGCCCACGTGGAGGACGTGGCCCAGCACCTGGGGATGACCTGGGAGCGGGACGGGTTCGACACCCTGGCCGGGCTCGTCCTCGCCACCCTGGGCCGGATTCCCCGCTCCCACGAATCCGTGGACGTCGACGGCGCCCGCCTGACCGTGATGCGGATGGAAGGCGCGCGGATCGTGCAGGTGAGGGTGGAAAAAGTGGAACCGCCCACCGGTCCCGAAGACGCCGCCGACGTCCGTCCCCCGCGCTAGGCGGGCAAAGCGGTTCCTGTCGCCGATCCCCAGCCGTTAGGCTGGAGTTCGGAGTTTCCGCATGATCCGCCGCGTCCTCATCGTCCTGGCCATCCTCGGCCTGCCCTTCGCCCTGCTGCTCACCCGCCGGGCGCAGCGGAAGGCCCTGGTTCCCCAGCCCCGGGGGATGGTCCTCGGCCTCTACGCCGGGATCCCCGACTACGACTACGCCGAGGAGCTGGACCGGATCGCGGCGACGGGCGCCACCTGCGTCAGCCTCCAGGCCATTTACCGGATGGACACGGGCCAGAGCACCGAGATCCGGCGCCATCCCACCTCCAGCCCCACGGAGGAGAGCCTGCGGCGGACCTTCCGCCAGGCCCGGGTCCGCGGCCTCCGGATGATGTTCTTTCCCACCATCAACCTGCGGGACGAGGCCAGCAACGCCGACTGGTGGCGGGGGAACATCGAACCCACGGACTGGGACCTGTGGTGGCGGAACTACGCCGACTTCAACGTCCACCTGGCGGCCCTGGCCCAGGAGGGCGGGGTGGAGTGGTACAGCCTGGGGACCGAAATGGCCTCCACCCACCCCTTCCCGGACCAGTGGCGGCGGGTGGCGTCGGACGTGCGGCGGGTCTTCAAGGGCAAGCTCGTCTACAGCGTGAACTTCGACAGCCACGACACCTTCACCTTCGGTGACTGCCTGGACGTCATTGGGATCAACACCTACGATCCCATCGCCAAGTACGACGAATATCCCCGGGCGGACCAGATCCGGGACGCCTGGTGGTGGATCGTCTACAAGGCCCGGACGCTCTCCGCCCGGTTCGCCGACGCCAAGGGGCCCAAGCCCGTGATGATCACCGAGGTGGGCTACCCCAGCGTGGCCCACGCCCACGTCGGCCCCTGGGACTTCCGCACGGAGAAGCCCGTGGATCTGGCCCTCCAGAACGAGCTGCTGAAGGGCGCCTTCGGGGTGCTGCGGCACTGGAGCGACGGCGACGCCGTGTTCTTCTACCTCTACGGGGAGAACCTCAATGACAAGCCCATCGGCGGCCCCCGGGACCGCACCTACGCCGTGTGGGGCAAGCCCGCCGAGGCCACCGTTCGGACCTACTTCCACGAGCCCATCTGGGAGGGCCACATCCCGCCCAAGTCCGAGAACCTCCACGAGGCCATGGTCCAGTCCCTGGTGAGCTGGGGGCGGAAGCTGCGGGACTACGAGGACGCCGAACTGCCCCCCTGGGTGGTGGACTGGCAGGCCCGCCATCCCGCCGACGCGGCCGAAGCCCGCGCGGTGCTGGCCGCGGAACCCGTCCCTCCCCGCAAGATCCCCAAGGGGGAAGCCCGCTGAGGCTATCCTTCACCCAGGCGCCATGACCTCCTTCCGCCCTCCCTTTCCTCCGCAGCCCGAGGGTCCCGCCCGGACCCTTTTGGTCGTGGACGACGATCGGGCCACCCTCAGCCTCTACCGGGCAGGGCTGAAGGGCCTCCAGGGGTTCCGGATCCTCACCGCGGAAAACGGATCCCAGGCCCTGGAGATCCTCCGCCACGAGCCCGTGAGCGTCCTGGTGACGGACCTCGACATGCCCGTGCTGGACGGGTTCAACCTCATCGCCAAGACCAGCAGCCTCTACCCCCAGATGCCCGTGATCGTGATGACGGGGCTGGAGGAGAGCCGCCACCGGAACGCGCCGCTCCAGCTGGGCGCCGTGCGGATCCTCACCAAGCCCCCGCGGCTGTCCCTCCTGATGGATGCCATCCGCGAGGCGGCCCAGTTCGAGCCCGCCGGCGTCATCCGGGGGATGGGCCTCAACAGCATCCTCCAGCTCCTCCAGTGGGAGCGGAAGTCCTGCACGCTGACGGTCAAATCCGAAGCGGGGGTCGGCCGGCTCTACCTCCGCCAGGGGGAAGTGATCCACGCGACGTTCCTGGATGAGGAGGGGCTGCCCGCCGCCTACCGGATCCTGGCCTGGCCCCGGCCGGACATCGAGTTCGTGGATACCTGCCGAGTGGAACCCACCATCGACCTCCCCCTGACGGAACTCCTGCTGAGCGCCGCCGTGCTCAACGACCAGGCCGGAACGGGAGCGGAAGGCCTCCAGGGTTGACGGTTTGGGTTTCCCGGCCGCTCAGGATGGGACTTTCGTCAAAAGAGGGCCGGGGCCGCCCCCAAAGGGCACCCGAGGGGGAATAATGGCGCCTGTGCGGCCCCGCGGGGCCCCTTTCCCAGGCAGGTGTCCATGTCCCAGCTGAAGCCCTTCCGCGCCCATCGCCCCCGGCCTGATCTGGCGGGCCAGGTGGCCGCCGTCCCCTATGACGTCGTGAACACCCAGGAGGCCGCCGAGCTGGCCAAGGGGAACCCCCACTCCTTCCTCCACGTCGGCCGCCCCGAGATCGACCTGCCCGCGGGCATCGACGTCCACGCCGACGAGGTCTACGCCCAGGGCGTGGCCAACCTCCGCGCCATGATCCGCGACGGCGTCCTGCTGCACGAGGACGCGCCCTGCCTGTACGTCTACCAGCAGCGGATGGGCGACCACGTCCAGGCGGGCCTGGTGGGCCTGTGCTCCGTCGAGGAGTACGAGACCGGCCAGATCAAGCGCCACGAGTTCACCCGCAAGGACAAGGAGGACGACCGCACCCGCCACGTCACGGAGCAGGCCGCCAACGCCGAGCCCGTGTTCCTCACCTACAAGGCCGTCCCCTACATCGACCACATCGTCAACGACGTGCGGAAGCAGGCGCCGATCTACGACGTGGTGACCCCCGACGGCATCGGCCACACGGTGTGGATCGTCTCCGACGAGGCCGTGATCTACGAGCTGGTCCACCTGTTCAACGGCGTCCCCGCCCTCTACATCGCCGACGGCCACCATCGCACCGCCGCCGCCATCCGCTACGGCCAGGCCCGCCGCGCCGTGGAAGGCCCCGGCAACGGCGAGGAGCCCTACGAGAGCTTCATGGCCGTGGTCTTCCCCCACGACCAGCTCAAAATCATGGACTACAACCGCGTGGTGAAGGATCTCAACGGCCTCACCCCCGAGGCCTTCCTGGCGAAGGTCCGCGAGAAATTCGACGTGAGCGTCGCCGCCCACCGCGATCCCCAGTCCCCCACCACCTTCGGGATGTACATGGGCGGCACGTGGTACGAGCTGAGCGCCAAGCCCGGCACCTTCCCCGCCAGCGATCCCGTCCGCGGGCTGGACGTGAGCATCCTCCAGGAGAACCTCCTGGGGCCCATCCTCGGGATCGACGATCCCCGCACCAACACCCGCATCGACTTCGTGGGCGGGATCCGCGGGATGGACGAGCTGGAGCGCCGGGTGAAGGAGGGCTGCGCCGTGGCCTTCTCCCTCTACCCCACGTCGCTCTCCCAGCTGATGAGCGTCGCCGACGCCGGCGAGGTCATGCCTCCCAAGTCCACCTGGTTCGAGCCCAAGCTCCGCTCCGGACTGCTCGTTCGGATGTACGAGGGATAAAAATCTCACCATCAAGACCCCAAGGCGCCCAGAACCGCCTTGTCAGTTCCTGGTGCCTTGGTGGTGATCAGTTTTCTTTGCTTTCTGGATCAACCGGAGTCCCCATGCAGATCCTCATCGCCGATGCCTTCGACGCCAAACTTCCCGAGCGCCTGTCCACCTTTGGCGCCGTCAGCTCCGACATGGCCGCCCTGCCCGGCGCCGACGTCCTCCTGGTCCGCTCCAAGACCAAGGTGAACGCCGACCTCCTGGCCCAGGCCCCCGCCCTCAAGCTCGTCATCCGCGGCGGCGTGGGCATGGACAACGTGGACAAGAAGCTGTGCGCCGAGAAGGGCATCCGGGCCGTCAACACGCCCAAGGCCAGCAGCGTCGCCGTGGCCGAGATGGCCATGGCCTTCATGCTCGCCATTCCCACGCGCCTGATCGAGGCCCACACCTCCATGACCGAGGGCAAGTTCCTCAAGAGCGAGCTCAAGCGCACGGAACTCTTCAAGAAGACCCTGGGCCTCGTGGGCGCCGGCGCCATCGCCACAGAAGTGGCCAAGCGCGCCCAGGCCTTCGGGATGGAGGTCCTCGCCTTCGACCCCTTCCTCAAGGAGCACCCCATCGCCAAGCTGGTGAGCCTCGACGAGCTGGCCGCGAAGTCCGACGTCATCAGCCTGCACACGCCCCTCACGGACGACACCTGCGGAATGATCAACACCGCCTTCCTCGCCAAGGCCAAGGACGGCGTGATCATCATCAACACCGGCCGGGGCCGGTGCGTGGTGGAGGATGACCTCGCCGCGGCCCTCAAGAGCGGCAAGGTGCGGGCCTACGGCACCGACGTGTGGCCCAGCGACCCGCCCCCCGCCGACTACCCCCTGCTCACCGCCCCCAACGTGTTCATGGCCCCCCACCTGGGCGCCAGCTCCAAGGAGAACCTCGGCCGCATCGGCGACGAGGTCGTGGCGATCCTTCAGGATTTCAAAGCATAAAATCCCACCACCAAGGCACCAAGAACTGCAAAAGAAGTTTTTCTTGGCGCCTTGGTGTCTTGGTGGTGATCGGTTTTCCTTTCCATGGAGCGCACCATGACCCATCGCGTGATCAACTTCTACGCCGGCCCCGCGGGGCTGCCCCTTCCGGCGCTCGAGCGCGCGAAGGAGGAGCTGCTGGACTTCGCGGGCACCGGCATGTCCGTCATGGAGATCAGCCACCGCGCCAAGGAGTACGACGCGGTGCACGAGGAGGCCATCGCCCTCACCAAGGAGCTGATGGGCCTGCCCGACAACTACAAGGTGCTGATGCTCCAGGGCGGCGCCCACCTCAGCTTCGGGATGATCCCCCTCAACCTGCTGCGCGGCGGGCGGAAGGCCGACTACATCGTCACCGGCAACTGGGCGGAGAAGGCCACCAAGGAGGCGAAGCTCGTCGCCGGCGACAACGTGCGCGTGGCCGCCACCACCAAGGACCTGAAGTTCAGCCGCCTGCCCCACGCCGACGAGATCAAGGTCGGCCCCGACAGCGCCTTCGTCCACTTCACCTCCAACAACACCGTGGAGGGCACCCAGTGGCAGGAGTTCCCGCAGGTGGGAAACGTGCCCTACGTCTGCGACATGAGCAGCGACTTCATGTGGCGCCCCTTCGACGTGAGCCCCTTCGGCCTGATCTACGGCGGCGCCCAGAAGAACCTGGGCCCCAGCGGCGTCACCCTGACGATCATCCGCGAGGATTTCCTGGAGATGTGCGAGGCCCAGGACCTGCCCAGCTACCTGCGCTTCAAGATCCACGCGGAGAAGAACAGCCTCTACAACACCCCGCCCACCTTCGGGATCTACATCCTGCGGAACGTCCTGGCCTACAACAAGAGCCTGGGCGGCCTGCAGGCCATCGAAGCCAGCAACCGGAAGAAGGGCGAGCTGCTCTACGGCTGCATCGACAAGCACCCCGGCTTCTTCAAGGGCTTCGTCACCGAGAAGGCCCACCGCAGCCTGATGAACGTAGACTTCTTCCTCCCCACCCCCGAACTCGACGATCTCTTCATCAAGGAAGCCAAGAAGAACGGCATGGTCGGCCTCAAGGGCTACCGCGACATCGGCGGCATCCGCGTCAGCACCTACAACGCCGTCACCGTGGACCACGTGAAGACCCTCGTGGACTTCATGGAGCAGTTCGTGAAGGTGAACGGGTAGACCGAACGTCTTTCCATGAGAAGCGGGCGCCGCAAGGCGCCCGCTTCGGGTTTCGAGATGAGCCTCCTGCCAGCACGCTAGGATCGGACCGATGAGAAGAATCGCCATCCCCCTCAGCCTGTTGTTCGCTCTGGCATCCCTGGCGTTCGCCGGGAATCCCCGGAAGCGCCAAGCCGAACGGCCCCCTGAGGTGTATTTGGTGGGCGCCGTCCACAGCCTGCATTTCGAATCCAGGAGCCGCTACAGCCTGGCTGATCTTCAGGCCCAGATCCTGGCGATCGGCCCCGATCTCATCTGCGGCGAAATCACCCCGGAGGCCTTCGAACAATCCATGGAGGGGTATTTTCCTCCGGAAGCGACCTTCCTGGCTGAAATGGCGCCCCAGTGGAAGATCCGGTTCGTCCCGACGGATTGGCGGATGGATTCCGCCGAGCAGGAAAAGGCCGAAAAGGAGGAGCCACCTTCGGTTCGAGAGCGGGCCGCCCAGAGCGACCGTGAGTTCCGGGCGGGAATGATGAATTTCGCGGGCGCCTCCCTCTACGACCACATCCACAGCCAGGCGGTCCTGGATCTCATCGATGCGAAATTCGAGACGATCATCGGCAAGGACACGGTGTCGGACGTGGCGGCGGGCCGGTGGCATGAGCGGAATCGCCGCATCGTGGAGACGGGACTGGCCGCCGCCGGCGGCGCCCGAAAGATCGTGTTCGTGTTCGGCGTCTCCCATGTGCCCCAGCTCGTCCGGCAGCTGAAGGCCCGCGGGATCGAAGCGAAGATCCCTCCCCGGAAATTCACCCCCGGCGGGCTTCAGCCCGTGCCCGCGGCAGTCCGAGCCCGCTGGCAGCGGAACCTGGACAACCTCAAGGCGATCCAGGCGGGAAAGCTCTCCGTTTCCGACGATTCACTGCGCAAGGTGAAAAATAGCCGCCGCATTCAAGATCTGGAGAAGGTGATTCAAGCCACCGTCCCCGTTGCTCCCGCGTCTTCCACCCTCCATTGATTTTTCGTCGACCGACGCCACCTACAAGGACCGACATGCTCGCCTCCACCACGTTCACCATCGACGGGTACGACATCCTCGACACCAAGGGCCTCGTGCGCGGCATCATCGTCCGGTCGCCGACCATCTCCCAGGGCATCCTGGGCGGGCTCAAGAACATCATCGGCGGGAAGATCGGCGCGTACACCACCATGTGCGAACAGACCCGCTCCCAGGCCTACGAGGACATGGTCGAGCACGCGAAGGCCCTGGGCGCCAACGCCATCGTGGGCGTCCGCTACGACGCTTCCTCCGTCGAACCGCGCGGCGGCGCCGTGGAAGTGCTGTGTTACGGAACGGCGGTGGTGGTCACGAAGCAGGCCCGCTGACCGGCCCGATCGCATGAGCCGCGGAGCGGGCGGTCCCGCCTGAAACCGCGGGGAAAAAACGGTCCCTCCAAATAGGGCTCGACTGGAGGGGCCGGATCTTGCTCGACTAGAGAAGTCCATCCGAGTTCCCACCCTGCCGCTGGCCGAAGCCTTCGGTTCTTCGACTAGGCTGGATGAACCCCTGACTGGCGCTCACTCCCGGCCCGCGACGCGGCAGGATCCCCTTCGGCCCCTTTCCTACTTTGCCCGATGGAAACACCCACGACTCCGCTCGATCGCCTCAAATGCCTGGCCGCGTCCGAAGCGGTGCCCCTGGAAGCCCTCGGCCGCGACGGCCTGGATGAGCTGCTCGCGCTGGGACTCGTCCAGAAGGACGAACGGCCGCTCCAGGCCAGCCTGGAAGGCCGGTACGAGGCCCTCCAGGAGACCCACCGCCGGATCGTGGAGGCCAAGGGCTGCGCGGATCGCCTCCAGCGGCGGCTGGCGCCGCGTTCCCGGCTGGCGGGCTTCCTTCCCCTGGGCGCCCCGGCCGCGCCCGCGCCCAATGATCCCGATGCCGTCCAGCTGGTGCGCCTGCTCGAACTGCTGAAGATCGAGGTGCGGGACGTGCGGATCCCCAAGGACGTGGTGCCCAACCTGGAGCGCATCCAGGACTACCTCCAGGTGGAGGGCCGCGAGTGCCTGGACCGCCTGGCGGAGACGGACCGCGAGATCGACCAGGTCCAGCGGGAGACGCCGCCGGGGACCCAGGTGGAGGGCGCCGGCTACTTCCGGCTCACCGCCGCCGGCGAGGCGACCCTGCCCGAGGCCCCCGAATTCGAGCTGCTGGAGACCGCCCTGCAGGCCGCCTTCGGTCCCGGTCATCGCGGCCCCAGCTTCCTGCACTTCAAGGAGGACCCCTCGGGCCTTCTCAGCCTGCTGGTGGACCGCCTCGCCGCGGGCGACCGGCCTTCGGTGGTGATCGGCGAGTACGAGGGCCTGCTGGAGGCTTTCGAGCGGCTGCCGATGTTCGCGGACAGCCCCGCCCTCCGCGCGAAGATCGCCTTCCTGGTGCGCCTGATGCGGACCTCCCGGGAGGACCCCAAGCGCGCCTACCTGTGGTGCAACCGGGACCGCATGAACCTCCTCCTCACCCGGATGCAGGGGGTGCTGCCGCCCACCGTGGCGGCCTCGGGCTGGCGCTGGCCCTACGCCGCGGACATCTTCCTGGTGGACGGCGGGCTGATGGGCGACGAGAGCGTGGTGGAACCGCGGATCCGCCTGTTCGAGGCCGTCCACCGCATCCAGGCCGACTTGCTCCAGGACGTCCGCATCCGGGACGGCCAGTTCTTCCGCCTGGCGCTGGTCCTGGCCCACGCAGCGCGGCTACGCAATTTCTCGCCGGGCATCCTGATGGACCGCTTTGTCCGCCAGGCGCTCGAAGCGGCGATGGAAGCGGCTCAGGCCGCCCCCTACGACCTGGGCGACCGCGGCACCGCCCTGCTGTTCGGAACCCATCTGGCCCACGCGGCGGGCTTCTCCAAGGCCCGGCTGCAGGGACCCATGCAGGCCTTCGCCGCGCTCCACGCCCGGCTGGGCGACGGCGATCCCGCTCTGCGCGTCTCGGTCCAGGTCCTGCTCCACGCCTTCGCCACCCTGGACCGCCTGGAGCGGCTGGGCGCGCCCCTCACCGTGGAGGCCTACGCGGATCTGTTCGACCGCGTCCGCAAGCGCCTCCGCCACCACAAGGCCGTCGGCCGGGCCTTCAGCACCGCCCGGATCAAGGCCGGCGACGAGGCGGCCCTGGCCTCCAACCTGTGCGCCATGGTCTGCTTCCGCGGCGTCGCCGTCCCCGAGCGGCTCCAACCCCCTCCCGACGTGGGCCTGGCGGGGCTCTATGAAGGCCGCGCCACCGGACGTCCGCCCCTTCTGGGCTCGCCCTTCGGGACGCTGCTGCTGGTGTAGGGCCTCGTGCCCCTTTGCATTCAAAGAATAAGGATCACCGCCAAGAACACCAAGAAAGGCAAAAACCCTGTCTTTATGCAGTTCTTGGCATCTGCGCGGTGAGAAAAGGTTGGGTCTTGATCGCCTCATACCAATGTGCAATCAAGATCCAAAACTTTCTTTTCACCACCAAGGCACCAAGAAAAGCTCCACTCACTGTGGACGCGGTTCTTGGTGTCTTGGTGGTAATCCTTATCTTTTGAATGCAAGCGGCATCACGCCTCGGCCGGGTTCCGCTGGAGCAGGATCTCGCCGATGCGCCGGTCCTTCTCCGTCCAGATCTCGTGCAGCCATTCCTGCACCCGGGCCCGGAAGGCGGGATCGCCTTCGTAGTCGCCGTCCAGCAGGTCCCGGGGGATCTCCCGCTCGCGGACCCGCACCACCACCTGCTTCATCTTGCCGGAGAGCAGGTCCCAGAAGCTGGGTACGCCCTCGGGGTAGACGATGGTCACGTCCAGCAGGGCGTCGAAGCGCTCGCCCATGGCGGACAGGGCCGCGGCCATCCCGCCGGCCTTGGGCTTCAGGAGGTGGCGGTAGGGGGAATGCTGGGCCGCGTGCTTGGCGCGGCTGAACCGCGTGCCTTCCAGGAAGTTCATGACCGACGTGGGGATCTGGCGGAACTTGGCGCAGGCCTTCCGCGCCGTGGCGAGGTCCTTCGCCCGGCTGCCGCTGCGGCGGCGCATGAACGGGAAGTCCAGCGCCCACCACGCCAGTCCCATGACCGGCACGTACAACAGCTGGCGCTTCAGGAAGAACTTCAGGAACGGCACCTTCCGGTGGAACACCTTCTGCAGCACCAGGATGTCCACCCAGCTCTGGTGGTTGCTGCTGACCAGGTACCAGCCCTTCCGCCGCAGTCCCTCCAGCCCCTTCACGTCCCAGCGGATCCGCTGGACCAGCGCCATCCACGCGCCGTTCACGGCGATCCAGCCCTCCGCCAAGCCGGTGAGCAGGCGGTCCGTGCCACGTCGCACCGCCCCGAAGGGCAGGGCCAGCTTCACCAGCGCGACGGGGATCATGCCCGAGAAGAACGTGATCGCATTGGCCGCCAGCACGGAACTGGCGAGACTGCCCTTGAGGGTGGACCAGAGACGGCGCAGCATGGGGACCCCGCTGGGCCGGCACGCGGGGGCCCAAGTCCTTAGAGTATCGGCGGAAGAAGCCCGTTCCCTAATCCCAGCCCAGCTCCTCCAGCCGGTCCTCGCCGATCCCGAAGTGGTGGGCGATCTCGTGGATGACCGTCGTGGCGATCTCGTCGCGCAGTTCCGCCTCGTCCAGGCCATCCTCCAGCAGCGGCCCCCGGTAGAGGGTGATCCGCGGCGGCAGTTCCCCCGACAGCGGCGGCCCCTCCGTCAGCGCCCGGCCCGAGTACAGCCCGTAGAGCGTCTCGTCCTCCGGCACCCCCAGCTCGTCCAGCAGCGCGTCCGATGCCCAGTCCTCGATGACCACCGGCACCCCTTCGAGGTAGGGCCGGAACTCCTCCGGGACGAGCCCCAGCGCCTCGTCCACCAGGCGCTGGAAATGGAGGTCGGACATGCGCATGGGATGAGGCTACTCCTTCCAGGAGGGTCAGCCACGGATGAACGCGGATCAACACGGATGGAGGGGGAGATCCGCGTTCATCCGTGTTCATCTGTGGCGAAAAAACGTACAAGCGTCCACAAGGCTCCTCATCGCGCTGCCGCCAAGTCACTCCCGAGGGCCGGGGTATTTAGGACCTCCCTCTCCTTGGGGGATGCCGCTTGCCCTGGAAGAGGATGAACCGCCGTACCCAGGCGACACAGACATCCGCCGTCCGCCGGCGGTAATGCCGGACCCGTAGGCTCTCCCGCAACTGGTCCAGGGGTCTCGGGGCCTGCGCCCTTCCTTCCACGATCCGCCTTTCGCCCGTCTACCTACTCGCCTCGAGCATGGGTTCCGCTCCAATCGACCGAGTTCGCCTATCGCGCTAAAATTCGGCACAGTCAATAAGCAGTACAGGACGAATGCCCTTCAATTTATCGTCTTTTTTTCGTTTGTCAAAGTTGCCAAATCGGTTCGCCCATCCTACCCGCAGCGAACCCCGTCCCTCCCTCCGGTCCTACGAACTAGACGAACCAACCGCCCCCCAATTCCTCACCACCCCATACAAAGTTAGGCCTCACTTTTTCTCGAGGTGCCCAATGCACAACATCGTTTGTTATTCATGCCACTCTGTCCAATTTTGCGAAGAACTGCCGGAAGTCTGCTCTAAATGTAAGGCGAAGAATATAGAAGCTATCAGCAACAAAAGGCTAGATGAGGGATTCAAAAGTGGAGCTTTCTATTCCCTAGATACGACTGGAAAGAGGATTAAATATAAACCTTAATTAATCAATAAACTGATCCAATTTTTAAATTAGACCGTCTCTCAAAAAACCAGGAGGAATCGATGATCAAGAAAATCATTATCGCAGTTCTTGGTTTATCACTTATAGGTTGCATGGGACCAAGTCTTGAAGAAAGAAGAAAACAATTTGGAGAAGTAATGGATTATTGGATCGGAGCAGACATTAATAGATATATACACTCAATGGGCTATCCATCAGACACTAGAGATCTGCCGAATGGCAACAAACTCTATATTTTTCAGCAGGCATCTACCAGAAGGACGCCTGTTTACATTTCACCTACAACTACAACTATTACTCCGCTTTACGGAGGTGGAGCGACTGCCACGACCACAGGCGGCCATATCTATGGTGGCAATATGGTTACCGATTCATGCACTAAATACATTGAAACGGATCCCTCTGGTAAAATTGTTTATTGGCGTGCAGAAGGCAATAATTGTTACTAGCGCTTTCTTCCTTGATCGTGAATGATCTAATCCCGCGCTCAGCTCGGACCCAACCGGCCCTGCCTTCCTCTCTCCTTCGATCCTTTCCGATTTCCATCCTCCAGCCATCGTCTAGCTGCAGTTGAGCCGGTGAGCTTCATTCGTTAGGCGCCCTTGATACTTCTGGAAGTCTCAATAAAGGAGAATCCAATGGAAGTTTGGCAAGCGCTTTTGGCCGCATTTGGTGGTCAGGCAGCGCTAATTGCAGGTATGGCATTCTTTGGTAAACGATTTTTTGATCATTTCCTAGAAAAAGCCAAATCCGAACACATTGAGTCCATCAAACTCCACAATACAAATTCAATTGAAACGCTTAAATCGTCGCTAGCGTTAACGTCTAACTACAAGAAGCACCAATTCGAACAAGTTTACAACAAACAAATGCAAGTGATTGAAATAATTTACAAAGGAATGAGGAACTCAATTAAAAAACTGGAAATATTTACTTCAATGTTTGGAGGCGTTGATGAAGATAGAATAAATCGAGGAATGGAAGCTTTTGAAAGTTTTGAAACGATTTATAATTATTGTTTAGAAAACAGAATTTGGCTAAAAGCCGAAACAGCTGATAAAGCAGTCGAAATTTTGACTGAAATCAGAAAAAACATATTACACTTCAGATTATTATTTGTCGAAAAGGATCAACTATACTCAATGAAGGATGGCAAAAAATACCGTATTTCTGATACCTCCAAGTGGATAGAAATTTCGAATAAAATCAATAGTGATATTGTTGCTCCACTAGAGCTACTGGAACATGATTTCCGGACAATTCTTGGCGTAATTCAAGAAAACAATTAATGATTATGATAAATATTTCCAGAAAACGGCCTAGCGTCTAAACATTCGTTCAACTCGGACCTCGGCGGCAGTGCCTTCCGCTGTCTCTTCATTCCGCTTTCTCGGCTACGCTCCTCGCCTCGGTGCAGGCGCGATCGGTTAGCTTCATCTGTTAGGCCGCACAACCGTTCAACCCACTCACACGAGGAGCAATACGATGACCAGCTCCATTCGCACCTGCCTCTGGTTCCGCGACGGACGAGGCCGTGAGGCCGCTGAGTTCTACTGTTCTTTGATCCCCGGCAGTCGGCTCGAAACGACCTTTTACGGCGACAATGGTTATAGTGCTTTCTCAGTAATCGACTTCTCGCTGGGCGGAGTGCCGTACCAGATCCTTGACGCTGGGCCGATGTTCACGCTGACTGAGGCGGTGTCCATTTCGGTCGCCACGGACGATCAGGCCGAGACCGATCGGCTGTGGGCGGCGTTGACCATCAATGGCGGCGAGGTCACCGCCTGCGGATGGCTGAAGGATCGTTACGGGGTGTCGTGGCAGATTTTCCCGAGGCGGCTGACAGAATTGACCACGAGTGCCGACAAGGATGTGTCTGCCAAAGCGATCGCGGCGATGATGAAACAAACGAAAATCGACATTGCCGAAATCGAAGCAGCGGTTCGTGGCTAGAAACTAGCGGCCTCACCCTTTGCTCAACCCGGACCCCGCCTGCATTGCCTTCCGTCCTCTCTCTGCATTTCACCATCTCGCCTCCGCTCATCGTTTCGGTCCAGGCGTGACCGATTAGCTTCCGCCGTTAGGTGCCCCTATGGATCCCATATTCACCTTGCAATGGCCTGAAGCATTCCTTGCCGATCGTTTACAAAAACTCCTCCCGAAATCGGAAGGGTTCTCTGTTCTTGTGCCCGCATCAAGGCAGGAAAAGGGGTTCGATCTAGCACTGATCAAACGTCTCCCTAATGGCAAGTCACGCACCGCCACAATCCAGATCAAGGCTTCCCGCACTTATCTTTCAAAACCCCCTAAGCGAGAATCAACCAAGCGGTTCCTCTTCGAAACCTGGTTCAACCGTTTTGATGTCCCGAAAGAGGCTGATTTCATCCTTCTTTTTGGTCTGTACCCCATGGTGGTGAATCAAACCAAGTCTGTGAACAAAAATTGGTACCGAGACTGTACACTTCTGTTTACATTCGAAGAAATGAAGGAATTCATGGATTCATGCCGAACAGTCGGTGGCCCACCAGACCGGATGTTTGGGTTTGGATTCAACGATCACTCTGAAGTCTTCCAAACCCGCGGCGATCAGAAGCGAGGCGGAAAGGATTTTACGAGCCATCTGCTTGAAAACCGAATTTCCCTTATCGCAGAGTGTCTCAGCACCTAACCTTCCGCTCAACTCGGACTCGCCTACATTTCTTCCGTTCCGTCGCCCGGATGAGGGAAGCGATGGTATTCCGTCCCCCTCTGAGGTTGGACAGGCAATAAGGAGCCGAGAAGGATGATATCCAGCCGCCAGGGTGCGAAGCGATGGGAGGCCGTAGGCCGACCGAAGCGAAGCACCCTGGCGCGGCGGCTCCGGAGGGCTCAGGTCCTTCACCAGGAGAACCCCTATGTCCCAAACCCAACCCCTCCCCGAAGGGAATATCCAGCGATGGACGGCCAAAAGGAAGGCCGCCGTCGTTCTGGACCTGATCAAGGGAAAGATCACGGCCGCCGATGCCGCCCGCCAGCACGGGCTGACCGTGGCCGAGTTGGAGCAGTGGAAGGACGACTTCCTCAGCCAGGGCACGGAGGCCCTGCGCACCCACCCACGGGACCGCGAGGCCCAGTGGGAGGCCGAGAAGCAGCGCCTGCAAGCCAAGGTCGGCGAGCTGGCGCTGGAGGTGGACATCCTAAAAAAAGCGCATCGCATTCTCGGCAAGGACTTGCCGGAAGGGATCTCGTGAATGCGGTGCGGTGCGATGTGCTGGAGGCGGGGATGGAGATCCCGATGACTCGCCTCTGCCGGGTGCTCGGTGTGCCGCGCTCCACGGTCTACCACCAGCCCAAGGTGGAGAAGCTGCATCGCCCGGTGGACGAGGCCCTGGCCAGGACCGTCCACGAGATCATCCAGGCCCACCCGACCTTCGGCATCCGGCGGGTATGGGCCTGGTTGAGGTATCGCCTGGGTCAGTCCACCAATCGCAAGAAGATCCACCGCCTCATGCGGATCAAGGGCTGGAGCTGCCGCCAGCGGGCCGTGGGGAAGCGCCCAAGGGTGCCGGGGTCGAAATCCATTGCCCCGTTCCCCAACCAGCGCTGGTCCACGGACATCGCCCTGGTGGAATGCGGGGTTGATGGTTGGTGCGCGTTCGTGCCCGTCCTGGACTGCTGCACCCGCGAAGTCCTGGGCTGGAGCCTGGATCGAACGGCCAGGGCCCAGAATGCGGAACGCGCTCTGGAAGAAGCCCTGATCCACCGGTTCGGATGGACCCACGGCGCACCGCCGGGCCTCGCCCTCCGCCATGACAATGGCCTCGTGTTCGGCTCCCGGGCCTACCGGGCTCTGGTCAAGGACTACGGCCTGAAGCAGGAATACATCACGCCCTATACCCCCGAGCAGAACGGCTTGTGCGAGCGGTTCATCCGTTCGTTCAAGGAAGAGTGCGCCTGGCTCCACCGGTTCCAGGACATCCGCGAAGCCCGCGCCGTCATCGCCCGATACATCGACCACTTCAACACCCAGAGGCCCCACCAGGCCTTGGCCTACCGGACGCCCCGAGAGGCGTTCCTCAACCCCCAACCCGCTGCCTGATAACCCTCAAACTTGTCCAACAATCAGGGGAGCACTACAATGGCGCAGATCCTCAGGACCTCACTCCCACCACACGCAACGCCAACGCATAGGTCGTGCTTCCAATCAGCTCCAACCTGAACTCCGGCAGCAGGTGTTCCACAAGCACGCGCCGTTCGTCCTGGTCGTAGGCTTCGTCGAAATAGAGGAGGTCGCCGGGATTCAGGTGGCTGCGCAGGCGGTTCCAAGCGAAGGCGGTGGGTTCGTACAGATCGAGGTCGAAGAGAAGGCACTTGCGGGTGCTCGTGATCTCCACGGCCGGCAGGGTCTCCTCCACGTCCCCCACGTGCCAGACCACACGGGGATCCGCGAGGACCGGCGGGCGGCCCTGGGCGTCGAATTCACCTTCCTCCACGTCGCGCCACGCGCGGGGCAATCCCGTGAACCGGTCGAACCCGTGCCAGGCCACCACGGAGGGAAGCCCCCTGGACAGCCAGTGGCGCGTCGCATATCCCCAGGCGACGCCGAATTCGTAGACGGTCCAGGCGCCCTTGTCCATGTCGGCCATCATCAGGCCCCACAGGTCTTCCCGGGACTTCAGCAGGCGGATCCGCCCGAACTCCGACTGGAGCCAGGAGAGGTAGTCCTCGGTCTCGCCCAGGATCCGGACCTTCCGGCGAAACGCGGAGCTTCCCATCATCAACCGCGCCAGCAGCCAGAGCCCCCGGCGGGATAGCCACGAGGCCTCGGCGGCTTGAAACGGATTCGCCATGCGCGGATGTCCTCTTCTCGGATTCGCCTACTACTGTCTCAGTTCCCACCGCGCTGGGCCACCGTTTAACCTGGGGCGGGCGCGAACGTCCCTTCCCGCAGGCCTCCTCTCCCATGGACATCCGACACGACGACCTCCTCGGTCCCGAGATCCGCGCATTGCTCGAAGTGCACCTCCGGGACATGCGGAGCATCTCTCCGCCGGGGAGCGTTCACGCCCTCGATCTTGCGGCGCTCCGCGGGCCGGACATCACGTTCTGGACCGCGTGGTCCGGCCCCGACCTGCTGGGATGCGGGGCGCTAAAGGAACTGGATGCCCGCCACGGGGAGATCAAGTCCATGAGGACCGTCGAGGCCCACCGCGGGAAGGGCGTGGCCCAAGCGCTGCTCCGCCAGATCCTGCGCGAGGCCGAAAGCCGGGGCTACCTGCGCCTCAGCCTGGAGACCGGCTCCCAGGCCGCTTTCGAACCGGCGCGCCGGTTGTACGCAGGCTTCGGATTCGCGTTCTGCCCTCCGTTCGGAAGTTACGGCAAGGATCCCAACAGCGTCTTCATGACCCGCCACCTGGAGGGCATTCCAGGTCCGGAGAACCGTCCATGACGCGCCGCATCGGGCCCGTGCCAGGCTTCACGCCTGCGATCGGCCGGATGGTCGCCATGCTCGACCAGGCGCGGGAGGCGCTTCTGGCGGCGGTGGAAGGGCTGTCCACGGGGGAGCTGGACCATCTGTACGATGCCCACAGCAATTCCATCGGAGCCCTGCTCGCCCATGCGGCCGCGGTGGAGCGATGGCACCAGCTTCTCGTCTTCGAAGACCGGACCTCCCCGGATGACGACCTGCAGGCGTGGCTGCCCGCGCTGGACCTCGGCGACGAAGGCAGGAAGCGGCTCCGAGGCCGGGACCTGGCCGATTACCTCAAGGACCTAGCCGAGGGCCGCCGCGCCACCCTTCAAGATCTGGCAGGGCGTGACGACGCCTGGTTTGAAGCGCCCCTCCCGGCGGCACCCAGCCTGAACGCCCATGGCGCCTGGTTTCACGTCATGGAAGACGAGATCGGCCACTGCGGCCAGATCCGATGGCTGCGCGCGCGGCTGCCGGGCACGCGGAAGGCGTGAGGCCGAAGCGGCCGGCGGGTCGAGAATGTTGAGCTCAACAGTGTCTATTGCTTCAATTCAGGGGCAGTTCCCCGCGGCGCTTTCAGCTGCCGATCCTCTTCCGCTCCGGAGCCCGCATGCTTTCGTGCCTCGGCCAATTGGCGCTTGGCGTTCTCTACCTCTTCTTGACCATGGCAGTGAGCGGAGTTGCGACGAACCGGGGCCGTGATGCTCTCAACTGGTTTCTGATCGCGCTCTTTCTGACGCCCCCCATTGCCCTGATCCTGCTGTTCAGGCTGAAAGACTATTCGTCCTTCAAAACCTTTCTTTGCCCGGGACCGCCGATCGTTGCCGATGAGCCAGAAGCGGAAGTCGTGTGCAACTACTGCCACACCCCCTTCGACGGCCCTCCTCCCCCGGCGTGTCCCCAATGCGGCGCGCCCTACCGCCCCCAGCAGAAGGTCCTCAAGATCGAGTCCCCTGCGGGCCAGGCGGCTCTTTTCGGGATCTGCGAGGAATTGCATGGCGCCTTCAAGGGTCAGAACCGAGCCTGGCTTTCTCCCAACATCCCCCTGACCAAGGTCGCCAAGCTCGCTTTCTTTTTCGGCCTTCCCATCGAGGAGAAGATGATCCTCGCGATCGATTTGAGCCCATCCAACCTGGACGTGGGCTTCATCGTGACCTGCGAGGGCCTCTATTTCAGAAACGGAAACGGGAAGCGGGCGCATCTGAACTGGTCCACCTTCCTGAGGGGACCGATCGTCCTTCGAGGCTCCACCCTCACCCTGGCCGAAGGCATCATGGTGAACCTCGCGCCCACCTCGAACCCCGAATACGCCATGGGCTTCTTCTCGGAACTCCAAAAGCTCTTCCGGGCGAAATGAGACGACGATGAGGGCCTTGGCCCTTTTCCTGTGCGCCGCGGCGCTGGGAGTCCCCTCCCCGAAGCTCGACGCGAATGCGTGCACCTGGAAAGGCAGGAAGCTCTCCGGACGCATCCAGTGGGTGACCAGCTTCCCGGACCTCCGGATCCGCGTGGTCCGGGCGTTTCCCAATCTGCGCGTGCGGCTGGTGAAAGGGGAGCCGCGGCGGTGCGGAGAGTGGAAGGTGGTGACATCCCATCCCGACCTCCGGGTGCAGGTCGTGGGCGCGTTCCCCGACCTCGACGTGGCGTTCGTGGATCGCTTTCCGGGCCTGCCCTGAAGCGCGGAAAAAGAAGCGGTCGCCAGGACGCGCGGGCCGCGCCATCATCGTGGCCCTGAAGGCGGTTCCCGGGAGGACTCCATGCGGCTTCCAGTGCTTTCCCTTTCGTGCCTCTTCCTCGCGTCGTGCACGGCCTACAAGCTGCACGTCCGCCTGGACGGCCAGCCCACGCAGGCCATGGAGGCGCGCACCCGCAAGGCGGACGGGTTCTGGACGGTGGACCTGGTGCTTCCCCGGGGAGCCTGGGCCGTGACGTCCGCCGAGGCCGGGATCGCGCCGCGGCTGGTGGAAACCGCGGGACGCCAGCACGTGCGGGTGGAGCTTCCGCCGGGCCGAATGCTGTCCGTGAAGCCCCTCGAACTGAAGCTCCAGGGCCTGAACGGGGAGGGAAAACCTTCCGGTCCGCCCTTCACGGTCACCATCGACCACTACGACCGGTTCCAGCGGGGCTCCTCCTTCTCGTAGAGCGCCCCGCCTCTCTGCGGCAAGATGAGGGATGGCCGATACCTTTCTCACGCGGATCCCGGCGCTGGCGGATGCGGAATTGCGGGCGTACGCCCACGATCCGCTGGCGTACCGGACCGCCGCGGTGGAAGCGGCCCTGGAGGAGCTGGCCCGCCGAGGCCAGGCCCTTTCGCCTGAGGAACTGGCCCGGATCCGGGCGGACTTGGCGCGGCGGGACGCGGAGCTCCACGGCGCCACCGAAGAAGGAAACGAAGAAGCGGATCTCCGCCGGCGGAAGCGCCGGCGCCGGATCGCGGCGGCCATCCTGGCGGTGGGCCTCAGCGCGTCGGGGATCGCCTTCATCGCCGCGGGACCTCCCCAGTCCAATCCCCTGGGCTACGAGCCGGAGGACACCAAGCGCTACCTGCGCGACCTGGAGATGTACGGCGGAAAGGCCAACGTCATGGCCACGGAATTCCAGCGGTGGTTCGCGAAACAGTGGGAGGGGCGGCGCCTCGCCTCCACCCTGGCGACGTTGACGCTTCTCCTGGCGCTTCCGTTCTGGGTGGCGGGCCGCCCTTCCGGGGAACGCCGCTCGTGACCGGTCCCGCCAAGCCCGGCCTTCATCCGCGCAACCGGCACGCCGGCGGCTACGATTTCCGGCGCCTGACGGAGGCGTGCCCGGAGCTGACGGCCTTCCTGCGCCGCGCCCCCCACGGCGGGTGGACGGTGGACTTCGCCGATCCCGCGGCGGTCAAGGCCCTCAACCGGGCCCTCCTGGCGAAGGCCTACGGAATCCGCGGATGGGACATCCCCGCCGGCTACCTCTGCCCGCCCATTCCGGGACGGGCGGACTACCTCCACCATCTGGCGGACCTGCTGGCGGAAGGGGGCGCCCTTCCCCGCGGACCCGCGATCCGCGCGCTGGATGTGGGCGTGGGCGCCAACGCCATCTACCCGCTGGTGGGCCACCGCGAATACGGCTGGTCCTTTGTGGGGTCCGACGTGGAAGCGGGGGCCCTGGCCTCGGCGGAGCGGATCCTCGCGGCGAATCCCGATCTGCGGAGCGCGGTGGTCCTCCGCCGCCAGGGAAACCCCCGCGCCATCTTCGAGGGCGTGGTGGAGCCGGGCGAGCGCTTCGACCTGACGCTGTGCAATCCCCCCTTCCACGCTTCCGCCCGCGAAGCCCGGGAGGCGAGCCAGCGGAAGTGGCGGAAGCTGGGCCGCGGCGCGGCGGGCGCCGCCCGGAACTTCGGCGGCCAGGGCGCGGAGCTGTGGTGCGACGGCGGCGAAGCGGGCTTCCTGGCGCGGATGGCGGAGGAGAGCGCCGCCTTCGCCGAGCGGATCCTGTGGTTCACGGCGCTGGTCTCCAGTTCGGCCAACCTGCCCGCCGTGCAGCGCGCCCTGCGCCGGGTCGGAGCCCCCGAGATCCGCGTCGTTCCCATGGCCCAGGGGCAGAAGCAGAGCCGGTTCGTGGCCTGGAGCTTCCTGTCCCCCGACGCGCGGGAAGCCTGGCGACGGAGCCCCGGGCCGGGATAGGAAGGACCAAAGCCTCAAAGCGGAGAGCCACGGAGGAGGGGAGGAAAGCGGAAAAGGCATCCCTCCACCTTCCTCTATGCCTCTGCGCGCCTCAGCTTTCAAAATGGTTTTTCTCGGGGCGCGATGGCCCACAAGGACCCTGCTTCGCCGCTCGGCCTCACATTCCTTTGCATTCAAAAATGATGATCGCCACCACGCCCCGGGCCGGGGTAGGAAGGGCCAAAGCCTCAAAGCGGAGAACCACGGAAGAGGGGAGGAAAGCGGAAAAGGCATCCTTCCGCTTTCCTCCGTGCCTCTGCGCGCCTCAGCTTTCAAAATGGTTTTCCTGGGGCGCGACGGCCCACAGGGACACGGCTTCGCCGCTTGGCCTCGCATCCCTTTGCATTCAAAAATGGTGATCACCACCAAGACGCACATCCTCAGTTGGGAGAGCTTTTCTTGGTGTCTTGGTGGTGAAAAGAAAATCTTGGGCCTTGATCGCTCATTGGCCTCAGAACACGGACCAGCCCGTGCGCGTCGTGAAGCGGTCGAGGGCCTCCACGCCCGCCACGCTGTTGCCGTGGGGATCCAGCGCCGGGCTCCACACGCACAAAACCCCTCGCTCCGGGAGCACGGCGAGAATCCCACCGCCCACGCCGCTCTTGCCGGGCAGGCCCACGCGGTAGGCGAAGTCGCCGGCGGCATCGTAGGTGCCGCAGGTGAGCATCACCGAGTTGATGCGCTTCGCCTCGCTGCGGGTGAGCAGGCGCGAGCCGTCCGCCCGCAGCCCGTGGTTGGCGAGGAAGAGGCCTGCCCGCGCCAGGTCCGCGCAGCTCATCCGCAGGGCGCACTGCCGGAAGTAGTGGTCCAGCACGCGGTCCACGGGGTTCTCCAGGTTCCCGCAACTGGCCATGAAGTGGGCCAGGGCGGCGTTGCGGTGGCCGTGGCTGGCCTCCGACGCGGCGATCTCCGGATCCACATCCACGGCCGCGTTGCCGCTCTCCTCCCGCAGGAAGGTCCGCAGGGTGTTCAGGGAATCGCCCGTCAGCGACAGCAGGCGATCGATGAGGATGAGCGCCCCCGCGTTGATGAAGGGATTGCGGGGAATGCCCTTTTCATATTCCAGCTGCACCAGCGAATTGAAGGGATTGCCCGAAGGTTCGCGCCCCACGCGCGTCCACAGGGCCTCGCCGTCGCGGGCCAACACCAGGGCCAGCGAGAACGCCTTGGACACGCTCTGGATGGAGAAGGGCTCCCGCCAATCCCCGCTGCCGAAAAGGCCGCCGTCGATGGTGGCGAGGGCCAGGCCGAACCGCGAGGGGGGAACGGAGGCGAGGGCCGGAATGTAGTCCGCCACCTTCCCCCGCGCCGCGAAGGGCGCCGATTCCGCGGCCAAGTCGTCCAGAAGCGCCTGAAGGTCCATGAGAGGCAGGATAGCGGATGGAATCCGGGCGCCCGTGTTGATCCCCGCCGCGCCGTAGCGGATCCTGATCGAGGAGCCCCCATGACCCCCCTCGCCGCCGATCTCCTTCTCCTGTTCCGCCGGGACCTGCAGTGCCTCCTGCGGGAAGTGGCCCTGTTCCCCGATGACGCCTCCCTGTGGCGGACCCTGCCCGGCATCGCCAACAGCGCGGGGAACGTCGCCCTGCACGTGGCGGGCAACCTCCAGCACTTCATGGGCGCGGTCCTGGGCGGGACGGGCTACGTCCGCGAGCGCGAGCGGGAGTTCGCGCAGCGGGAGGGCCGGCGGGAGGATGTGGCCGCCGAGTTGCGCGGCGCCCTGGCGGCCGTGGAGACGGGCCTCGCCGCCGTGACGGAGGCGGGCCTCGCGGCGCCCTTCCCCGCCCTGCTCGGGGGCCACCGCGTGCCCACGGGGCGCTTCCTGCTGCACCTGGAGACGCACCTCGCGTTCCACCTGGGCCAGGTCGGCTACCTGCGCCGGGCGCTCACGGGGGATTCCACGGGCTCCGGAGCCGTGGGCATCGGGGAGATCGCGGAGGTGGCGGAATGACCCCGCGGCCGCAGACGGATCCCGAAGCACCGCTCCTGATCCCCTTCCGCGCCGGCGTCCTGCTCGGCGCCCTGGCGGTCCTGTGGACCTTCGTCATGGGCTTCACCGGCTGGTACCGGCAGCCGACGCTCCTGTTCCTGCTCTGGCTGGTGATCCCGCTCCAGATCGTGATCCTCGCGGGGATGCTGCGCCTCACGGCGCCCACTGCGGGCTATTTCCGCCAGGTGCAGAACGGCGTGGCCGCCTCGGTCATCGCGTCGCTGATCATCGCGGTGGGCAGCCTGCTGTTCACCACCGTGGTGTTCCCCAGCTACTTCCGCGAGATGGAGGCCCTGGGCCGCCTGCGGATGGCCCACCAGGGCCTCAGCGCCGACCAGATCGAGGCGCTGGTGAAGGCCCAGGCGCCCATGCGGACGCCGCTGGGCAACGCCTTCGCCGGAGCGCTGGGCACGTGGCTCACGGGCTTGGGCACGTCGCTCGTGGCCGCGGCCTGGTTCCGCAGGCGCTGATCCCCGCTCGTTCAGCGTTCGTGGCGGATCTCCGCCACGAACTCCAAGGGGAAGCGCCGCCCGGCGAGGGCGTCGTCCAGGCAGCGCAGCACCCAGCCCGACCGCAGGGGTGCGGCGACCAGTTCCTCGCGGGTGAGCCAGTGGCACCGCAGGATGTCCGGATCCTCCGGCGCGGCCTCGGCGCCTTCGGGCACCGTGCCCGTGAAGCAGACGCGGAGATAGTCCTTCCCGTTGGCCGCCCGCAAGGGATAGAGCCCCACGATGGCGTCGGGCGCGAAGGCCAGGCCCGTCTCCTCGCGCACCTCGCGCCGGACGGCGTCGAGGACGGATTCGCCGGGTTCCACATGCCCGGCGGGCTGGTTGATCACGGGGAGGCCGGTGACCTTGTCGGGCTCTTCCACCACCAGGAAGCGGCCCTGGCGCTCGATGACGGCGGCGACGGTGAGGGCCCACATGCTCAGGCCGGCAGGAAGAGGAGGAAGCCGTTGAGGAAGTAGACGATGCCCACCGCGCCGACCGCCAGGCCCAGCCAGTAGACGGGCTTCTGCTTCAGGAGGGCGGCGATGGACGACAGCAGGATGGCGATCTGGAGGAAGATCACCGCCAGCCCGAAGGCCGCGCCGTGCTTCTGAGCGTCGGCCTTCGCGTCCTCGAAGCGCCGCGCCTCCTTCTGGATCTCCGCCTTCTCCGCGTCGTACTTGGCGGCCTTCCGTTCGACGTCGGCCAGGCTCTGCTCCAGAAGAGCGACCGCCGGCTTGGGAGCCAGCGCGATCTCCCGCTTCAGGCGCAGGGCCTCCAGTTCGTAGAGGTTTCCCTTGATGCCCTTGGCTTGGTAGTAGGCCCACTGATCGGAGGCCTGGCTCTGGCTCAGGACCGTCCGCGTGGAGTGCCCGCCGCCCTTGAACGTGGCGAGGGTCGCGCAGACCGCGAGCATCACCGTCGTCAGCGCCAGCAGGTTCAGCCAGGGTTCCTTCTTGTCGTCGCTCATGGATCCACGATTACCACGAAGCGGGCGGATCATTCCCAGCGGCGGTCGTCCAGCCGATAGCGGTGGCGGAGGTCGCGGCGGGTGCCCGGAAAGACGTCCGCGCGGCGGGCCTCCTCCTCCGCCTCCCGGAAGCGGTCGCGCAGCCCGTCCACGGCCTGCCGGAGCCCGGCTCCGCGCGCTTCCCGCCCCTTCACCGACTCGCCCTGGAGGGCGCCCCTCTCCCAGAACGCGTAGAAATTCCGGTCGAAGGTGCCCACCGCTCGCCCCTCCCAGTCATAGGTGAGGAAGGAGGCGAAGGCCGATTCCAATTGGTCGGCGCCCCGGGCGATGGCTTCCAGCCGCGCGGCGTAGCGGCGGGTGCCCTCCTCCCGCAGCCGGTCCGTCTCGCTGGGGCCGGCGCCGGGGAGGAGCGCCTTCATGCCTTCGTCGGGCCCGGAGGGGACGAACGCCAGTTGCAAGGGCTTCCCGTCCAGCAGCGCTCGGGCGTGGTCGATGGCCACAGCGAAGTTCAGGCCCTGGCTGCCGCGAAAACCCATGGTGGTGATCCCCACCGCGCGACCCGCGCGGTCCACCAACGGGCCGCCGCTGTTTCCGGGGTTGAGGGCGGTGTCCGTCTGGAGGACCACCACGCGGTCCAGGCGGCGGAGGCTGCTGACGATGCCGCGGGTGACCGTGTTCTGAAGCAGCCCGAGGGGCGTGCCGACGGCGAGGACTTCCTGACCCGGGCGCACCTCCTGGACGGTGCCCAGCGGCAGGAACGCGCGCTCAGGACCGGGCTGCATCAGGTGGAGTACCGCCAGATCGTAGCCCGCGGCGGTGGCCTCGATGCGGGCGTCCAGGACGCTGCCGTCGGCGAGGCGTAGCTTCACGTAGCTCCGACCCACGATGACGTGGTGGTTCGTCAGGAGTCGATCGCGGCCCACGAAGAAGGCGCTTCCGCTCCGGCCCGAGCCCGTCTCCACCATCACCACGGCGGGCAGGACGCGCGCCACCACGTCCTCGGTGGAGGGCGCCGCGGACGTGGCGCTCCCGGCGGGTTCAGGCGCGGGAACTTCCGGAAGCGGAGGCTGGGGCGCCGCCGCGGGAGCCGAAAAAGCGGGCGCGGGGCGCCGCCCCTCCCGCCACCGGACGAGGCCCGCGCCCCCCGCCGCGGCCAGAGCCACGGCAGCGACAAACGCGAGGGGCGTCCACGGAGAGCGGGAGGAGTCGGCCATCGGACATCCGGAGAGATGGCCCCAGCCTGACAGGCCTCGGCTCCGAACGCAGCAGGGCCCGGGACGAACCCGGGCCCTGGGGGTGCGGAGCGGCTAGTAGCGGTAGTGATCCGTCTTGTACGGCCCTTCCACGGACACGCCGATGTATTTCGCCTGATCGGGACGCAGGGCCGTGAGCTTGGCGTTGAGGGTCTGGAGCTGGAGCCGCGCCACCTGCTCATCCAGGTGCTTCGGCAGGGTGTAGACGCCCACCTGGTACTCGCCCTTCTTCGTCCACAGCTCAATCTGCGCCAGGGTCTGGTTGGCGAAGGAGGAGGACATCACGTAGCTGGGATGACCCGTGCCGCAACCCAGGTTCACCAGGCGGCCCTTGGCCAGGAGGATGATGCGGTGGCCGTCGGGGAAGATCACGTGGTCCACCTGGGGCTTGATCTCCTCCCACTCGCAGGCCTCTAGGCCGGCCACGTCGATCTCGCTGTCGAAGTGGCCGATGTTGCACACGATGGCGTTGTGCTTCATCCGGGCCATGTGGTCGCGGGTGATCACGTGGAAGTTGCCCGTGGCGGTGACGAAGATGTCGGCCTGGTCGCAGGCCTCGTCCATGGTGACGACGCGGTAGCCCTCCATGGCCGCCTGCAAAGCGCAGATGGGATCGATCTCGGTCACCCACACCTGGGCGCTGAGGGCGCGCAGCGCCTGGGCGCTGCCCTTGCCCACGTCGCCGTAGCCGCACACCACGGCGATCTTGCCGGCGACCATCACGTCCGTGGCGCGCTTGATGGCGTCCACCAACGATTCCCGGCAGCCGTACAGGTTGTCGAACTTGCTCTTGGTGACGCTGTCGTTGACGTTGATGGCGGGGAACTTCAGCTCGCCCTTCTTGGCCATCTCGTACAGCCGGTGGACACCGGTGGTGGTCTCCTCGGTCACGCCCTCGACCTTCGCCAACTGGGTGGAGTACCAGGTCGGCTGCTCGGCCAGGCGCTTGCGGATGGCGGCGAAGAGCACGGTGGCTTCCTCGCTGTCCGGGTGGTCCAGCACGTGGATGTCCTGCTCGGCCCGCGCGCCCAGGTGCAGGAGGAGGGTGGCGTCGCCGCCGTCATCGAGGATCATGTTGGCCCCGCCGTCGAAGTCGAAGATGCGGTGCGTGTAGTCCCAGTACTCGGGCAGTGTCTCGCCCTTCACGGCGAAGACCGGCGTCCCGCCCGCGGCGATGGCGGCGGCGGCGTGGTCCTGGGTGCTGAAGATGTTGCAGCTGGCCCAGCGCACGTCGGCGCCCAGGGCCTTCAGCGTTTCGATGAGCACCGCCGTCTGGATGGTCATATGGAGGGAGCCGGCGATGCGCGCACCCTTCAGCGGCTGCTCCGCGGCGTACTGCTTCCGGATGGCCATCAGCGCGGGCATCTCGCCTTCGGCGATGGCGAGCTCCCGCCGGCCCCAGGGGGCGAGGGAGAGATCAGCGACGAGGAAATCGGTGGCGACGGCGGCCATGGGGCACCTCCATGAAGGACCGGGACGAAGCGGAAGACCCACCTCATCGACCCGGAGCGGGTTGAGGTGAGCGCCGTTCAGAAAGGGGGCCGAGCCTGGGATTTTCCGCGCGGAAATCCTGCAGCGCTCCTCGGACTTTTCCAGGGTAATCGGTTCTGTAGAGACGCGGAAAAGATTTGGGATCAGGTTTTTAAACATGTCATTCTATAAAAATTCATCTAAATAAAAATATATAACATAATTTAATTAATAACAGTAATTATAAAAATATAAATAATTTATGTCATTAAATAGTTACATAATAAAAAATAATAAATTTACAAATAACAATATATAAGCACTTAAAAATAGGCACGATCTTCGATTCCTCCTGGCTGCCTGAAAGGAGGCATCCATGTCGAACCCCCTCTCTTCCCTGGTCCTGGCTCTCGCCTTGGCCCTTCCCCTCCCCGCCGCGGCGACCCGCGCGGCTCACGCTCCCCAGCGGCCGGTGAATCTCAACACCGCGTCCGTCACGGAGTTGATGCAGCTGCCCCGGATCGGACAGAAGACCGCGGAGCGCATCGTCGCCTTCCGCAAACAGCACGGGGGCTTTCAGCGGCCCGAGGAGCTGATGAACGTCAAAGGGGTCGGCGAGAAGTCCTACGCCCGGCTCAAGCCCTTCCTGTCCATCTCCTCCGCGCCCCGCGCGGCCGGCGCGAAGTAGGGAGGGCGCCATGATTCCGGGCTGCCGCCGCTCGCAGCGGGGAACCTCCTTGCTGGAATTCACCCTGACGATGAGCATCGCCGCTCTCCTCGCCGGAGCGGGCCTCTCCCAGCTCGATTCCGGCGCCACGGAGCTATCCGCGGCCCAGGATGAGATCTGCGGCAGCCTGGATCAGGCCTTCAACCTCGCCCGGGCCCGGGGCACCAACGTCACCGTCGCCCTGGGAAAGGCTACAGGAGCCGGCGAGCACCTCCCGGTGCAGGTGGGCCGGCGCGTGAAGTGGGGAAAGCCCGCCAACATCCCGATGCCGCCGGACATGGACGAAGGCAGCGTCGCCGCCGCCACCGGCGAGTCCCACGCGCTGTTCACCGTCACCCCTCGCCACACAGCTCTGGCCGGCGCGTGGTTCCTCAACGACGGGCGGGACGCCCTGTGCATGCGCCTGTCGGGGCACGGGCGCCTCCAGGTCCTGCGGTGGCGCCGGGAACGCCAGAAGTGGACGAGGGCGTGATGCGCGCCCTGGCCACCTCCCTTCTCCAGCGGGTCGGATCCCTCGGCGCGCGCCTGATTCCGACTCCCCTCTGCGCGCCCCTCCGCGTCGCCACGCGGGAACTCCGCCGCACCCTCCACCTCGCCTTCGGGCTGGCCGCCGCCCACGATCGGACGGTGATCCTGGAGCCCCACCGGGAGGCTTCGGCGGGAAGGATCTCCGTGCGCCTGCCGCAAGGGGTGCGCTGGGGACGGCCCGAACAGGTGCCGCTGCCGCCCAGCCTCGCGGACAGCGGGTGGTGGAGCGGCCATCCCCATCCCATCACCGTCATGCCCCACGGCCGGGCCGCGGCGAACGTCTGGTTCCTCCACCACGGCCGGGAAGCCCTGTGCCTCCGCCTCGATCTGGCGGGATCCCTCGAACTGCTCCGCTACCGGCCCCTGTGGCGCACGTGGACCCGCTGCTGAAGGAAGCGCCATGCGCATTCTCGATCTCTCCCCCGACCAGCGCCCCCGGGAACGCCTGCTGTCGGGCCACGGCGAGGGCCTCTCCGACGCCGATCTTCTCGCCCTCCTGTGGGGCTCCGGCCGCCCCGGTCAGAGCGCCGTGGAACTGGCCCAGGCCGTCCTGGGCCGCACCGGCGGACTGGCTGGCCTCATGGGCCTGGGCCTCCACGACTGGCTGGGCCAGCCCGGCCTCGGCCCCGCCAAGGCCGGCCAGTTGTGGGCCGCCCTCGAACTCGCCCGCCGCCGGGCCCGCGGTACCGAGCGCCTCCGCATCACCAGCCCCCGCGCCGCAGGCGACTACCTCCTGCCCCGCTGCCGCGGCTGGACCGAGGAGCGATTCGGCCTCCTCGCCCTCAACGCCAAAGGCGATCTCCTGGCCGAGCGACTCCTCAGCCAGGGGACCGCCACCGCCACCCTCATCAGTCCGAGGGAATTCTTCCGTGAAGCCCTCCGCTACGGCGCGACCACCGCCCTAGCCTTCCACAACCACCCGAGCGGCGATCCCACCCCCAGCCGCGAGGACACCCAACTCACCCGACGACTTTTCGCCGCGGGGGAATCGCTGGGCATCCCTTTGGCCGACCATCTCATTCTTGGGCATGACCGCTACCACAGCTTCCGGGCGGCGGAGGGGTGGGATCGGGAAGCAAGTAACCTCTTGTGAAGCTGGTCTATCGCGTCGCGCCAAGACTCTCGCCGATTCCACAATCCCTCGGACCGCCCAAACAGGTGGATTCCGTGATTTGAATCCCCCTTTTTGCTGTGGCGCGTCAAAAAGAAAGCGCGTGGCGCCGTCAAAATGCTTGGAGCTTCCAATCTTTTTGGCAATCCCCATCGCCGCCGCTGCTGCGCGGCGGTCAGCTTGAAGCCCGGGGAGGCTGAAGAGAGGGTTACCCATGGGCCCAGCGTCGGGCGCGACTGAACATCAAAAAAAGTGAGCGGACGGCCCCAAAGGAGCGAGTCATGGACTCATCGAGGCCGGGCCACAGCGGATCACCCCACCAGATTTTCATTAAGGCCCCAGAAATAATTCTGGGGCCTTAATTGGTGATGTCAGGTCAACGCAATAAATCTCTGATCAAGAAATATAAAATTTGAAGTATTTGCACTTTTGGTGGAGCCGCGTGGGGATTACCGTATTCGCGAGATGAACATTCAAACAAAATGAACAATTTTGATTTAAACTTAATTAAAAATAGCCATTTTCTTGCTTTATTGTTTGTGTGCACGAAACACCTCTTCTTATTTTTTTGTTACCAACAGAATAAGAGAGAGGCAAAATATATATGCGATTGCAATGTTTAACGCATTATCTAATGTGATTAAACATGTCGAGTCAGACAACCACCTTCTCTGAGCTATTTTCTAGTCTATCACTAACGAGACGGTAGAGCCAGCCTACCGCGTCCGCGGCCAGAGCTGCCCAGCCCCAGGACGGGCCTGGCACATCCCCAAGCGCGTCCTGGGCCAGAGCTGGCCGCCGCGGTGGCGGCCGTTCATGTCGTAGAGCTTCTGGCCGTCCCGCCACAATTCCGGCTTGGGATCCTCCACACCCTTCAGCCAGACCACGCTGCCGTCGCCGTCCAGGTAGCTGAAGATCCCGTAGGGCTGCGCGAAGGCCGTGTCTTCCGCCCGCACCACGTAGTGGTCCGCGTAGGTGTAGACCCAGCCGCCAGCGCCGGCGTAGCGGGCTGTGGCGTAGGAGTCGCGGCTGGTGGCGCCGTAGGGATAGACGGACCACACGCGGGCCTGGGCGGCATCGCCCCACACGCCGGCCAGCTGGTGAATCTCAAGGCCCAGGTCCCGCTGCCAGGGGCCTTCGAAGGGGTGGATGGCGCCCCGGTCTGTGGCGTAGGCCCAGCCGCTGGTGTCGTAGATCCCCGCCCCCGTGTAGGTGTTGTAGCCCGCGTAGTGCCGCAGCCGGCCATAGGCGACCGCCGATTCGCTGCGGACCGCATTGAGGGCCACGGGCATGGCCGAGTAGAGCAGCAGGTCAAAGATTGTCCCCGTGAGGATCGACTGGGCGGGCCAATGCCAGTCCCCGTTTTCCGACATCGTGACGGACTGCCCAAACGAATTCCCGTACGACCCGCCCAGCAGCCTCTCGAAATTCATGACGGGGTTGATGTTGTAGTCGGCGACGGATAGCTGCCTGAAATCCACATGCTCCGTGGCGTGGACCAACTCACCGCCGCCGCCGGGGCGGTAGGGTGCGAGGGCGCAGACGGCCGTCACCGTCTGGCTGGCGTAGTCGGTGTGGGAGCCGTAGTAGTCGCTGAACGTGCGCATGGAGATGCTGTTCACGCCATCCCAAATCCCATAGGTGAAGGGGGCGGAGAAGCTCGTGCTGGTGTAGCTGAAGGGGGCGTAGCCGGGGCCCGCGTAATTCACGGGCGCCTCAGCGGCGGGCGTGCTGACTTCGTCCACGAGGATGAAGACACCCAGCCGGGTCTCCGGATCCACCCCGTCGAGTCGGTAGAGCCGAATTTCTTTCGGCATGACCCGGATCCCGTTGTTGACGCCGAGCCCGGCTGTGGTCCGCGCCCACCCGCAGATCAACTGGAGGTAGACCTGGTCGTCCCTGACCAGGATCCAGCTGCCCGGCCGGGGAATCATCGCGCCGCCGGCGTCGTAGAGCAGGCTATCCGGGACGCGGGCGTAGGTCTGGAATGTGTGGTGGATTGGGTCGCAGAGGTCGCGGTACTGGATCTCGAAGGTGCCGAACACGTCGCCCGCGCACTGCACCTTGAGCGTGAAGAGCCGCATCCCAATCGACGGCCCCGGGAGGTGAACGGGCATCGCTACTCCTCGTAGAACGCCAGGTGCTGGAGGCCCACGTAGGGATTTCCGCCGTTGGCCGTGATGGTCAGGCGGTAGCGCGTGAACGCCGCCATGTTGAGCGTCCGGAACAACCTGGGCAGGAAGGGCACCCAGGCTTTGAGCGGGTGGGTGCGGGTGTCCAGCAGCGTCCAGGTGGACCCGTCGTTCGACCCTTCTAGCTTCCAGGCTGACAGCCAGCGCTCGATGTAGGTGTCGTTAGACCAAGGGACGATCGAGTAGGACCTGATGACCTTCGCCGTGGGGAACTCGTACTGGATCCAGGCGGGGACACCGGTCCCGTAGGTCACCCAGCCGGAGCGGGCGGCGTCAATGATGTCCTCGACCGCGACATCCCGGCATTCCCTATTAAGGACCTGGTGGAAGTAGGCATCGGAATACGCATGGGTTTCGGCGAGAGCCCGCAGGTTCACACCCCGGAGCTTCAGCAATGCCCGCATAGCCTCAGGCTTCAGAGACCCGTCCGGATTGATGCCCTGACTGACCATCTGTTGGACGTCGGCCGCCGTGGCGAGGATGGATTGGACGCTTGGGGGCAGGCCGTAGGCCGCCCGCTTGCGCGCAGGTTTTTCGGGTAGCATCGTGGTCTCCAGTCCCCTTAGCAGACTAAGGCGGCATCTCCCTATCCTAGTCCACAAAGAGGACTCGTCAAATGGCAGTCCACAAAAAGGAATTAACCCCTGATCCTCCAGCTCAAGGCGCTCGCATTCGGCAGGCGCGGCTAGCTTTAGGCCTTACTGGAACTGAGTTTGGCGATCGAATTCGCGTGAAAAAGGGCACCATCTCTGCGTGGGAAACAGGAGAACGCAATCCCGATGGACCTTCGATACTGGCCCTCAAATTCGTCTACAAACTGAACCCCGATTGGATCAATTGGGGCATTCTTCCTATGTGGTTAGAGCCCGAAGCGCTGATGGGAGAGCTAAGGACCGCCGCCGAGGTCCCCTTTGTAGACACATTTTTAGAGCGACCCCTGATCATCGGTGCCGCCGGTTGTGGCCCCGGGGGGGAGATTCAAGATCCAGGCCCGGCCGCCCCCCGCTATGCCCTTCGGCGGGACTTCGTTAAGCGCATCCTGGACAAGTGTGGAGGCGGAGAGGAGGGCGACCTCTTCTTCCTCTTATGCGAAGGCGAATCAATGCGGCCAACGATTCTCCATAAGGAGATCGTCCTCATCAACACAGCCCTAGAGGGCCGTCTGAATCCCCGGAACAACGCCATCTACTTGGTACGGCGGTCGGCGGAGAGTGGCGATGACAGGGTGAAGCGGGTTCGTTTAGATCGTGACCGCCACCAGCTGGTGCTCTCTTCGGACAACAGAGCCTTTGCCCCGGCAATCCTCGATCTTGATGACATCCCCCTCCACCGGATCATTCTGGGCCGTGTCTGCTGGGTGGGCCGCTACCTATTGGACACCGATCCGCCCGAGGGGGACTGGTAATGGCGAACCCTGAGCTATTCCGCGAGTATGCCGCGCAAGTGCTGGCGCGCGTCTACGCCCAGCATCCTGTGGGCATCGCCATTTCAGTGGCGGAGGACTATCCGGAGATCGAGCCAAAGAACCACGAGATATTCCTTTGCACCGTGGGATGGCTGATCACGAATGGGTTCCTGGACGCCGACACGGTGGCCACGCGGGTGGACAAGAATTTCCATGGGGTTTGCCTCACCCTGAGGGGGTTGAGCGTCCTGGACGCGGTCCCTGCTGAGCTTCAGGAGGGGAAACCCTCAACCCTGGGCCAAATCCTCCGGAGGAAAGTGGAAGAGGGAGCTGCCGCCGTAGCTGGAGAGATGGTCAAGAAGGCCCTGATCGAACTCGGCTCACGCCTGTCGTGAGGGCTGGGGCGATTCACCAATCTTTTTGACGGACGCGAAAGCGACCGCGCTCTTCCTCCCCTCGTGTCGCCCAAATTCCATTCTTTCTGACGGCTTGGCGCCACTGAGCGCAGCCCGCCGCGCAAACTTTCTGCAAGGACGGGCGACCCGATTCCCTGGGTGGACCCGCGCCAGAACTGGGTCCGAGCGCAATCTGACCCGACTCCAGTCTGTCGAATCATTTCGACGGTTCACATTTGCATCACAAAAAAGCCGCCTTGCGGCGGCTTCCGGTGGCGGAGAGAGAGATTCCCTCCTCGTCACGCTTCGCATGACGCTCCGGCCGCACGAATCGTCGGCACGGCCCTGATCCGATTCAGCAGTCCCCCGGACTGCTGAACCGGGGGCCTATCTGCCGGCGATTCCGTGATTCGAATCCCCCTTTTTGCATCACGAAAAAGCCGCCTTGCGGCGGCTTCCGGTGGCGGAGAGAGGGGGATTCGAACCCCCGGTACTGGTTTACCCAATACACTCGCTTAGCAGGCGAGCCCGATCGGCCACTCCGGCATCTCTCCACGGCCTTCTAGAGTAGCGGTGCGAGGGCGGAGACACAAGGCTTGGGCCGCTGGAACTGCCCGGGCGCATTTCCTCGATCAAGCGGTGACGAGGATCCTTGTTCCCGGGCCGGGTTCTGGACATCATCTCCGTCGGCAGGCGTCGGCTTCCGGAGCGGAGGCGGATTCCCGTCCGTTGCCGGGAGCATCCATGAGCGTCGATCTCCATTTTCTCCGAGGACGTCTGCAGGCGGTCCCCGGCTTGGATTTGGAGGCGGGGCTGAGGACCACGGATGGGCGCGTGGACAGTCTGGTCCGCCTCCTCGCGAAGTACGCGGAGCGGCACGCGGAGACGGGGCGGGCGATCCGGGAGGCGTGGAAGGCGGGAGACATCGCCCTGGCCCACCGGCTGGCCCATACAGTGCGCGGCGCAGCGGGATTCCTGGGGCTGGCGGACATCCAGGTGCAGGCCACGGACCTGGAGGCGGTCCTCCGTCCGGGCTGCGGGCCCGAGGTGGAAGCGCCCATTGTGGCCTTCGCCAGCTGCAACGCAGAGCTGTGCGCCGCCCTCACCGCCGCCATCGGGAGCGAGACCCCCGAAGGCCAAGGAGTCTGAACGGCGATCAGCCCTGGACGGCGGCCACCACTTCGTTGCCGCAGCCGGGATAGTCCAGCCGATCGAACCAGGTCCGCCGGGACATGGCGATTCCGCGGCCGTGCAGGTGGAAGGCGCGCTCGGGATTCAACTCCAGATAGTCCTGCCACGCGAAGCCCGGCCCCTCGTCCCGGATGGTGAAGCGGAAGTCCCGCCCCTCCCGCTCAAGCAGGAGGGTGGCCCGCTTCTCCCTGTGCTCCGGCAGTTCCAGGCGGCGCGCCACCTCCTCGTTGAAGCGCCCCTCCGCCAGCAGCCGCGAGGTCTCGGCGTAGGCAAGGCCCAGGTTGCCGTGCTCCACCGCGTTCAGCATCAGCTCCGTCAGCCCGTTCACGGTCCGCTCGGGGTTCGGCGTGGCCTTGGCGACGAGGGCGGCGATCTCGCGCGCCTCGCAGGGCGTCCGGAACCGGAACTCCGCGGCGGTGAGGTGCCCCAGCGTACGCGCCATCCGCTGGACGTCGAGTTGGAGGGCGCGGTAGCCCTGGCGATCCCGGGCGGCGGCGCCGACGATGGCCAGCAGCGCCTGGGCCGTGAAAGGCTTGGTGAGGTAGTAGTAGGCGCCGGCCTTCAGCCCCTCCACGATGTCCAGGTCGCTGGAGCGGGACGTCTGCATGATCACGGACGCCTGGAGCGGGCCGGGCCGGGCCTTGATCCGACGCAGGACCTCGATGCCGTCCATGTCCGGCATGACGCGATCCAAAAGGATCACGTCGAAGGCATCCGGCCGCTCGGAAATCAGGCGCCAGGCTTCCTCTCCGCTGGAGGCGCCCGTCGTCCGGTAGCCCTCGAATTCCAGGTTCTCGCGCAGCAGGTCGAGGTTGATGGGCTCGTCTTCGACGACGAGCACGCGGGGAAGGTCCGCAGCAGCGTCTTTCAAAGCGGTCATGGGGCCCTCCGCGGGAACGAATACCGGCTTGGATCTCCGGACGGTCGCGAACAAAAGGGAATCGGCACCCCTAATCTAGGGTGCCTGCCCCGATTTGGGAAATAGCCGACTCGAAAAACGGCACCAGCGCCTCCGTGATGGGCGCGAAAAACGCGCGATCGAGCGCATGTCCCATGCCGTCGAGAATCCGCAGCCGGGCCCCCACGATCTGCGCTACGGCCCATTGCGCGTGCGGCAGGGGAAAGATCGGATCGCCCGCGCCATGAATGATGAGGACCGGCAGGCGTAGCGCGTGGAGGTCCTCCGCCGTGAGCGGCGGCGTCGCCATCTGGGCCTTGCTGTGATGGCTGTGGTTGGCCATCCGCGTCGACAGCCCGTCCCGCCGCAGCCGCGGGCGGCTCGCCACCGCGCGACCCATCGCCAGCCAATCCCCTTCGTCGAAGGGCGACGCGGCGCCCTTGGCCAGGCGGAAGTTCTCCACGAACTGGACCGCCACCCCCTCTTCATCGGCGGGCACCGCGGCGTTCAGCGCGATGACCGCCGCGACGTAGTCCGCCGCGGGCCTGGGCAGTTCTCCCGCGCGAACAGGCGCGCCGGTGAACGCATCGTTTTTCGGGCGCAGATCCGGCGACGACATCAGGACCGCGAGGCTCTCGACCCGTGAGGGGGCCGACAGCGCCAGGCGATAAGCCAGGACGCCCCCCTGCGACAGGCCCACCACGTGGGCCCTGTCGATCTTGAGGCCATCCAGGATCCCGAGGGCATCCTTCACCAGGTCATCCAGGGTGTAGGGAGCCAGGTCGTAGTTCACGTAGCTCGACAGGCCCGTATCGCGCTGGTCGAAGCGGATGACGAAAAAGCCCCGCTCCGCGAGGCCGCGGCAAAAATCATCAGGCCACAGCAGGCCGGGCGCACTGTTGCCCATGATGAGCAGGACTGCGGGATCCCCCCCATGGCCGATAGTTTCCACGAACAGATCGACGCCGTTGGCGCTCAAGGTCAGGGCGTGTAGGACAAGGCGCGAGGCATCGGTGGCCATGAAGGTTCCCCTCGAAGCGGATGACGACCGGATGCGGGGCCCGGGACGAGACACTCCGCCCGCGGCAGGATGGCGGAAGGTGAGGGATTCGAACCCCCGGTGGGTTGCCCCACGGCTGATTTCAAGTCAGCTGCCTTAAACCACTCGGCCAACCTTCCTCGATGGTCTTGCGGCCCACCCAGAGCCGGACGGGAGGTTTCATGATGGCCGGGGCCGCTTTGGAAAGCGAGCGGGGCCAGGCAGTCTAGACTGGAACCTGGACCCCCCTTCCGGAGCATCCCATGCGCATCCGCTCCCTCCTGGCCTCCCTGCTTTCCCTGGGCCTGACGCTGGCCTGCGGCGGAGGCGGCGGCGCGCCGAACCGCAGCTCCGCGGTGGGCACCCTGACGGTCCGCCTCGGCAGCGACAGCTTCCCGGGCTACACCTCCGCCGTGGTGAGCGTGGAAAAGGTGGAAGGCACCGTGGACGGCGCCACCTGGATCTCCCTCGGAAATGTGAAGACCACCTACGACCTCCTTGCCCTCCAGGGGGGAAACAGCGTGGCCCTGCTCTCTTCCGTGCAGGTCACCGCCGCCACCTACAGTCAGTTCCGCGTAACGTGGGCGACGGTGAACTACCAGTCCGGAAGCCGCCAGCCGGGGTATGTGATTCTCAATGGCGGAAATGACCAGCTGTTGAGCCTCCCCACCACCACCGTGATCAAGGGGAACGTGGCCGTGCCCTCCGGCGGAAGCGCCACCGCCCTGCTGATGCTGAGCGGCGACCAGGCTGTTCAGCTCCATGCGGGGAGCGGCTATCAGTTCCAGGCCACCGGCCGCGCCCAGGATCTGGCCGCGACGGCCCGGATCACCGGCAAAATCGCAGCGGGCGCGACGAACCTCGCCGGGGTGGAAGTGCTGTCCGAAACCGTGGACGGCACGGGCCTCGCCTCCATTCAGCGCCGCGCCCTCACGGACGCCTCCGGCAACTACATCCTGGAGGGCCTGCCCGTGGGCAGCGTCTACTTCGTCGTGGCCCAGCCCGCCGCCTCCGCGCTCTACGCCGCCGCTGCCGCCGCGCCCGTCAATGCCACGCTCGCCGCCACCTACACGGCGGACCTGGGCTTCAGCACGCTGCAGACCGGCGGAGGACTCACTCTCACCATCACGCCGGGCTCCACCAGTTCCCAGGGAACCTGGGGCGAACTCCGCCAGACCCTCGCCACCGGCAGCACCGGGTTCCAAACCCTCATCGTCCGCTCCCAGACCGTGGCCACCGGCGTCGCCCAGGACCAAGCGGGCTTCGAAAAGCTGGCGCCGGGGCTCTATGGCGTCACCGTCCAGCGCAGCACCTCCGGCGGAACCCCGGTCGCCAAGAAGATGGATACCCAGGCCTCCGTGAGCGCGGGCGGCACGGCGATCGCCACCGTTAGCTACTGAACAATCGTCTCTACATGAAAGCGCCCGCCATGCGGCGGGCGCTTCTGCGTCATGGCAGCCCTCAAACGATGCGGGTCATCCAGCCGTGGGTGTCCGGCGCGAGGCCGTGCTGGAGGTTCAGCAGAACCTCGCGCAGCTTGGCGGCGACGGGGCCGGTCTCGCCCTTGTTCACGGACCACTCCCCGCGCCGGGACTTCACGTGCCCGATGGGGGTGATGACGGCGGCGGTGCCGCAGGCGAACGCTTCCGTCATCCGACCCTCGGCGATGGCCTTCTTCCACTCCTCCACGCCGATCTTGCGCTCCTCGGCGCGGAAGCCCTGCTCGCGCGCCAACTGCAGGAGGCTGTCGCGGGTGATCCCGGGGAGGAGCGTGCCGGTCAGCTCCGGCGTGACCACCACGGTCTCGCCGTTCTCCTGGTAGACGAAGAAGATGTTCATCCCGCCCATCTCCTCGATGTATTCCCGCTGGATGGCATCCAGCCAGACCACCTGGTCGCAGCCCTCGGCCTTGGCCTGGCGCTGGGCCACGAGGCTGGCGGCGTAGTTTCCGGCGCACTTGGCGAAGCCGGTCCCGCCCGGCGCGGCGCGGACGTAGTCGTCGGAGATCCAGACGGTCACGGGCTTCACGCCCGCGGGGAAGTAGGCGCCGCTGGGGCTGGCCATGAGGATGAACAGGTACTCGTTGCTGGGGCGCACGCCGAGGGCGGCTTCCGTGGCGATCATCAGGGGGCGCAGGTAGAGGCTCTCGCCCATGGCGGTGGGAACCCAGGCGCGGTCCTGGCGGATCAGGGCCGTGGCCGCCTCGACGAACAGGCCCTCGGGCAGCTCGGGCATGGCCAGGCGGCGGGCGGAGTCGTTGAAGCGCTTGGCGTTGGCCTCGGGCCGGAAGCTGGCGATCCCGCCATCCGGCTGGTGGTAGGCCTTGAAGCCCTCGAAGATCGCCTGGCCGTAGTGGAGAACGGAGGCCGCCGGATCCATCTCGATGGGACCGTAGGCCTTGAGAACGCCCTGGCTCCAGCCCTCCCCTTCCCTGTACGGCACCACCACCATGTGGTCGGTGAACATCCGGCCGAAGCCCGGATTGGTCATGCGCTGGGCCCGCGCCTCGGGGCTGGCCGGGTGGTCGGAGGGGCGGATCTCGAGGGTGGGGGTGGACATCGCGGTGCTCACGGGGGCTCCTTGAAAGGGGAAGGCCGGTCCGGGTCAGGCCCGGTGATGGACCAGGTGGCCGAGGCGCGCGATGGCGTCCCGGGTGGTCGCGGGGTCGTGCGTGGAGAAATTCAGGCGGAGGCAATTGGTGCCCCGGCCGTCGGCGAAGAAGAGGGGGCCCGGCGCGAAGCCCAGGCCGTGCTGCAGGGCGTCGCGGTGGAGGTCGAGGGCGGAGAAATCCTCGGGCATCACCACCCACAGGTGCATCCCGCCCTTGGGCTCGGAGACCTGGGTGCCCTGCGGGAAGTGCTCGGCCAGGGCCTCCACCATGGCGTCCCGGCGCTCCTTCAGGGCGCGGCGGAGGCGGGCCAGGTGGCGGCGAAACCCGCCGGTGTCGAGGAACTTCGCCACCACCGCCTGGGTGAGGGGCGGCTGGGCGATCTGCTGGACCTCCTGGATGGGCGCCATCCGGCGGAGGAGATCCTCCTTCGCGATGAGGTAGCCCAGGCGCAGGCCCGCCGCCAGGGACTTGGAGAAGCTGCCGAGGTGGATGACGTGGTCCGCGCCCTCCAGCCGCCGAAAGGGGGGCAGCGAATTGCCGGAGAAGCGCAGGTCGCCGTAGGCCGAATCCGTCACCAGGATCACGCCGTGGCTGCGGGTGAGGGCCAGCACCCGCTCCCGGCGGGCCTTGGACTGGGTCATGCCCGTCGGATTGTGGAAGCTGGGGACCGTGAACAGCAGCTTGGCCTCGCTGCGCTGCAGAGCCGACGCCAGGCGCTCGGGGTCCAGCCCCTGGCGGTCCACCGGCACGGGCACCGCCTCCCGGCCCAGGGCGCGGATCAGGGCCAGGATGCCCAGGTAGCACGGGCTCTCCACCAGCACCCGGTCGCCGGGGACGGTGAAGGATTCCAGCGCCAGCGCCAGCCCGGACTGGGCGCCGGGGATGGCCCGGATGCCCCAGCCCTCGTCCACGGGCTCGCCCTCGGAAGCCAGCCACTGGCTCACGGAGTCCAGATAGGGCCGGTGGCCGGCGGGCGGCGCGTACACCCACGCCTCGGGGCCCAGTTCCTTCAGCACCTGGGCGGTGATCCGCCGCAATTGCTCGCAGGGCAGCAGGTCCGACGGGATGAACCCGGCGGAAAAGCTCACCAGATGGCGGTCCTGGGCCCGCTCCAGGGTCTCGCCCAGCCAGGAGCCCAGCTCGCCGTCGTGGACCAGGAGGGACGATCCCTCGAAGGGGAACTCGCTGCTGGCCCGCAGCCCCGGCGCCTCCGGCAGGCGCGACGCCACGAAGCTGCCGCGGCCCTGGACGGTCTGGATCCAGCCGGTGCGCTTGAGCCCGGCCAGCGCCTTCAGGACCGTCAGGCGATGGACGCCCCAGCGGTGGGCCAGCTCGGGGACCGCAGGCAGCCGGGAGCCCGGCCGCCACTCGCCCTGCTGGATCAACCCCCGCAGCCGCCGCTGCAGCTGCAGATACAGGGGGCTGGACGCGCCCGGGTCGAGGGTGGGATCGAGGACCATCTCCACCAGGATGGGCCGATTCGGGAACAGGTCCAAAGAAAGGCGACGGAATTCACAGTCCGGAACAGACCGGGAATCCAAGTCCCGGGGCTTTCCCAAAAAAACCTAGACCACCGCAGACGGATCTGGACTCAACCTTCTGCCTTCTCGGCGCATCCATACTGGTGCACCGGAGGTCCCAATGAGCCTGATTCGTCCAACCGCCGCCTTGCTGTCCCTCGCGTTACTGGGAGCCTGCACCAGCTACCGCGTCACCTACGACTACAACGCCGCCGCTCCCTACGCCCGCTACAAGACCTTCGACTACTACACGTCCAAGAAGGGGACGGGCGGCACCACCAGCCTCATGGACAAGCGAGTCCGCGCCGCCGTGGAGCGCGAACTCCAGACCAAGGGCTTCGCGATGGAGACCAAGGCCGATCCCGATTTCCTGGTGACCTACTACCCCATCGTCGAAGAGAAGCGCTACCGCACCACCACCCACATCGGGTGGGGCTGGGGCTACCGGCCCATGTACGGGCGGATGGGCACCAGCCTGAGCGAGGTCCACCGCTACCAGGAGGGCACCATCGTCATCGAGATCGTGGACTTCAAGAGCAACCAGATGATCTGGCAGGGCGCCGCCGCCGGAGCCCTCACCGGCCTCAGCAACCCCGAGGACGCCGACGAGGTCGTGCCCCGCGCCGTCCGCGACATCCTCGCCAAGTTCCCGCCCAGGTAATTTCCCGGCGTAGACTGGGGTTTCAACGAGGAGCCCCCATGGCCCAGATCACCCTCAAAGGCAATCCCCTCCACACGTCGGGCGAGCTTCCCAAAGTGGGTTCCACCGCGCCGGACTTCACGGTGGTCGGCCTCGACCTGTCCGAGGTCTCCGCCAAGGATCTGGCCGGCAAGCGCGTGGTGCTGAACATCTTTCCCAGCGTAGACACCCCCACCTGCGCCACCAGCGTACGCACGTTCAACGCGCGGGCCAGCGAGAAGCCCAACACGACGATCCTGTGCGTCAGCGCGGACCTACCCTTCGCCCAGAAGCGCTTCTGCGGCGCCGAGGGGCTGAATAATGTGGCGCTGGGTTCCACCTTCCGCGCCCCCGGGTTCGGCGAAGCCTATGGGCTCACCATGACCGACGGCCCTCTCAAGGGCCTGCTGGCCCGGGCCGTCGTCGTCCTGGATGAGGCAGGCAAGGTGGTCCACACCGAACTGGTGCCCGAGATCGCCCAGGAGCCCAACTACGACAAGGCCCTCGCGGTACTGTAGAGCGGCTGGAACGCTAGGGAAGCGCGGCCTTCGGGCCGCGCTTCTTTTATCCAATCCGCTTCATGCGGCGAAGCTCCGGGACCTTCCAGGCAGTGGCGCCCACGACGAGCAGGGTCATGCAGCCGCCGAAGATCACCGAGGGCACCAGCCCCAGCAGCCGCGCCATGAGCCCGCTCTCGAAGGCGCCGATCTCGTTGCTGGAACCGATGAACACCTGGTTCACCGCCGACACGCGGCCCAGCATATGGTCCGGCGTGAGCGTCTGCAGCAGCGTGGCCCGCAGCACCACGCTGACGTTGTCCATGGCGCCGCTGACGGCCAGCACCGCGAGGCTCACCAGGAACGTCCGGCTGAGGGCGAAGGCGATCATGGCCGCGCCGAACCCCCCGACGCATAGCAGCAGCGTCCGGCCCGCGTGGCGCAGGGGCGGACGGTGGGCCAGGATGAAGCCCATCAGGACGGAGCCCGCGGCCGGGGCCGCGCGCAGCGTGCCGAGCCCGGCGGGACCCACCGCCAGGATTTCCTTCGCGAAGATGGGAAGCACCGCCACCGCGCCGCCGAACAGCACGGCGAAGAGGTCTAGGCTGATGGCGCCCAGCAGCAGGCGGCGGGAGAACACGAAGCGGAGCCCTTCGGCCAGGCTCGCGAACACCGATCCGCTCTTGGGAGCCACGGGCGTCGGCGTGTACCGGATGGACAGCAGCCCCAGCAGACCGCCGGCCATCAGGATCATCACCACGAAATGCGCCGCCACGGGGCCGCGCCAGGCGTAGATCAGCCCGCCCAGCGCGGGTCCCAGCACCATCCCCGAGTGGAAGATGGCCACGCGCCAGGTGGAGCCGTTGGCGTAGAGCTGCTTGGGCACCAGATCCGTTCCCAGGGCCATGTTGGCGGGCCGGTAGAAGGCGCGGACCACGCCGGTCAGGAAGATGATCCCGTAGATGGGCCACACGGCCCGGGCCAAAGGACCGGTGTGGAAGTACCAACTGAAGCTCCACAGGAGGAACGAGCAGAAGGCCAGGCCCAAGGTGGTGGCGCCGCAGATCCGCAGCCGGTTCAGCCGGTCGGCGGCGTAGCCCCCGAACAGCGCCAGGCAGAGAAAGGGCAGCGCCTCGGAGAGTCCCACCAAGCCGAGCGCCAGGGGATCCCCCGTGCGGGCATAGACCTGCCAACCCACCACCACGCCCTGCACCTGAAGCCCCAGGGTCACGAGGCCCATGGAGAGCACGAAGCCCCGGTAACTGGGGCTTCGGAGGGCGGCGTAGGGATCGTGCGGAAGGTCCTCTCTCGGTTCCGCGCTCACTCGTACCTCAGGGCGTCGATCACATCGCAACCGCCGGATCGCAGAGCAGGCTCCGGGGGAGCCTGCGGCGCGAGGCATCCGGCGAGGCGCGAATCAGGGGCCAGAATCGAAGCCTCCATCACTCGTACCTCAGGGCATCGATCACATCGCGACCGCCGGATCGCAGAGCAGGCTCCGGGGGAGCCTGCGGCGCGAGGCATCCGGCGAGGAGCGAATCAGGGACCAGAATCGAAGCCTCCATCACTCGTACCTCAGGGCATCGATGACATCCAGGTTCGCGGCCTTCACGGCGGGAAGGAAGCCCGCGGCCACGCCCACCACCCCCGAGAAGCCCAGCCCCAGGGCCACGGCCCAGGACTCGGTCACGGCGGGCACCTGGAACTTCTGCAGGATGAAGACCGCGGTGTACGCGAAGGCGATCCCGATGATGCCGCCCAGCAGCGACAGCACCACCGCCTCCACCAGGAACTGCCACAGGATGCTGCGCTGCGTTGCGCCTAGCGCGCGACGGATCCCGATCTCGCGGGTGCGCTCGGTGACGCTCACCAGCATGATGTTGGAGATCCCGATTCCGCCCACCACGAGGGAGATGCTGGCCGCCACGGCGAGGAGCGCGGTGAGGATGCCGGCCTGCTGGGTCTGCATCTGGACGATGTCGTCCTGCTTGCGGATCTGGAAGGGATTGTCGTCCTTGGGCGCCACCTTCATCCGCTGGCGGAGGAGAGCCGTGACTTCGGCTTCGGCCAGCTCCGCCTTGCCGTCCTGGGCGCTCACCATGATCCGCTGGATCTTGTCGCGGCCCATGATCTTGCGCATCACAGTGGTGTACGGGGCCACGATGAGGTCGTCCTGATCGCCGAACATTCCCGCGCCCTTCTTCTCCAGCACGCCCACCACCAGAAACGGGAGCGCACCCACGCGGACCGTGAGCCCGACCGGATCCTCGCCGTTGGGGAAGAGGTTGTCCTTCACCGTCTGGCCGACGACGCAGACCTTGGCCATGCCGCGGACTTCCGCGTCGGTGAAGAAGCGCCCGCTCTCCATGTCCCAGCCGCGGATCTGGAGGAACTCCGGACCGGTTCCCTGGACCTGGGTGACGTAATTGCTGTTCTGGTAGATCACCGGGCGGGTGGTCTGCACCTGGGCCGTGGCCGAGACCACGCTGCTCTGGGCCAGCTCCTGCTGGATCAGCGGCGGATCGGTCTCCAGGAGAATGTCCGCGCTGCCGATGGCCATGGGACCGAAGCGATTGCCGCCGGCTCCCGGGAAGATGGTCAGCATGTTGGAGCCCATGTTCTCGATCAGGGCGAGGGAGGCCCGCTTGGAGCCCTCGCCGATCCCGATCATGGCGATCACCGCGCCCACGCCCACGATGATCCCCAGCATGGTGAGGAAGGCCCGCATCTTGTTGCGGGTGATGGCGAAGAGGGCCAGCTTCAAGAATTCCAGCAGAGCCATGATCCACCCCCTACCGGGTCCAGGAGATGACAACGGCGTCTCGCGTATCGCCGCCAGGCGATACCGAGAGAAGGGCGAGTTTCAGGAATTCCAATAGAGCCATGAGCCCCCCGCCCTATCGCCGTCCGCCGCCCTGGCCGGGCGTGCCCAGGGGAGAGGCGCTGGCGGCCTGCTTGGTGTTCTCCACGCCAGTGAGGATCGCGAGTCCCTCGTGAATCCCCTCGCCGGAGACCTCGGTGAACTGGCCGTCGCTCACGCCGGCCTTGACGACCACGGCCTTGGGCTTCCCGTTCTCCAGGGTCCAGACGCGGTCTTCCCGCTTCGCCACCAGGCCGCCCTTGCTGCCGGTGCCGCTCTGGGCGTTGCCCCCGGGCCGGGGGCCGCCGCCCATCATCATGGGCTGGCCCAGGCGCGGGGCGTCGGCCTTCTTGTCGTCCTTGACGAAGGCCGCGGGATTGAAGCGCAGGGCCGCGTTGGGCACGCGCAGCACGTCCCGCCGCTGATTGGTGACGATGGTGACGTTGGCGGTCATGCCGGAGCGCAAAGCCAGAGAGCCGGTAAATTTCGGACCGACCAACTGGCTGGCCCCGCCGGGAATCCGGGCCAGGGTGGCGGCGTCCACCGCGGAACGCGCCGGCGGGGCGGGCCGGGGGCCGGCCGCCTTCCCCTGGGCCATCCGCTCCTGGAACCGCTTGAGGAATTGCTCCTTGGTAACGCCCTGGGCGGCCATCCGGTCCTTCATCCGCTCCCACGCCTTTTCCGGATCGGGCGCGGCTTCGTGACCCTGTTCGGCGTGCGGAGCGGCCGCCGCATCCTTCCCGGCCTCTTCGGCGCCGGGAAGCGGCTCGTTGGGCACGATCATCTCCACCACGTAATTCACCACGTTGTTGTTCGTGACGGGCTCCTGGCGCACGAGGCTGACCGTGGCGCCGAACTGCTTGTCCGGCAGGCTGTCCACGGTGAAGAAGGCCCGCTGGCCCACCTTCAGCTCGTCGATGTCCGACTCGCCGATGGAGACCTGGACCTTCATCTGGGAGAGATCCTGGGCGATCTGGAAGAGGTTGGGGGTGCTGAAGCTGGCAGCGACGGTCTGGCCCACGTCCGCCAGGCGCGAGATCACCACGCCGTCCACCGGGGCGGTGATGCGGCAGTAGTCGAGGTTCGCCTTGGCGCGGTCCACGGAAGCCTTGGCGGATTCCAGGTTGCCCTTGGCGGTCTTGAGGGCGGTCTCCTTGGTCTCCAGGTCCTGGTCCGCCAGGAGCTGGGCTGCGGCCAGGCGCTTGCTGCGCTCGTAGTCGGCCTTCGCGAAATCGTAGGAGGCCTGGGCCCGCAAGAGGCTGGCCTGGGCGTCCTGGAGCTGGGTCTCCCACACGGTGGGATCGATCTCCGCGATGAGCTGGCCCTTCTTCACGATGCTGTTGTAGTCCACGTAGAGCGCCGAGATCACGCCCGACACCTGGGTGCCGACGGCCACCTGGACCACGGGGCTGACGGCGCCGGTGGCGTTGATCCGCTGGGTGACGTTGCCCCGGTCCACCTGGACCTGCCGCCACTTCACCTCGTTCTTGGGCCGGGTGAGGGCGTAGGCCGTCCCCCCCGCCACCACCGCAACTCCGACGCCAAGACCGATCCAGGTGTTCCGCTTCATGAATCCGCGCTCCACATGTCAACGGGCCGGAAGACCCAGCCCATCACCTTCGCATAACGATGTATAGACCGCCAGATCCCATTCCGGGTTGAGGCGCGAAAACGCCCTCAGCGGATGAAGCCCAGCCCGTCCACCAGCGCCCGGCGCACGAAGCCGTCCACCAGGAAATACTGGAGGAAGCCCCCCGCCAGGACGATGGCCGCGGACACCAGCACCGTCGCGCCCGCGAAGGGGGCGTGGACCGCGGGGCGGTCCGAAGCCAGGCGCTCGGCCTCGGCGACGGGCGCCTGGAGGAACAGCGCCACCAGGAAGCGGAGGTAGTAGTAGGCGGACACGAGGCTGGCGAGGACGCCCAGGATCGCCAGGCCCACGTGGCCCGACGCCACCAGCTCCCGGAAGATCATGTACTTCCCGTAGAACCCACCCATGGGGGGGATGCCCGCCAGGCTCAGCATGAACACGGCCGCGCAAAAGCCCAGGGCCGGCCGCTTCCAGCCCAGGCCGCGGAGATCCTCGAAGGTGGTGCGCTCGCCCACGAGGCCGTAGGCCGTCAGCAGGCCGAAGGCCCCCATGTTCATGGCGAGGTAGATCACGAGGTAGAACAGCATCCCGGCGTAGGCCGCGGGTGTGCCCGCCACCAGGCCCAGCATCAGGTAGCCCGCGTGGCTGATGCTGGAATACGCCAGCATCCGCTTCACGTTCGACTGGACCAGGGCCGTGAGGTTCCCCACCACCAGGGTGAGGACCGCCAGAGCGGCGATTCCCGCCTGGGCCTTGACGCCCACCGCGCCGAGGGGCGCGAAGCTGCCGGGAAAGACACGAAGGAGGGCGATGAACGCCGCGCCCTTGGTGGCCACGGACATGAACCCGGCGATGGGATGGGGCGAGGCCTCGTAGGCGTCCGGCGTCCACTGGTGGAAGGGCACCGCCGAGACCTTGAACAGGAAGCCCAGCAGCAGCAGCGCGGCACCCGCCAGGACCAGCGGATCCATGCCCAGTCCCTGGGCCTTCAGGACCACCGCCGCGGCGGACAGATCGAGGGTGCCGCTCAGGCCGTAGATCAGCACGCCGCCCATCAGGAAGCAGCTGGAGGCCACGGCGCCCGTGATGAAGTACTTCATGCCGCCTTCGGCGCTTTCCGGCCGCAGCCGCACCGTGCCCACCAGGGCGTAGAGGGGCAGGCTGAACAGTTCGAGGCCCAGGAACAGGGCCACGAAGTGGGTGGTGGAGACGAACAGCATCATCCCCGCGACGGAGAACAGCAGCAGCGAAAGGGTCTCCCCCTTCACCCAGCCCTCCTGGTGGAAGTGGTCCCAACTCTGGAGGATGGCGAGGGCCGCGGCGACGAGGATGAAAATCCCGGAGAACTGCGCCAGGCGGTCCATCCGCAGCTGGAAGAAGCTGGGCTGGGCGCCGGTCTGCCACAGGTCGGTGAGGTACCAGAAGCTGGCGCCCACGGCCAGGAGCGCCGTGGCGTACATGACGGCCCGGATCCACTTGGCGCTGCCCTGATCCTTGTCGAGGGACATCAGGGGGATCAGGCAGGCGCCGAGGGCGGGCAGGATCAGCGGCAGCAGCGCCGCCCACTGGCTGGGAGTGAGGCTCATCGGTGCACCTCGGGGGCGGCGGCTTCGGATGCGTGGGATTCGCCGCCCGGAGCCTGAGCCTCATGGATGGCCGGCTTCAGGACGAAGCCCCGGGGCGCCGGCGCCTGGATCTCCTGAAGGAGGGCGGTCACGGGCGCCTCGCTGGCGGCGACGAAGGTCCGGGGATGGACGCCCATCCACACGATGAGCACCACCAGGGGCAGCATCACCGCGATCTCGCGGGCGTTCAGGTCGGTGTGCAGGTGGTGGGTGCCGCTGTCCTCGTCCTTGTTCTCGGGGCCCCAGAAGACGCGCATGAACATCCACAGCATGTAGACCGCGCCCAGCAGCACGCCGGACGTGGCGAGGCAGGCATAGAGGCGGCCCCAGCCGAAGCCGGACAGGAAGGTGCCGTTCAGGATCCAGAACTCGCCCACGAACCCGTTGGTCAGGGGCAGGCCGATGGAGCTGAGGGTCACGATCAGGAAGAAGGCCGTGAACACGGGCATCTTCACGGCAACGCCGCCGAAGTCCGCGATCATGCGGGTGTGGGCGCGGTCGTAGACCATGCCCACCAGCAGGAAGAGCGCGCCGGTGCTGACGCCGTGGTTCAGCATCTGGAGCATGGCGCCCTGGGTGCCGATGACGGTCATCGAAGCCAGTCCCAGCATCACGAAGCCCATGTGGCTCACGGAGGAGTAGGCCACCAGCTTCTTGATGTCTCGCTGGACCATGGCCACCAATGCGCCGTAGACGATGGCGATGACGCTGAGGAGGGCGATGGGCTTGGCGTAGTGCATCGCCGCCTGGGGGAAGATCGGGATGGCGAAGCGCACGAACCCGTAGCCGCCCAGCTTCAGCAGGACGCCGGCCAGGATGACGGAACCGGCCGTGGGCGCCTGGACATGGGCGTCCGGCAACCAGGTGTGCAGCGGGAACAGCGGTACCTTGATGGCGAAGGCCACGGCGAAGGCGATGAACAGCCAGCACTGGACGCTGAAGGGCAGCGTGGAGGCGGCCTGGGCCATCAGCGCGGGGGTGAATCCGCCGGCCTTCCCCGCCAGGTAGAGCAGCGCCACCAGCCACAGCAGCGATCCCGCCAGGGTGTAGAGGAAGAACTTGTTGGCGGCGTAGCGGCGCTCGTCGCCGCCCCAGACCCCGATCATGAAATACATCGGGATCAGCATCGCTTCCCAGAACAGGTAGAAGAAGAACAGGTCCTGGGCCATCAGGGCGCCCAGCATCCCGGTCTCCAGCATGAGGAACAGCGCCGCGAAGGTGCCGATGCGCTCCTTGAGGCTGTTCCAGGTGCCCAGCATGGTGAGGGGCACCAGGAAGGTCGTGAGCACCACCAGCCACAGGTTGAGGCCGTCCACCGCCAGGGAGTAGTCCACCGGCAGGCCCACCAGCGTGAACCAGGGCGCGCGCTCGACGAGGACCATCCCCGCGGGGCGGCCCAGGAGCCAGGCGAGGCCGAGGACGAACACTGCCAAGGCGCCCAGGAAGGCCAGCATGCGGGTGAGCTTGCCCATGCCGTGCGGCAGGAGCAGCAGGAGCAGGCCGAGGATCGCCGGCGCGAAGGTCAGGAAGGTGAGGGGATGGGAGTTCAGCCAGGTCATCGCCCCACCTACTTCAGGAAGACATAGAGGAGGACCGCGGCCCCCAGCGCCATGCTGAGCGCGTAGTTGCGCACCCGGCCGGTCTGGAAGAGGGCGGTGAAGTCCCCGAACACCCGGGCCAGCGCGCCCGGCAGGTTCACGCCCACGCCGTCGATGAGGATCACGTCGAACAGCTTCCACAGCAGGTTGCCCAGCCAGCGGACGGGCCGCAGCAGGTAGAGCTCCACGCCCTCGTCCACGTAGTACTTATTCAGCAGCACGCGGTGGAGAACGGGGAATTTCGCCGCGAAGGCCAGCTCCCAGGCCGGGCCGTTCTTGTACTTCGACCATCCGAGGAAGCCGAAGAACAGGCCCAGGCCCGTGGAGATGACCGCGAGCAGGACCGCCGGTCCCTCGTGGTGACCGTGGGGCGCGTGGGTCTGGCCGTAGGTGAGGGCCGGGCTCAGCCACTCGCCGATCCGGAAGTGGCCGCCGAAGGCCTCGGGCACGCCCCAGAAGCCCCACAGCAGCGATCCCGCCGCCAGCACCATCAGGGGCAGCGTCATGGTCAGGGGGCTCTCGTGCGCGTGGTCGTAGGCGTGGTGGTCCCGCGGCTCGCCCCAGAACGTGAGGGCCATCAGGCGCCACATGTAGAAGCTGGTGCAGCAGGCGCCGATCACGCCGATCACCCACAGGGCCGGCGATTTCAGGAAGGCCAGGTAGAGGATCTCGTCCTTGCTGAAGAAGCCCGACGTCCCCGGGAAGCCCATGATGGCGACCGTGCCCGCCACCATGGTGAGGAAGGTGATCCGGGTCTTGTTCCGCAGCCCGCCCATCTTGAACAGGTCCTGCTCGTGGTGCATGGCGTGGATCACGCTGCCCGCGCCGAGGAAGAGCAGGGCCTTGAACCAGGCGTGGGTGAACACGTGGAAGAAGCCCGCGGCAAAGCCCGCCGCGCCGAGGCCCAGGAACATGTAGCCCAGCTGGGAGACCGTGGAGTATGCGAGGACCTTCTTGATGTCGCGCTGGAACAGGCCGATGGTGGCCGCGAACAGCGCCGTGGCCGCGCCCACCCACGCCACCACGTCCATGGTGATGGGCGCGAGGGTGAAGACCGGCGCCAGGCGGCAGATCATGTAGATGCCGCTGGTCACCATGGTCGCCGCGTGGATGAGGGCGCTGACCGGCGTCGGGCCCGCCATGGCGTCCGGCAGCCACAGGTAGAGGGGCAGCTGGGCGCTCTTGCCCGTAGCGCCCACGAACAGCATCAGCGTCGCGAAGGTGAGGACGCCGAAGCCCACTTCGGGAGCCACGTGGCCCGCCTGGGTGAGGATCTCGGAGACCGTCAGGGTGCCGAAGGCGGCGAAGAGCACCATCATCCCGATGGCCACGCCCAGGTCGCCCACGCGGTTGGTGAGGAAGGCCTTGAGGCCCGCCTGGGGCGCGAAGTCCGTCTCGAAATAGAAGCCGATGAGCAGGTAGGAGCAGAGGCCCACGCCCTCCCAGCCCACGAACATCAGGACGAGGCTGGATCCCAGCACCAGCGTGAGCATGAAGAAGACGAACAGGTTCAGGTAGCTGAAGAACCGCGCGAAGCCCTCCTCCCCGTGCATGTAGCCCACCGAATAGAGGTGGATGAGCAGCCCGATGCCGGTGATGACCAGCATCATCGTGCCGCTGAGGGGATCGATCACCAGCCCGAAGGGGACGCTGAGGGACCCGGTGGCCATCCACTCGCCGTAGTGCAGGGCCAGCCGGTGGTCCGGCGTCCCCTTCATCGCCAGGAAGGCGGACACGGCCAGGAGCAGCGACGCGAACACGACGCCCAGGCCCACGGCGGTGACGGCGCCCTTGCCGGCGCGCTTGCCCAGCAGGCCGTTGAAGGCGGAGCCCAGCAGGGGGAGGATCGGAATGAGCCAGTAGTACTTGTTCATCGCATCCTCACTGCTTCAGGCTGGCGGCCCGGTCCGAGTCGGTGGTGTCCCGGTGGCGGTAGAGGCCGATGACCAGCGCCAGGCCGACGGCGGCCTCGCAGGCGGCCACGGCGATGATGAAGAGGTAGAAGACCGTGGCCTGGGCGTCGCCACCGCGGAACCGGGCGAAGGCGAGAAGGGCCACGTTGGCGGCGTTGAGCATCAACTCCACGCCCATGAACTGCATCAGCAGGGTCCGGCGCAGCAGCACCGTAGCCAGGCCGATGGCGAACAGGAGGAGCGCCACCATCAGGTAGCCCTGGAGCCCGCCGCAGAGAATCGCGTCCATGCCGGTCATCGCTGGCTCCTCACAGGTTCCGTTTCGTCAGCGCCACGGCCCCGACCATGGCCGCCAGCAGCAGGAGGCCCGCCACTTCGAAGCCCAGGAGGTGGTCGGCGAACAGGGCCGTGCCCACGCGATGCAGGTTCATGGCCTGGGGCAGATCCGCGCCCCGGGCGGCCAGGTCCTTCAGCCCCTGGGAGGCCAGGACCAGCTTCACCGAGCCGAAGGCCAGAGCGGCCACCAGCGCCACGGACAGCCAGCGCTGGACGGGCCGGGAGCTCTGGGCCTTCTCCTCCTCGTGGCTGTTCAGCATCATGATCACGAACAGCACCAGGACCATGATGGCGCCGCTGTAGACGATCATCTGGAGCGCCGCGGCCACGGGATTGGCGAGCAGGACGAACAGCCCGGCGACGCCGAAGAAGGTGGCCACCATGCACAGGCCGGCCACGACGACGTTCTTCTGGGCCAGCATCCCCAGGGCGCCCAGGAGCGTGATGAGGGCAAAGGTGATGAACATGGCCTCTCCTACCAGGCGATCGTGCGGCGCGGCACGGAGGGGGTGGGATCCTCGGCGATCTCGGCCTTGCCGTCGGCCTCGGCGTAGGTGTTCATCAGGTCCCACTTGCCGTACAGCATCGACAGCCGGTCATAGGAGGCCAGCTCGTAGTCGTTGCGGAGCCAGATCGCATCCTTGGGGCAGGCCTCTTCGCACATGCCGCAGTAGATGCATCGCAGCATGTCGATGCTGAACTTGGCGGGCCGCTTCTCCTCGAAGCCCTGGGTGGCGTTCAGGTCGCTGAACTCCTCGGCCTCGATGCTGATGCACCGCGCCGGGCACGCCTCTTGGCACATGAAGCAGGCCACGCACTTGATGGCGCCGTCCTCGAACCGCTTCAGCTCGTGGAGGCCGCGGTAGCCGCTGGGCATCTCCTTCTTCATCTCGGGGTACTGGATCGTGTACCGCTTCGAGGTGGGCGTGAGGACCTGGCGGATGAAGTGGCCGAAGGTGATACCCATGCCCTTCATCACCGGCCAGACGTAGGTGCGGTCCAGCCAGCTCAGCTCGACTTTCTTGACGACGACGCCCATCGCCTCCTCCTCAGTGGCCCTGGCTCATGCGCCAGGCGTGGAAGACCAGGTTGGCCATGGACAGCGGCAGCATCACCTTCCATCCCAGATGCATGAGCTGGTCGTAGCGGAACCGGGGAAGGGTCCACCGGATCCACACGAAGACCCACGCGAAGAACAGGAGCTTCAGGACGAAGCTGGCCACGGACAGCATCACCGTGGGGTCCTTCACGAAGGGCACCTGCCACCCGCCGAAGTAGAGCGTCGCGATGAGGGCCGAGGCCGTCATCAGGTGGCAGTACTCGGAAAGCGCCAGCAGGCTGAACTTCATGCTCCCGTATTCGGTGTTGAAGCCCGCCACGATCTCGCTCTCGCCCTCGGCAAAATCGAAGGGGAGGCGGTTCGTCTCGGCGAACATGCAGGTGAAGAACACCAGGAAGCCCAGGGGCTGCCGCACGATATTCCACGCCCAGGGGAGGTGGCTCTGGGCACCGATCACCTCGGAGGGATCGTAGCCGCCGGCCCGCATGAAGACCGCGACCACCGCGAGGCTCATCCCGATCTCGTAGCTCACCATGGTGGCCGAGGAGCGCATCCCGCCCAGGATCGACCACTTGTTGTTGCTGGACCAGGCCGCCACCAGGACGCCGTAAACCGCCATGCCGCCGATGGCCAGGGGATACAGCATCCCCATCCCGTTGCCCGGATCGAGCAGGGCCAGGTGGTAGGTCTGGCCGCCGCTGACGAAGCTGCGCCCGAAGGGGATCACCGCGAAGCCCATCAGGGCGGGCACGAGGGCCAGGAAGGGAGCCAGCCAGAACAGGCGCTTCGTGGCGTCGTGGGGGACGAGGTCCTCCTTGAAGAAGAACTTGATCCCGTCCGCCAGGGGCTGGGCGAGGCCGATGATCCGGATCTTCCCGAAGAGCGCCGTGCGGTTGGGCCCGATGCGGTCCTGGATCATCGCCGACCCGCGGCGTTCCACCCACGTCCAGATGGCCGCCAGGGCAAACACGCCGCCGAAGACAATGACGAGTTTCGCCACCATCCAGGCGATGGAAGGCGTGGTGTGAAGCAGGCTCGCGAGCTTGTCCATGGGCGGCTTCCCGGCAAGGCCACCCGCGGGGAGGCCCGACCCATCGAGCCTATCAGAGGCATCCCCTTCCGGACATGGAGGGAAAGAACCCCTCCGCCCCGATGCGACCTGGGTCACAGCCTCATCGGAAGCCCCCCGGAGAGGGCCTCGGCCCTTCGCTCCAATCCAAAGTCATCCGCCGCGGAGAAAGCGCCTCCCCGCTTGGTTTCGATCCTGGACCTCCCGACCGCCGGGTGGCGCAGCAGAGCCCGGGGGGCTCTGCGAAGCCGGCCCCCGGCGAGGAGGGAATCACTCAGAGAGAAGGGAACCACCCTGAGCGGGCCTCCCCCCTTCGCTCCCATCCGAAGTCCTCCGGCGAGGACGGAATCACCTCACTGCTTGGCCTCAATCTTCGACCACGAGTCCTTCAACCCCACCGTCCGATTGAACACCGGCTGTCCGGGGCGCCTGTCGGGATCCACCGCGAAGTAGCCCGTCCGCTCGAACTGGAACCGCTCGCCCGGTTCGGCTCCGTCCAGGCTGGGCTCCAGGCGCGCGTCGGCCAGGATCTCCAGGCTGCCGGGATTCAGCAGGTTCTTCCAATCCTGGCCTTCGGGCACGTCCATGGGATCCGCCTGCGTGAACAGGGGCTCGTACAGCCGCACCTCGGCCTTCACGGCGTGGGTGGCGCTCACCCAGTGGAGGGTGCCCTTCACCTTCCGGCCGTCGGGCGCGTTCCCGCCCCGGCTCGCGGGATCCCACTCGCAGCGCAGCTCCACCACATTCCCCGCGGCGTCCTTCACCACGTCCTTGCAGGTGATGAGGGCCGCGCCCCGGAGGCGGACTTCGGCGCCGGGCGCCAGGCGGAACCACTTCTTCGGGGCCTCCTCGCGGAAATCGTCCTGGTCGATGAACAGTTCCCGGGTGAAGGCCAGCTTCCGCGTGCCCTGGCCGGGATCGTCGGGATGGTTGGGCACGTCCACCTCGAAGGCCTCGACCTCCGCCATGTTGGTGATCACGACCTTCAGGGGGCGGAGGACGGCCATGCGCCGCGGCGCCCGCTTCTCCAGGTCCTCGCGGATGCAGAACTCGAGAAGGCCCGCGTCCGCCACCATGTCCCGCTTGGCCACGCCCACCTTTTCGGCGAAGGTCCGGACCGCCTCGGGGGTGTAGCCGCGCCGCCGCAGGCCGCAGATGGTCGGCATCCGCGGATCGTCCCAACCCCGCACGACGCCGTCCTGCACCAGCTGAAGCAGCCGGCGCTTGCTCATCACCGTGTAGGTGAGGTTCAGCCGGGCGAACTCGATCTGGCGGGGATGGGGCCGCTGAAAGAACTTCCCTTCGGCGTCCTGCGCCAGGAACCAGTCGTAGAGCGGGCGATGATCCTCGAACTCCAGGGTGCAGATGGAGTGCGTGATGGTCTCGATGGCGTCGGATACGCCGTGGGCGTAGTCGTACATCGGGTAGATGCACCACGCGTCGCCGGTCCGGTGGTGATGGGCGCGGCGGATGCGATACATGAGCGGATCCCGGAGGTTCATGTTGCCGCTCTGCATGTCGATCCTGGCGCGCAGAACCTTCGAGCCGTCCGGGAACTCGCCCGCCCTCATCCGGCGGAAGAGGTCCAGGTTCTCCTCGGGACTGCGGTCGCGGTACGGGCTGGGCTTCCCCGGCGTGTGGAAGTTGCCCCGGTATTCCCGGATCTCCGCTTCGGACAGGTCGCAGACGTAGGCCTTCCCCTGCTCGATGAGGTATTCCGCATAGTCGTACATGAAGGGGAAGTAGTCCGAGGCGTAGTGCTCGCCCTTCCACTCGAAGCCCAGCCAGCGGACATCCTCGCGGATGGAATCCACGTATTCCACGTCCTCCTTGACCGGATTGGTGTCGTCGAAGCGCAGGTTCGTGGCGCCCTCGTAGGCCTTCGCCAGCCCGAAGTTCAGGCAGATGCTCTTGGCGTGGCCGATGTGCAGGTAGCCGTTCGGCTCCGGCGGGAACCGCGTGAGCACCCGTCCCCCGTGCTTGCCGGAGGCGCGGTCCGCCTCGACGATCTCCTCGATGAAGTGGAGGCTCTTGGGTTCATGAATGGGCGATTCAGTGGACATCGGGGCTCACAGGATGCAAACCCCAAAGATACCAAGGCGTACCTGAAAAGGCTTTTGGAACCGCGAAAAGCATGAAAGCTCCCCCGCGGATTGGGTCGCCCAGCGTCCCATTTCGCGTGCCCGAAGGGCTTTCGCGTTTTTCGCGGTTCCCTGTTTTTCCCGCTCAGCCCAGTCCCGCGGCCACCTGGGTGGCGCGCTCGATGCCTCGGGCGACGACCGAGCGGATGCGACCGTCCTCCAACGCCAGCAGCCCGGCGATGGTGCAGCCCGCGGGGGTGGTGACCTCGTCCTTGAGGGCGGCGGGGTGGCGGCCCGTCTCCAGCACCATGGCCGCAGCGCCGAGGGTCATCTGGGCGGCCAGTTCCACGGCGACGGCGCGGGGCAGGCCGCACTGGACGCCCCCTTCGGCCAGGGCCTCCAGGATGACGAACTGAAAGGCCGGCCCGCTGGCGCTGAGCCCCGTCACGGCGTCCATGTGCTTCTCGTCGAGGTCCATAACCCGGCCCAGAGGCTCGAACAGGGCCCGGGCCTGGGCGAGCTGGACATCCGCCACGCCCGGTCCGGGCGCCAGAACGGTCATCCCCCGGCGGATGGCGCAGGGGGTGTTGGGCATGGCCCGCACCAGCGGCGTGCCGTCGGGAACGTAGCTGGTGAGCATCCCGAGGGTGGCCCCCGCCGCGATGGAGACCACCAGCGGCCGATGATCCAGGGCGCCGGCCTCGGAGAGGGCCGCCAGCAGGCCCTTCAGCTCCTTCGGCTTGACGCAGAGGAGGACCACCTCGGAAGCCCGGGCCGCGGCGGCCACATCGGCGGAGAGGTCCAGCCCCAGCGCTTCGGCCCGGGCGCGGCCCGCCACGGGATGGCGGGTAGCCGCGCGGATCCGCTCCGCCGGATAGCCGGAGGCTTCCACCAAGCCGGCGGCGATGGCCTGGCCCATGGTGCCGAACCCGAGCACGGCGAGGGCGGGAGGGGTGGGCATGGGAGCTCCTCGAAAACCGCCGGGGAAGAGGCGGGTCCTACTGATCCCGTCCCTGCCCCAGGGTCCACCAGGGGCAGTCGTGCAGCTCCGACACCACGAACCCCTGCCGCATGGCGGAGATCCGCTGGAACTGGATGCCGGCGGGGGTGTGGAAGCCCGTGGTGATCTCGCTCGGCCCGGAGCGGACCCCGAAGAAGAAGTCGGACTGTTCGAGGCCGAGGCGCACCACCGTCTCCTGAAGCGCCTGGCGGTGGTCCATTCCGTCGGGAATGCCCTGGATCACCTGGACCGTCTCCCCCGCGATGATCGTGGGGGCGTAGGCCGCGGCGCCCTGGTCCTCCAGGACGGCGAGGGTCAGGTGGGTGAATTCCTGGAGATCCATCAGATCCACCGCGCCAGGCGGACGGCGACTTCCTCCCGGCCCACCAGCATCAGGGTGTCGAAGATCCCGGGGCTGACCGGCTTCCCGCAGAGGGCGACGCGGAGGGCCTGGGCCAAGTCCTTGGTCTTGAGGCCGTGCCGGGCGAGGATGGCGTTGAACCCGGCCTCCAGCCCCTCGGGGCTGTAGTCGGCCAGGTCACGAACCTCGGCCAGGGCGGGCTTCACGGCGGGCGTCACGAACTTCTCCACGGCCTTGTCGTCGAAGGCGGCGGGCCGCTCGAAGGCGAAGCGCAGAGCCTCGGCCATGTCGGTGAGCGACTTTCCCTTCTGCGTGGCCTGGATGGCCTGGGCCTTCCAGGCGTCGGGCTTCGCGGCCCACCCGGCGGGCATGAAGGGGCGGAGGTGGGGCTCCAGCTCCTGCCAGGAGGCCCGCTGGATCAGCTTCTGGTTCATCCACTGGAGCTTGTCCATGTCGAACCGGGCGGCGCTCTTCTGGCAGTCCGCCAGGTCGAACAGCTGGATCATCTGCTCGTCCGTCAGCAGCTCCTCCTCGGCGCTCTCCACGGCGCGGCCGTCGATCTTGGGCGTCCAGGAGAGCCGCGCCAGGGCGAGGCGGACGGCGGAGGGCAAAAGGCCCATGGCCTGGTACTCCGTAATGCTGGTGGCGCCGTGGCGCTTGCTGAGCTTGGCCCCGTCCGCGCCGAGGATCATGGGCACGTGGGCGAAGGCCGGCAGCGCGTAGCCCAGGGCCGCGAACAACGGGATCTGCTTGGGCGTGTTGTTCAGGTGGTCGTCGCCGCGGATGACGTGGCTCACCTGCATGTGGGTGTCGTCCACCACCACGCAGAAATTGTAGGTGGGCACGCCGATCTCGCCGGGCGCGGCGCCGGTGCGGGCGATGATCCAGTCGTCCAGGCTGTCCGCCGGGAAGCGGGTCTCGCCCTTGATGAGGTCGGGCACGACGATCTCGCCTTCCGGGGGCATCTTGAACCGGATGGCCGAGGGCTCGCTCGCGTCGTGGTTCGCCGAGGCGCAGCCCTTTCCGGCATCCATTCCGCGGTTGTACTGGAACACCTTGCCGGCCGCCTCCACGGCCTTCCGCCGCTCGTCCAGGGCTTCCCTGGAGCAGCGGCAGCGGTAGGCCAGGCCCCGGTCCAGCAGGTCCTGGATCTTCGCCCGGTAGAGGTCCATCCGCTGCATCTGGCGGTAGGGGCCGTGGGGGCCCACCCAGCGCTCGGGATCGCCGGCCACCGGGCCCTCGTCCCAATCCAGGCCGCACCAGGCCATGCCTTCCTCGATGATGCGAATGTTGTCATCGGTGCTGCGGGACAGGTCCGTGTCCTCGATGCGCAGGATGAAGCGACCGCCGTGCTTCCGGGCGAACAGCCAGCAGAACAGGGCCGTGCGCACGCCTCCGATGTGGAGCATGCCGGTCGGCGAGGGAGCGAAGCGGGTGACGACTTGGGGGGACATGGAGGAGCCTCGGATCAAACCTCCAGTGTGCCCCAAGCGCGCGGACGGCGTCCCCGCAGGGACCAAAAGGCTCGGCTGGCGCTCCCCGCTACTTGATGTAGAGCTTCAGCTTGATCTCGACGGGGGCCTCGCCGCTGAACAGGCTGCGGTCGAGCACGACGGGGATCTCCACCACGCTGCTGTGGGGCATGTGCACGGGAGCGGGCGTTGCCGCGCTCGTTTCCGCGGGGATCTCCTCGATCTCCTCCAGCAGCTCGCTGGCGGAAAGTTCCTCCACTTCCAGGGGCCGGCTGGGTTCCGCGGCCCGCGGGGGCGCCGGCGGAGCGCCGCCGAGGAGGAGGGCCGGCGGCTCCTCCACCACGCCTCCGCCGTATTTCTCCGCCAGGCTCTTCAGGACCAGCTTGGCCACGCCGGTGAGGGTCTCCTTGACGCCCTCGCCCCGCATGGCGCAGGCCTCGAAGGTGGGCGCGCCGAAGAGGTTGATCTCCCGATCCAGGGTCTCCACGGGCAGAGCGTTGGGCGTGTCCCGCTTGTTCCACTGGATGACGTGGGGGATCTTCGCCAGCTCGGTCCCCTGCTCGCGAAGATTGGCGATCAGGTTCTGGAAGCTCTCCTTGTTGCTCTCCAGGGCCGGAGCCTGGGAATCCGCCACGAACACCACGGCGTCGGCGCCGCGCAGCACCAGCTTCCGGGTGGCGTCGTAGAAGACCTGGCCGGGCACCGTGTAGAGCTGGATCCGGGTCTTCATTCCGCGGATGGTGCCCAGTTCGATGGGCAGGAAATCGAAGAAGAGGGTGCGGTCCGTCTGGGTGGCCAGGGAGAGCATCTTGCCCCGGCCTTCGCCCGGTAGGGTGTCGTAGACGTGCTGGAGGTTGGTGGTCTTTCCGCACAGGCCGGGACCGTAGTAGACGATCTTGGCCGTCAGCTCCTTGGTGGCCGCGTTGAAAAGCACCATACCTTCACCTTCTTGATCTTCGGGGAAGATTGGCGGGTCAGCGGAGGGCCGTCAAGAAAGAACCGGGATTCCGCTTCCGGCCCCTCCCTTTCCGCAGATGCGCTACACTTCCGGCCATCCCACCCTTATCCGAGGATTTCCATGGCCAAGCTGCTGGTGCACGAAAGCGCAGGGGTCCGAACGTTCGAGATCGTGGATGAGGAAGTCCACATGGGGCGCGAGCTGGACAACACGCTGCGCCTCCCCGATCCCAGCATCAGCCGCCACCACTGCGTCCTCCGCAAGGCGGCCGGCGGCGGCTACGAGATCCAGGACCTGGAGAGCAGCAACGGCGTGCTGGTGAACGGCAGCCGCGTGCAGACGTCGCCCCTGCGGGACGGGGACCGCATCACCCTCGGCCAGATCCAGCTCACGTTCCAGGATCCGCGCCCCGAAGCCAGTCCCACCGTGGCGATCAGCGTCCCGAATCCGGTCCCCGTTCCCAGCGGCACCGTCCGGATGTCCGCGGACGAACTGGCGGCCATCCATACCGGCCCGCCACCCGCGGACCCCCCGGCCGCGCCTCCGGCTCCGCGGCCCGCGCCGCCCTTCCCTCCCGTCGCCCCCGCCGTGCCGACGCCCCTTCCGCCGGGACCTTCCGAACAGTCCTTCCTGGGCTCCCTGCTGCCCTCCCTGCCCGACGACGCGGTGCCCACCGGCGAACGGGGCGACCTGGGAACGCGGCTCCTGGCCATCCTCATCGACGTGGTGCCCGGCGTCCTCATCTATATCGCGTGCATCTTCCTCACCTTCATCCCCTACCTGGGCTGCATCCTCTGGCCCCTCCAGTTCATTGCATACGCGGCCTATTACTGGCTCTTCATTCCGTGGTGCGTCTCCAAGTACGGCGCCAGCATCGGGAAGAAGGCCATGAAGCTGCGGGTGGTGCCGGAGGGCGAACCCCGCGGTCGCATCGGCTTCGGACCGGCGGTCCTGCGCCAGATCGGGAACTTCCTGTTCCTGAACGTGATCGTCCTTCTCATCAAGGGCGACGAGCGGATCAGCCTCAGCGATCTGCTGGCGAAATCGGAAGTCCTGAAAGTGGATCGCTGAGGGTGATCCTCACCGGCCGCCAGATCCTCGAAGCGAAGGACCAGGGACGGATCCGCATCGATCCCTGGTCCGACGCTCAGCTCAACCCCAACAGCTACAACCTGCGCTTGGCGGAGGATCTCGCCGTCTACACCGGCGCCGAGCTGGACATGGCCCAGCCCAACGGGATCGAGTTCCTCAAGATCCCCGCCGAAGGGCTGGTGATCCGCCCCGGAAAGCTCTACCTCGGGCGGACCCAGGAGTACACCGAGACCCACGGAATGGTGCCCATGCTCGAAGGCCGCAGCAGCGTGGGCCGGCTCGGGCTGTTCGTCCACGTCACCGCGGGCTTCGGCGACATCGGGTTCTGCGGCTACTGGACTTTGGAGATCAGCTGCGTCCAGCCGGTGCGGATCTACGCCGGGGTGGGCATCTGCCAGATCTTCTACCACAGCATCAGCGGCGAGTACGACAGCTACGAGACCGGCAAGTACCAGCGGAATTCGGGGATCCAGCCGTCGATGCTGTGGAAGGATTTCGCCCGGGACGACAACCCGCGATAGGCCTAGAATCAGCCCATTCCTTCCCGAGGTGATCGATGCCCCTTCCGCTGCTTGGTCTGCTGCAAGGCCACTCCAACGACGCGGCCCTGGCGGGTCTGGCCGCGGCGGGGTGCATGGTGTGGGCCGTCGCCGCCCTCGCCATGGTGGTCTTCCCCATCTTCTGCTTCTGGCGGATCTTCCAGAAGGCGGGCTACAACGGCGCCATGGCGCTCCTGTGCCTCATCCCCGGGATCGGGATGATCATCGTCCTGTGCATCCTCGCCTTCGGCACCTGGCCCGCCGGACAGCGCTCCTAGCTGGTCCCGCCCGCGTCGTCCCACCGCACCTCGAAGGGCCGCACCTCGTGCTCGATGCCCTTCAGCGCGAAGCCCTCCAGCGGCCGGAGCTGGCCCACGCCGACCAGTTCCGCGGTGCGGGGGCCGACGACGATCTGGCCCGGCTTGGCCACGCCGCTCTCCAGGCGCGAGGCCAGGTTCACGGTGCTGCCCATCACGGTGTAGTCCATCCGCTTCTCGCAGCCGATGTCGCCCGCGAAGGCCTCGCCGCTGTTGATCCCGATGCGCATCCGCAGTTCGGGGTAGCCGTCCGGCCGCGCGGCGTTCAATGCGTGGAGAGTGGCCTGCATGGCCGCCGCGGCCTCCACGGCGTGGCGGGCGTGGTCGGGATCGGGATTCGGGGCCCCGAAGAAGGCCATCAGGGCGTCGCCGATGTACTTGTCGAGGGTCCCCCCGCGAAGGAAGATCTGATCCGTCAGCGCCTCGAAGGTGCGGTTCAGGATGGCCGCCAGGACCAGGGGCTCCATCCCCTCGCTCATCCGCGTGAAGCCCGAGATGTCGGCGAACAGGACGCTGATCTCGCAGCGCTGGGCCTGGAGGGCCGGCGCCTCCTTGCTCTGGCTGGACTTGAGGATCTGATCCACCACGGCGGGGCTGTGGTACCGCTCCAGGCGGCGGCGGAAGTTGGCCTCGCGCTCGCGCTGGATGCCGACGGCCGCGAAGTTGGCCATGGCGCTGAGCAGGTGCTCGTCCTCCCGCTTGAACCCGCCCTTGCTGAGGCTCGTCTCCAGATAGACCACCCCGAAGGCCTGGTTCTCCACGATCAGCGGCGCGCAGAGGGCGGACGAGATCCCGTGGATCTTGATGCTCTCCCCGGCGCTGAAGCGGGGGTCCATCCGCGCGTCGGTGGTGAGGATGGCCACCCGGTCCTTCATGGCCGTGCGGGCGATGGTCCGGCTGATGGGCGCCGTGTGCTGGCCGGGCTGCTCCTCCCAGACCAGCTCCGGCACCAGCTCCCCGGCCGCGTCGGCCAGGAGGATGAAGCCCCGCTGGCAGGGGATCTGGGCCGTCACCAGGCCCATCACCGACTCCAGCAGCTCCGGCAACCCCGCCGCCCGCAGGAGCGTCCCCGCCATGCTGGCCAGGCGCTGGAAGAGGGTGACCGCCTCGCCGGCCGGATGCTGCCCGCTGGCCTGGGCCAGCATGGCCTCCAGGCTGGCGTGGGGCACCAGGATCGAGCCCGAAGCGTCGAAGGCGCGGTCCTCCAGCGAGATCTTGGATACGGCGGCCCTGGGCGCCAGGGTCTGGTTCAGCCCCTGGAGCGTGGGGCCGGAAGTTTCCTCGCCCACCCACATCACCAGGACTTCGCCGAGCAGGACCTTGTCGCCGGGATTCAGGGGTAGGGGTTCCGCCAGGATGGTCCCATTGAGGGACGTGCCGTTCAGAGACTTCATGTCCGCCACGTGGGGGCGGCCGTCCTTGAGAAAGATCCGGGCGTGGACCCGGCTCACTGCATTGGCCTGAATCCGGATGGTGGCCTGCTCCCCCCGTCCGATGGTGAGGCCCTCCTCCGTGAGGGTCACGGGATGCAGGGCGCCGTCAACCTGGAGGGTCAATTTCATGTCGCAACCGGGAAAAGGGTGGATCCAGCACGCGGGTGCTGATCTTATCGGCGAGCCGGGGTAACCTATGAGGTTCCGCCGGAGGGCGGCCGGAGGCGCGTTGACCAAAGTCGGTTTCATGTCCCTGGGGTGTCCCAAGAACCTGGTGGACTCGGAAGTCATGCTGGGCCACCTGCGCCTCAAAGGCTACGGGATCACGCCGGTCCTGGAGGAGGCCCAGGTGCTGGTGGTGAACACCTGCGGGTTCATCGACGCCGCCAAGAAGGAGAGCGTGGAGGCCATCCTGGAGGCCGCCTCCATGAAGCAGCGGGGCGCCTGCGAGAAGCTGATCGTGGCCGGCTGCCTGGTGGAGCGCTACCGGGACGAGCTGATGGGGGAGATCCCCGAGATCGACGCCTGCCTGGGCACCCGCGACATCGAGCAGATCGCCGAGGTGATCGGCGCCGGCGCCGCCTTCGAGCTGGATCCCGATCCCGCCTACCTCTACACCGAGGCGAGCCCGCGGATGCTCACCACCCCCAAGGCCAGCGCCTACCTGAAGATCAGCGAGGGCTGCGACCACGCCTGCGCCTTCTGCGTGATCCCCCAGCTGCGCGGCGCCCAGCGGAGCCGCAGCGTGGAGAGCGTGGTGGCGGAGGCGGAGAACCTCGTCGCCCAGGGCGTCCTGGAGATCAGCCTGGTAGGCCAGGACACCACGGACTACGGCCGCGATTTCGGGGATCCGGACGCCCTCGAAAAGCTGGTGCGGGCGCTGGGGAAGGTGGAAGGGCTGCGCTGGGCGCGGATCCACTACGCCTATCCCAACCGCCTCACCGACGGGCTGCTGCGGGCCATGGCCGAGACGCCCAACTGCGCCAAGTACCTCGACATGCCCCTCCAGCACGCGGACGCCGGAATCCTCAAGGCCATGGCCCGGGGCGGCGGGCGGGCCTCCTTCCTGAAGCTGATCGAGAAGGTGCGCCGGATCGTTCCCGGCGTGGCCATCCGCTCGAACTTCATCGTGGGCTTCCCCGGCGAGGACGAGGCCGCGTTCGAGGAACTGAAGGCCTTCGTGCAGGAGGCCCGCTTCGACCACGTGGGCGTCTTCACCTACAGCCCCGAGGAGGGCACCTCCGCCTACGGGCTGGGCGACCCCATTCCCAAGCGCACCAAGGAGGCCCGCAAGCGGCGGATCCTGGAGCTGCAGCAGAAGATCGCCCGGGAGAAGAACCAGGAGAAGGTGGGCCAGGTCCTCGACGTCCTGGTGGAAGGCGCCCACGAGGAGACGGAACTGCTGGTGAAGGGGCGCCACCAGGGCCAGGCCCCCGACATCGACGGGAACGTCCTTCTGGTGGACGGCGCCCCCCAGGCCAACACCATCCAGCGGGTGCGGATCGTGAAAGCCCACGCCTACGACCTCATCGGGGAAGTCGAGGAGGGCGGGCTGGAGGCGAGCACCGCGGCCTACGAGGCGCAATTCCGGGCGCGGCAGGGCTAAACGGATCTGCGAAGGTTCTCGTAGGCCCTGGCGAACCTTCCCATCCGGGGATTTCGCATGCGCCTTCCGGCCCTCGCCCTCTTGTGCCTTCCCGCCCTAGCCGCCCAGCCGAACCCACCTCACGTGGCGATCCCCCGGCTGGCGCAGGCGCCTTCCATGGCCTGGGACGCGGACCTCTCGACCTGGGGCGAGGCGCGGGTGATCACCGAATTCGGGATGATGATGCCCGACGACAAGGGCAGGAACCGCTGGCCCACCACCGTCCACGTGGGCTGGGGGCCGGATGCCCTCTACGTCGCGGTGGAAGCGGGCGATCCCGAGCCGTCGAAGATCCACGCCGCCCGCCACATGCGGGACACCAACCAGGGCGACTTCGACTTCGTGGGCGTGGACCTGGATCCCTCCGGCAAGGGCCAGAGCATCCTCCGGTTCTTCGTGACCCCGCTCGGGGGGCAGATCGACGAGATCGCCACGGACACTACCGGCGAGAACGCCTCCTACGACTGCCTGTGGGATTCCACCGGCGTCCGCACGGCGGACGGCTACGTGGTCAAGATCCGCATCCCCTATAGCAGCCTCCGCCGGATGCCGGGGGACTGGGCCATGCGCTTCCTCCGGATCATCCCGCGGGAGCGCCGCTACGGCATCGCCTGGCCGGCCATGAGCAAGGACGTGCAGTGCGACATCTGCCAGATGGCCCGCGTCTCCGGCGCGCCCGTGGACAAGCCGGGCTCGCCCCTCCTGCTCCTGCCCATCGCCACCTTCAGCCGGACCCAGTCCCTGGAGAAGGATCCGAGCGCCTCGCCCCAGTCCCGGGCCCGGCTCGGACTCGACGTGCGCTACGCCACCACCGCCCTCACCTTCGAGGGCACCTACCGGCCCGACTTCGCCACGGCGGACGCCGATGTGGATCCGCTCCAGATCAACAGCCGCTTCAGGGTGCTCTACCCGGAGCGGCGGCCCTTCTTCCTCGAAGGGATGGACCTGCTGTCGCCGCTGTCGGCCCAGCGCCAGTTCTTCAGCCGCTCCATCCAGAGCCCGCTGTACGGCCTCAAGGCCTCCGGCCAGGGTTCCTTCGCCACCTGGACCGTGCTCCATGCCCGGGACCAGGACGGGGGCCTGCTCCTGGGCGCCAATGGCGCCGCGGGCACCGAGGGCCTGGCCACCCGCGACACCGCCGCCGCCCTTCGCCTCCAACTGGACCCGCGGGGGTCGGGCCTGTCCTTCCTGGGAACGGACAAACAGCTGGTGGGCGCCGGGGACGACCTCGGCGGCCGGAGCGGCGGCATCTACCTCGACCAGTACCTGGGCTCCCAATTCCACTTCATCGGAAGCGCCGTGGGCACCACCTCCCACCTGCCCCAGGAGGACGGGACGGTGCGGTCCCAGCGCGGCAGCTCCACCTCCGCGGAACTGGACTGGACCACCCGCAACTGGGTCGCCTGGGCCGTCAGCCAGACCACCAGCCCCGATCTGATGCTGCTGTCGGGCTTCATCGACCTCCAGGGCTACCGCCGGGACATCGCCGCCTTCGGATGGCGCGACAACTGGAACACCGGCGGCCTCTCCTCCGCCAACGCCACCCTCCGCTGGAGCCGCCTCACGTGGTGGAACGGTGATCCCATGGAGCGGGTGGTCGGCCTCGACACTTGGCTGGAGACCGCGGGCCGCCTGAGCTTCTTCTTCAACTGGGACGCCGCGGGCCGCGTGTGGGGGGAGGACCGAGTCCGCTCCGTGGCTTCCCGCGCCCTCACGGTGGGCGGCAACTGGCGGCGCTACGCCCAGGCCCGCTTCGGGTGGAACGCCAGCCGAGGCCGGACGCTGGATCTGGAGTCGGGCGATCCGGCCAAGCTGAATTCCGCCCAGCTCTTCTTCTACGGCACCGTGGGGAGCGTCTCCTACAACCTGTCGGCCCTGCAATCCGTCCTGGACCGGGAGGAGGACAGCCGGCGCCTCATCCGCGCCCGGGAACTCACCGCCACGGGCAGTTGGCAGCTTCCCGCCTTCTTCTACGTGAAGACCCAGGCCTTCGCCGTGCGCTACGACGGCGCCCACGGCGAGGGCGTGGACAAGTTCCTGAAGACCTTCGTCGGCTGGCAGCCCAACGCCTTCACCAACGCCTACCTCGGCTGGTCCGGCCAGCGCCGCCGCGACCCCGCGGCCCTCCTCGCCTCCGAGCGGATGGTAGAGCGCGGCCTCTTCGCCAAGCTGGCCTACGCCATGCAGTTCTGAGGCGCGGTCGGGTTCGGGACGCTCAAAGAAAGAAACGCGGAGGAAAACGGAAGAGGGGAGGAGAGCGGAGAAGAACAGTGAATCCCTCCGCTTTCCTCCGCCGCTCCGCGCTCCTCCGCTTTCAAAACGCTTTCCGAGAAACGCCACAGCCCCGAACGGGCCTACGCGATTCAGTTCTGATGTCGCTTTACATTCAAAGATAAGGAGCACCGCCCAGACGCCAAAGAAGACAAAAAAAGCTCCTTTTGCTTTTCTTGGCGCCCTTGCCGTCTTGGCAGTGGAAAGAGCCTGGGGTCTTGCTCTCGCATTCCTTTCCCCCGAAAGGCCGCGTCCATGGACCGCTACACTGGTCCGATGCTCGAACTCCGCGCCATCACCCGCGCCTACGAACTGGGCGGCGAGCGCGCCGGCGTGTTCGGCGTGTCGCTGGGCGTGCCCAAGGGCTGCCTGGCGGTGCTCGCGGGCCCCAGCGGCAGCGGGAAGACCACCCTCCTCCAGATCGCCGGGCTCCTGGACGCGCCGGACGAGGGGACGGTCCTGCTGGATGGACAGGAGATGTCCAGTCTTTCCGAGCGGGAGCGCTGCCGGCTCCGGCTGCGCCGCCTCGGCTTCGTGTTCCAGGCATTCAACCTGGTGCCCGTTCTCTCCGCGCTGGAGAACGTGATGCTCCCCCTCCAGCTCCAGGGCGTCGCCGATGACGAGGCGCGCGAGCGGGCGGAAGGGGCCCTGGCCCGCGTGGGCCTCGCCGACCGCTGCCACCACCGCCCCGGCCAGCTCAGCGGCGGCCAGCAGCAGCGCGCCGCCATCGCCCGGGCCCTCGTTCCCAATCCCCTCCTGGTGCTGGCCGACGAGCCCACCGCCAACCTGGACCACGCCCACGGCGGCCCCCTCATGGACCTGATGGCCGACCTCGCCGCGGAGCGCGGCACCTCGTTCCTCGTGGCCAGCCACGACCCCGCCGTCATCGCCCGCGCCCACCGCGTCTTCCGCCTCGCCGACGGCCGGCTGGTGGAGGAACCATGAAAAAGGCCCTGGAACCGCGAAAGGCGCGAATGGGCGCGAAAGAAGGAATGACGGTGGTCTTCTCGGCCAGCTGCTCCAGTCCGAACGGAACCGGGAAATCAGAGACGCCGGTCCTTCTTTCGCGGGCCCGCAGGGCCTTTCGCGCTTTTCGCGGTTGCTTCTCAGGAAAGCCCCGATGATCCTCGCCCGCCTCGCCCTCCGGAACCTGCTGCGCCAGCGGCGGCGGACGGCGCTCACCCTCATGGTCGTCGTGGCGGGTTTCGTGGCGCTGAGCCTCGCCGGGGGCTTCATGGCGCAGACCTTCCAGGGGCTGGCCGACAGCGCCATCCGCGGCGGACTGGGCCACCTGCAGGTGATGCCGCCCGGAGAACTCGAGGGCGGCGAGGCCCAGAGCCTGGAGAAGGCCCTTCCCGACGGCGAGGCCCTAGCGGCGCGCCTTCGCGAGGATCCCGCCGTCGCCGAGGTGCTGCCCCGGATCCAGTTCATGGGGCTGCTTTCCAACGGACCCAAGAGCGTGGCGTTCCTGGGCACCGCCGTGGATCCCGTGCGTGAACCCCGCCACATGGCCTCCCTCGACGCCCTGAAGGACGGCGCCCAAGCTCCCGGCGGAGCGGGCTCCCGCTGGCTCTCCGCCGATCCCCGCGCCCGGGAGGCGATCCTGGGAACGGGCCTGGCTCGCAGCATGGGGGCCTCCGTGGGGAGCCTCCTGACGCTGATGTCCACCACCCGCGACGGCGCCCTCAACGCCGTGGACGTGGAGGTCGTGGGCCTCCAGGACCTGGGCCTGCGGGAACTGAACGAGCGCTTCCTGACCGTGGGCCTCGGCACCGCGGAACAACTGCTCGACGCCGGTCCGGCGCGGTCGCGGCTGTCCGTGATCCTCAAGCGGCCCGCGGATGCCGCCGCCGAGCGGACCCGCCTCCAGGCCCTGCTTCCGGAGGCGTCGGTGAAGCCGTGGTTCGAGCTAGCCTCCTTCTACCGGCAGGTGAAGCTGCTCTACTTCGCCATCTTCGGGTTCATGGGACTGGTGCTGTTCCTCGTCGTCCTGCTCGCCACGGCCAACACCTTGCTCATGTCCGTGATGGAGCGCGTGCGGGAGTTCGGCGTCCTGCGGGCCATAGGCCTTCAGCCTACGCACCTGCTGGGCCTGCTCCAGTGGGAAGGCGCCTTCCTGGGGTTGGGGGGCAGCTTTCTCGGACTGGCCGCAACCCTCCTGCTCCGCGCGGGCCTGAATGCGCTGCATATCCAGATGCCCTCCCCGCCCGGCACCAGCCACGGGTACGAGCTGCACATCCACTTCGTCCCCGCCATCTACGCCGCCGTGGCCCTGGGCCTTCAGGCGACCATCCAGATCAGCGCCCTGATCCCGGGCCTGAAGGCCGCCAAGCTCCGCATCGTGGAGGCGCTGAGGCACGTCTGATATCACTTTGCATTCAAAGAATAAGGATCACCACCAAGACGCGAAGGGCACCAAGAACCACATCCCCAGTGGGCAGAGCTTTTCTTGGTGCCTTGGTGTCTTGGTGGTGAAAAGAAAAACCTTGGGTCTTGATCGCCTGTTGGTATGAGCCCTCGGAGGGACGACCGCGCGTGCCGTACCATGGCCTCATGAAGCCGACCGCCGCCCGCGCTCCCCGTCTCGCCTGGTGGCTGGCCTCCGGCTTCGGCAGCGGCTACCTGAGACCCGCCCCCGGCACCTGGGGCAGCCTGGCCGGCCTGGTCGCGTGGCTGCTGCTCGTCGCGGGAGCGCGGAAGTTCCCCCAGGCGGCCTGGATCGTTCCGCTGGCCCCGGCCGCCCTCACCCTGGCGGCGGTATGGGCGTCGGAACTGGTCGTGCGCGAAACGGGCCAGAAGGATCCCTCCTTCATCGTGGCCGACGAGTGGGCCGGGATCTGGATCGCCCTCACACCGCTGCTCTTCACCGTCACCATCCAGCCCCAGCCCTGGGGATTGTGGGCGGTGCGGCTGGTGGGGCCGTTCCTCCTGTTCCGGCTCTTCGACATCTGGAAGCCGGGTCCCGTGGATGCCGCCCAGCGCCTGCCCGGCGGGTGGGGCGTGGTCATGGACGACGTGGTGGCGGGCTTCCTCGCCGCGCTGCTCGTGTGGCCCCTGGACCAGTGGCTGGGGACCTGGTCCCTGACGCATTCCCTGCTGGGGCGCTAGGCCGGATCAGGCCCCGGTCTCTTCCAGCAGCTTCTTCCACACGGCGGGTTCGCTGAGGTGGCCGCTGTCGTCGAAGTGGCGGCTCTCGATCAGGTAGCGGTAGCCCTGCTCCGTGAGGAACAGCTGGCGGTTGCGGGCGAATTCCTGCTCGGTGGTGTCGCGGCTGATGAGGCTGTAGAAGTAGCTCACGTTGCGCTCGCCCTTGGGCCGCAGGATGCGCCCCAGGCGCTGGGCCTCCTCCTGCCGCGACCCGAAGGTCCCGCTCACCTGGATGGCCACGGAGGCATCCGGCAGGTCGATGGCGAAATTGGCCACCTTGCTCACGATCAGGATCCGCAGGTCGCCCTCGCGGAACCGGCGGAACAGCACCTCGCGCTCCTTCTCCGGCGTCTGGCCCGTGAGGACCGGGGCGCCCAGGCGCTCGCCCAGGATGCGGAGCTGCTCCAGGTACTGGCCGATGATCAGGATGTTGTCCTTGGGATGCCCGGCGAGGAGTTCGTCCACCACGGTCAGCTTGAGGCTGTTTTCCGAGGCCAGGCGGAACCGCTGCCGCTGGTCGGCCACGGCGTAGCCCATCCGCTCGTCCGTGGGCAGGGGCACGCGGATCTCCAGGCAGTGGGCGGTGGCGATGAATCCGTCCTTCTCCAGCATCTTCCAGGGCACGTCCACGCGCTTGGGGCCGATGAGGCTGAAGACGTCCTCCTCCTTGCCGTCCTCGCGCACCAGCGTGGCCGTGAGGCCCAGGCGCCGCTTGGCCTGGAGTTCGGCGACGGCTCGGAAGACCGGCGCCGGGAGCATGTGCACCTCGTCGTAGACCACGAGGCCCCAGTTGGCCGCCTCGAACAGCTTGAAGTGCTCGAAGGGCCCCGACTTGCTCTTGCGGTAAGTGAGGATCTGATAGGTGGCGATGGTGACGGGCTTGATCTCCTTGACGTCGCCCATGTAGAGGCCCACCTGATCCTCGGTGAGCGTGGTCTTGTCCAGCAGCTCCTGCTTCCACTGCTTCACGGCGGTGCCGTTGGTGGTGAGCACCAGCGTGTGGGTCTGCAGCCGGCCCATGCAGCCGATGCCGATGACGGTCTTTCCCGCCCCGCAGGGCAGCACCAGGACGCCCGCGCCGCCCTCGGGCCCGCCGCCCGCGTGGAAGACGTCCACCGCAGCCTGCTGGTAAGGGCGCAGGCCGAAGGGCCGGCCGCTCTGCTTCAGGGTGGGCGCCAGGGCGAAGGGAAGCGGATCGCCGGGCTTGTAGCCGGCCATGTCCTGCACGGGATGGCCCAGGCGAATGAGCTGGAGCTTGGCTTCGCCCCGCATCCCGGTCTGGAGGTAGATGCCCTTCTCATCGGGATAGGGCTCGGCCAGAAGGCCCTGGAGCGACTTCTGGTTCTCCAGTTCCCAGAACAGCCCCCGGTCGTCCATCTCCAGCGCCAGGCGGTCCCCCTTGGCCACCAGGCGCAGCTTGCCGTAGCGGGTGCCGTGGTCCTCGATCTCCTGGAGCAGGTTCTGGGGCACGGGGTACTTGGACCACGTGTTCAGCGTCTCGATCATCTGCCCGCAGGCCACGCCCGAGGCGGACGCGTTCCACAGGCTCAGGGGGGTGATGCGGTAGGTGTGGATGTGCTCGGGGCTCTTCACCAGCTCCGCGAACCGCGCCAGCTCGTCCCGCACCTGCTCGAACGAGGGATGCGCCACCTCGAGCAGCAGCGTTCGATCGCTCTGCACGATCAGGGGATTGTCGGGGCGGAGGGCGATCACGGGAGGCTCAAACCTTTCAGCGTAGGGCGCCGAAGGAGGGGGGTCAATGCGGAGGGAATCCGCGGGAGAAGCATGTAAAGGAAATATCAGGAGCCCTCCAAAAGGCCTCAGGTGTAAGGTAAGCGTCCCCCATCGACCACTTGCTGGGTTCCCTCGGAGTCCGCCATGTCCTTCGCGCCGATCCGATTCCTCGCGCTCCCGGCCCTGTTCGGGGCTCTGCTCGCGCTCGCGGGTTGCAGTGGCGGCGGCACCACCGGCGCCACGCCCAATCCCACGCCCAGCAACGCGCCCTCCATCAGCGCCCTCAGCCCCCTGCATGGAAGCCCCGGCACCGCGGTCAGCCTGACGGGCACGAACTTCCTCGGAACCACCTCCGTGGCGTTCAACGGGCGGACGGCGTTCGGGTTCACCGTGGCCAGCGCCAGCCAGATCAACGCCGTGGTACCCAGCGGCGCCACCACCGGCGCCATCCAGATCGCCACGCCGAACGGCTCCGCGGCGTCGGCTTCCTTCACCGTGGATGCCGCCCAGACGCCCACCCTCGACGCCTTCTCCCCCGCCTCCTTCGCGGCGGGCACGGTGGTCACCCTCACGGGGACCCACTTCGTGGGGGCCACCCAGGTGAGGTTCAACGGCGTCGACGCCGCGTCCTTCACGGTGGTCAGCGACACCCAGATCCAGGCCACGGCTCCCGCCAACCTCACCGCGGGCGTCCTGTCGGTGATCACGCCGGGCGGCACCGCGGCCGCGGCGACGGCCTACACCGTCCCCACCACCCCTTCGGGCATCCAGGTGCTGATGAACACGGGCTTCGAGCAGACGTCGCCCATCGTGTGGCAGGGGAATACCGGCATCATCCAGGGAGCCTCCGGCTCCAGCGTGGTTCCCCATGGCGGCACCCTCTTCGCCTGGCTGGGAGGCTACGGCGAGGCCCAGTCCGACCAGCTCAGCCAGGCCCTCTACATCCCCGCCACCGCCACGGCCGCCACCGCCACGTTCTACCTCAAGATCCTCACCAGCGAGACCGGATCCACCGCCAAGGACACGTTCACCCTCTCCGCCCTGAATTCAGGGGGCACCACCCTGGCGACCCTTCTCACCAAATCCAACCTCGATGCCTCCGGCTACGCGGCCTACACGGTGAACCTGCTCCCCTACAAGGGCCAGACCGTCGTGCTGTCCTTCAAGAGCCAGGAGGACGGCTCGAACGCCACCAGCTTCCTGGTGGACGACGTGACGGCCACCCTCACCGTGCCCACATCGAGTGACCTGAAGCCCGTCATCAGCAGCTTCACGCCCACGTCCGGAATCGCGGGCGAGGCCACGGTCCAGATCACCGGCGGGAACTTCTTCGGAGTGACCGCCGTGACCATCGGCGGCGCCAGCGCCACCTACACCCTGACGGACGGAACGGCCCTGTCCGCCGTCCTGCCGGCCTCCGCCGCCACGGGCAGCGCCCCCATCGCCATCACCAACGCCCAGGGGACAGGCACCTCCGCCGCCACCTTCCAGGTTTCGCTCGGCACGCCCGTCATCACGGGCATGAACCCCGCCCAGGGATCCGTGGGCACCACCGTCGTCATCACCGGCAGCTACCTGGGCTACTCGGGCACCACGGTGACCCTCAATGGCCAGGCCGTCGCCCTGACCAGCCAGTCCGCCACCCGGATCACCTTCGTCGTGCCCGCGGGGGCGACCTCGGGGAATGTGGTCGTCACCACGCCGGGCGGCTCCGCCAACCGCGGGTTCACGGTGACGCCCTCCGGCGCCACCCTCGACCTCCACATCGAGAAGCTCCAGTTCACCCAGAGCACCCAGACCCTGGACAACGCCGTGCCCATCGTGGCCGGAAAGGCCGGCCTGGTGCGGGTCTTCGTCCTCGCCAACCAGTCGAACACCGCGGCGCCCGCCGTGCAGGTGACCCTCCTGAATGGCGGAGTGGCCGTCGCGGGCTATCCCAAGACGATTGCCGCGCCCGTCGTCGGCGCTCCCCTGACGGTCGATGAATCCTCGCTTTCCGCGAGCTGGAACCTATCCATTCCCGCCACGGACCTCACCACGCCCAGCGGCAGCGGCTACAGCCTTCAGGCGGTGGTGGATCCCAGCAACGCGATTTCCGAGGCGGACAAGACCAACAATTCGGCCACCGCGGCCTTCACCAGCCGGACGGTGCCCATTTTCCGCACCACGATCTTCCCCGTCAGCCTCTCGAGCGGAACGGGGAACATCACCACCGCCACCAAGGATTCCTGGGCCGCGCGGCTGGCCAAGATGTATCCCGTCGCCAGCGTGGACGTGGTCTTGGGATCCACCTTCACCGGTTCCGTCTCCACCCTCAGCTCGGACGGCACCAACTGGGACACGCTCCTGAACGACCTCACCGCCAAGCACCTGGCGGACGGGGCCAGCGACCGCTACTACTTCGGCGCCCTGGCCGTGGACTACGCCTCCGGCGTGGCGGGGCTGGGCTGGGTGCCGCCCACCTCCTCCACGGGCTTCAAGTACCGGACGGCCATCGGGTGGGACAAGACCGGCTACGCCGACGGCGGCAACTACCCCGAGGTCTTCGCCCACGAGACGGGCCACAACATGGGCCGCAGCCACAGCCCCTGCGGCGGCGCCAGCGATCCCGATCCCAACTACCCCTACAGCGGGGCCCTCATCGGGATGTGGGGCTACGACACGGTTCTCAACGCGCTTCAGTCGCCCGCCACTACCAAGGACATCATGGCCTACTGCAAACCCAACTGGGTGAGCGACTACACCTACAAGAAGATCCTCGAATTCCGCGCTGGAACCGGGGGTTTCCTCGTGGTGGGCGCCGAGGATGATCCGCTGCCCAAGAGCCAGGCGGAATCGAAGGAATGCCTGCTCGTCCGGGGCATCGTCCATGAGGATGGCAAAGTGGAGCTGCTGCCTTCCTTCCGGACGCAGGCCCTGCCTTCCAACGCCTCGACCCAAGGGGAGTACGTCCTCGAAGGGCAGGACGCCCAGGGGAACAGCCTCTTCACCGCTTCCCTCGATCTGATGGAACTGGGCTGCGGCCCCAAGGAGCACGTCCGGCACTTCGTGATGGCCCTGCCCCTCGAAGCGACCGCCCTGGACGCGCTCTCGACCCTCGCCGTCCAGAAGGCGGGACGGACGGTGGCGACGGCCCGCTCCACATCGGCCAGCGCCCGCGTGGTAGCCGCGGCCCCCGAAGCCCATCGCGTGGCGGAAGGCCGGATCCAGCTCACCTGGGACGCGGCGGTCCATCCCGCCGCCCTGGTCCGGGATGCGGACACGGGCGAGGTCATCGCGATCCTCTCCGGCGGGCGCCAGGTGCTTCCCTCGGCGGCCAAGCGCCTGGACGTGGTGCTCAGCGACGGCGTGAGGGGCCGGACTCAGCGGCTGGAGACCCTCAAATAGGGCCGGCTTTTCCCCTTTGAACGCCCGGCGTGCCGGGCGTTTTTTATGCGTGAGTGTTCCGACATTCCATGGGACACTGGACGATCGTCTGTACCCGGGGGCCCATGACGCTCACGCACTACCAGCTCCTGTCGAATTGCCCTGACGAGCAGCTCAGGATCATCTGCGAGCGCCGGCGCCTGCCCATTCCCATCCGCTGGAAGGAGGAGGCCGAGGGCCGGATGCGGCTGCTCAAGACCATGGTCTTCCACCTGGAGGACCACAAGCGGTTGTCCGACACCCTGGCCGACCTCGACAGCGGATCCCTGGTGGCGCTCAAGCACCTGGCCGGCGACGGATCCCTGCCCGACCCCAAGGCCCTGGACGTCCTGCGGGACCTGGGATTGATCCTGCCCGACGGCGACGGCTGGGCCGTCGCGGATCGCGTGGCGGACGCCCTGGAGGACTTCGACGACGGCGCCCTCACCTTCCAGGCTCCCGCCGAAGTGAAGTTCCGTCCGCCCGAGCCGTTCCGGTTCTCGCTGGCCCTCACCAGCGTCCTGCTGCGGTGCGTGGCGGGGCTGCGGGTCCTGAAGGGCGGCCTGCCCGCGAAAAAGGAACTGGGTCAGCTGATGCACCGCAACGCCATGCTCCAGGAGGAGCAGGACGCCACGCTGCTGTTCACCCTCCTGCACCGGCTCGGCCTGCTGTGGAACCGGGAAGGCCGGGTGGAGACCCTGCTCCCCGCCGTGACCAGCCATCCTCCCCGCTGGGTGGCGGAGCGGGCCTTCGCCAGCCTGCTGGAGCACGACCTCAAGGCCTGGGGGATGCCGCCCGCGGAGGATCGCCATTTCCTGATGCAGCACCTCCTGGAGCGCCGGGGCCAGGCCCTCGCCGTCCAGCCTTTCCTGGCCTTCCTCCGGACCCTCCATCCCCTGGACGAGGAGCGCACCCGCACGGTGTTCCTGCCGTTCCTCAGCCGGATGGGGATCATCCAGGGAGACGCGGGCTTCGCTCACCTCCAGCTCACGGAGCACGGCGAGGCCCTGGCCCACGAGTACCTGCTGCGCGACCTGAAGGCCACCGCCGCCCACTGGCAGCCCCTGGAGCTGGATCAGCCGATGATCCTCCAGCCCACCCTGGAGCTGCTGACGCCCCTCCTCCAGAATCCCCATCGCCTGCTCCAGCTGGCGCAGTTGGCGGATGTGGAGTCCCTGGATGCCATGGGCACCTTCCGGGTGAGCCACGCGACCCTGGTCCGCGCCCTCGACGCCGGCGTGCCCCTGGAGGACCTGGGCCAGCGCCTGGGAGCCTCCACCCAGACCCTGCCCCAACCCCTGATCCAGCTGCTGGAGGACCTCTCCCGCCGGGTGGGCGAGGTGGAGGTCCAGCAGGGCGTGCGCCTGGTTCGGGCTCGGACCGCCCATCTGGCGGAAGAGCTGAAGCTGCGCCCGGAACTGGGACCCCTCAAGCTGGCCTCGCTGTCCGAGACGGTCCTGGAGGTGCGCGGCGACGGCAACGCCCACGCCCTGCTCAAGCAGGCGGGGTTCATGCCCAAGCCCGGCCGCTTCCTGGCCCTCAGCGTGGATTCCGACGAGAAGCTCTACCTGTGGGCCCTCGCGGCCCTCGCCTTCGTGGACGAGAAGGGAATGAACCATCACCTGGAGCCGGTGCAGCAGATGGTGCGCTGCGCCCTCCAGCGGCTCCACGACGAGGATCCCGCCCTCTACCAGGAGGTCCAGCGGCGGATCCCCATGCTCCACCTCGGCGGGGAGGACCAGCTCGCCGAGGAGGTGCAGCGCATCCTGGAGTACGCCGCCGGCCACACCCTCATGGTGGAACTCACCTACCTGCCGCCGGCAGCCCATCGCACGCAGTTGCGGCGGGTGTCACCCCGCACCATCCAGGAGGACCATCTCCTGGCCTTCTGCCACCTCCACCAGGAGGAGATGGCCTTCCGCCTCACCCGCATCCAGGGCGTGAAGCTGCTCAACGAGCGCGGCTGGACCCCGGCCAACCACAGCCAGGCGGGGTGAGGCTGTTTCCGGGGGTTCTGCGCTACGCTTCATACCCCTTTGCATTCAAAGAATAAGGATCACCACCAAGACGCCAAGGGCACCAAGAAAAGCCTCCGCAACGGGTGGGGCTTTTCTTGGTGCCTTCGTGTCTTGGTGGTGAAAAGAAAATCTTGGTCTTGATCGCCTGTGAGGATCCGGCCTCGAGGCGACGGCGCGGGGCCGGCTATCCCACCAGTTCCTTCAGCCGCTTGTCGAGGACGTCGGCGAGTCGCTCCACCACTTCGCGGTTCTCGTTCCGGACGGACTGGATCTCCTTTTCCAGCTTGCGCTCGGTCTGCATGACCGACTTCTGGATCTGGGACAGGACGCCCTTGAGATCGTCGATCTCGTTCAGCAGGTTGTTCAGGCGGGGATCCGGCGGGCGGCTGTTGCTGAAGACACCCATGCCCGCCAGCACCGTGGCGAGAGCCGACAACAGGAGGATGAGGAGGAGCAGGGGATTGCTGGCCATGGGCACACCTTGCCCTTGAGTTTGCCAGGATCATGCCGGTCCGGCTTGGGAGAAGCCGATCAGGCTACGGCTGCTGCTTGACCCGCTGGTAGTCGTCCGCCTGGATCTTCAGGGGCTTTTCCACGGGAATGACGAGATAGGGCTCGCTCCGCCGGCCGGGCCTGCGGGACGACGCCAACTGAAGCTGCTGCTGAACCTCTTCCTTGGCCTGGCGCTCCTTGGCCACTTCGGAGGCGTGGGCGGCGGCCAGGCGGGCCAGTTCCTGGGTCTGCTGCTGGGCCTGGACGGCCAGTCCATCCGCGCGCTGCTTCTGCTGGAAGCCCCAGGTCCCCATGCCGGCCAGGGCCGCGAGGATGGGCAGGGCCGCGGCGGCGAGGAGCCCCCACGAGGGACGCTTCCGCTCGGTCCGGCGGCGGCGCTGGGCTTCCCGGCGGAGATCCTCCGCCAGGGCGGTGAGGGCGGCGTCCGGAGGCTGGGGAGTCGCGGCGGCCGTCGGGGCCGTGGGGGCCAAGCCGAGCAGGTCGCGGAGTTCCGCCCGAAGCTGGACGTCCTCGGCGGGTTCGAAGCGCCGGGCGGGGTCAGACCAGGACATGCACGCCTCCTGAGGGGTTGAGCTGATCTTTGAGTTGGGCCTTGGCCCGGTGGATCCTCGTCTTCACGGTAGCTTCCGGAATGCCGAGGATCTCCGCGATCTCGCGGATGGACAATCCCTCGACCACGAACAGCCACAGGGCCTCGCGGAAGGTCGGGGACAGCAGCCGCATCCGCTCCCGGACCTCCTGGTTCAGCACCTGGTCGTCCGCCCCGCCCGCCAGCCCGGGCTCCATCACCACTTCCAGGCTGAGGTTCTGGTTCTTCATGGGGCGGCGCTCGGTGAGGGACAGGGTGCGGACGGTGCCGTACAGGAAGGCGGTGGGATGCTCCACCCGCTCCTCCCGCTGCATGAGGATGACGAACGCCTCCTGGGCGATGTCCTCCGCGAAGGTGGCGCCGTAGCGGCGGGCATAGCTCACCAGCCGCGGATAGAGTTCCGCGAAAGCCTGATGGAAGGCCTCCTGGGTACCAAAGGGGGTTTCGGGGGGGGACTGCGCCATGCAAGCTCCAACGCCCTAGGATGCCCGATGCGGGAGGGAAGTTCCGGGCTAGGCTGGAAGGGATGGATCACCCACTCCGAGCCTGGCGGGACACCCTGGAGGAGCTGGGGGTGATGGGATTGGTCCGCGAGCCCCTCCCGCCCTCCCCTGCCCCGGAGCCCAGGTTGGAGCCGGCACGGCCGGCGGCTCCGCCGCGGCCCGTCGCCCCCTCCCGCCCAGTCGCCCCGGCACCGCGAAGCGCCGCTGCTTACGTTCCACCCTCGGACCCCGTGGGCTGCCCGCCGCCGGACGTGGTCGCGGGCGCGGCTTCCCTCGGGGAGCTGGAGCAGGCCATCCGCGGCTGCCTGGCCTGCCCGCTGGGACCCTGCCGGATCAAGTTCGTGTTCGGCGAGGGGGATCCCGGCGCTCGGCTGATGTTCGTGGGCGAGGGCCCCGGCCGGGACGAGGACCTGCAGGGAAGGCCCTTCGTGGGGCGGGCGGGCGAACTGCTGGACAAGATGATCGGGGCCATCGGGCTGAAGCGGACCGAGGTCTACATTGGGAACGTGGTGAAGTGCCGCCCCCCCGACAACCGCACGCCGACCCCGGACGAAGCCCGCGCCTGCCTCGGCTACCTGCGGCGGCAGATCGAGCTGATCCAGCCGGCGGTGATCGTCACGCTGGGCGCCACGCCCCTGCGCGAACTGGTGGGCGTGACCGAGGGCATCACCCGCGTCCGCGGCCAGTGGAAGCGCGTGGTCGTGGGCGGGCGCGAAATTCCCGTGATGCCCACCTTCCATCCCGCCTACGTGCTGCGCCAGTACACCCAGGACGTCCGCCGCGCCGTGTGGGCGGACCTGAAAGCGGCGAAGGAGTGGGTGGACAAGGCCGCAGGGGCGTGATCGTCCTCGTCCGGTTCTCCAATCCGATCCTGGGAGAGGTCTGAGGCCGAAGGCGATGGAGGCGGCGGGCGCGAGCCGAGAGCCACACTGTGTCATGCTAGGCCTAGCTTTTCGGGGTCGGTCATGCGTCTTGTGAACGTGTTCTTTTTCGTGCTCCTGGCCTTCGTCCTGTTCGTCCTGGGCAACCTGTACCTGACCAACCACGACCTGCTGGTGCGGGAAGTCGTCATCTTCGGCGAGCGCATCAAGATCCAGAGCGTGATCCTCCTGGCGTTCCTGCTGGGCTTCCTGCTCAACATCCTCTACACGGGGATCATGGAGCTGGTGCGGCTGGTGCGTGGCCTCAACGATTCCGCGGACACGCGGCTGGTGAAGCGCATTTCCGAGCGCTTCCAGGACGCCCGCGATCTGGTGGCCCACGGCCAGCCCCGCGAGGCCCGGGACATCCTGGAGACCATCCTCGAGCAGCGGAAGGAATACCTCCCCGCGCGGATGCTGCTGGGGGAGATCCTCCTCAAGATCGGCCACGCCGAGGAGGCCTCGAAGCTCTACCAGGCCATCGCCGAGGACGAGCCGGATCAGGTGGAGGCCCGCTACCAGCTGGCCGAGGCCCTGATGGCCGTGCGGAATTCCGAGGCCGCCCTCGCCATCCTGAAGAAGCTCGCGGCGGATCATCCCAAGAAGGCCCTCCGCGCCTGGCGCCGGCTGCGCGCGCTCCACCTCGACGCCCAGCGCTGGGAAGAGGCCGTGGAGGCCCACAAGAAGCTGCAGCTCTACTTCCCCGGCGAACTCACGCAGGGAGAGAAGGCCCAGGGCGCCGCGCTCGCCTACCAGGTCGGAATGGCCAAGGTGGAGGCGGATCTGTTCAAGGACGCCGCCCAGATCTTCCAGCAGGTCATCAAGGACGAGCCCGAGTTCGTGCCCGCCTACCTCAGCCTCGGCCGCTGCATGATCCTCCAGGACCAGGAGGCGCAGGGCGTCGAGATCTGGATCGAAGGCTTCCGCAAGACCGGGGAAGGCACCTTCCTCCAGGAGCTGGAGGACTACTTCATCCAGCTGGGGCGCCCGGAGGACGGCCTGGCCGTCATGCGCAAGGTGGCCGCCACCTCCAAGCACGCCACCACGGCGAAGTTCTTCCTGGGCAAGATGCTCTACCGCCTGGAGATCCTGGACGAGGCCCTGGACGTGTTCCAGGAGGTCCGCAGCCAGGTCGTCTACAGCCCGATCCTGTTCTTCTTCATGGCCAAGATTCACAGCCGGCGCGGCCGGCTGGACGCCGCCCTCAACGAGTACCGCCAGCTCCTGCGGAACCTGGGCGTCCTCAAGCTGCGGTTCGAGTGCGCCGTGTGCGGCCACAAGACCCAGGACTACGACGACCGCTGCGACAGCTGCGGAAGCTGGAACAGCAGCCACTTCCTGTTCAAGGAGAGCGACCTGCCCGAAGGCCCCATCCGCGGCGGGGAAAGCGGCAACTGGATGGCGATGCTGTAGCGCCGCCGTTTCCCCCAATCAAAAGGGCGCCGATCGGCGCCCTTTTGATTGGAAGCTGAATTCAGTCAGCAGATGAATCGTCAGGCAATGGCCTGTCGAATATCGAACAGAAGGCGCTCCAGTTCCCGCTCGGACAACTGGAGAGGCACCTGCTGCTTCACCTCCTCCTTGCGGTAGAAGGCGATCCGCTTCACCACGATCTTGTTCTTCCCGATGCTGATCTCGTTGAACTGGATCTGGGTGTCGTCCTTGTAGGGCGGCAGGCTGCGGAGCTGGATGTACATCCCCCGCCGGTCGTGGTCCACGATCTCCAGCCGCTCCTTCAGGTAGTTCACCTGCTCGGAGAGGGCCTCGGCCTTGTTCTTCAGCTTGGCGAAACTCAACTTTTTGGGAGCGTGGCGCTCCAGGACCACTTCGCCCAATTGCACCCCGTCCTGGGATCGACGGAGGAAACCTTCCAAGGTGCCTTCCAACTCCGCATCCACCCGGTGGAACACCTCGAAACCCTGGAATTCGCCGGGAAGCACGGAGTCGTCGTAGCGCTTGGCCTTGCGGGACAGCTTCATGGGGACCTCCTGGGGAAAATCGATCTGATCCCTCTGAGCCAGGACCGTGCCAGGAATTTTCTACCGGGGAAATGGGGCGATAGACCTGTGACTATCAGCACTTCCTCGCGAATGATGCCCAGTCGGACCTGCCTATCGCTTATCGGAAAGACTTTAGATTTGACCACAAGTGGACAATCAGGTGCGAATCCGATCAGTTCTGGACACTTCCTGCCTTGGGCCAGCGGGTGCGGTAGACCATTCGGTCCAGGGTCCGATTAAAGGGACTCCACGCCCCTCCGCCCTCCTCGCCCTGGGCCCGGAACATGGCCTCCAGCTTGCCGTCCAGATCGTCCAGGTAGTGGACCAGCAGGGCCTCCGGCGTCTTCGGCAGCACGGGCGACCCGAATTCCAGGCGCCCGTGGTGGCTGAGGACGATATGCAGGATCTGGAGGCGCAGCTCCTCGGGAAAGTCCGGAATGCACCCAGCCGCCCGGCTGATCCATTCCGCCTCCAGGGCGATGTGGCCGAGGAGGTTCCCCGCGTCGGTATACCCGAAACTGCGGGCGTAGCTCAGTTCGGCGGTCTTCCCCAGGTCGTGCAGCAGGACGCCCGCCATCACCAGATCGCGGTTCACCTGCCCGTAGTGGGCGCAGGCCCGCTCCGCCATTCCGGCCACGGACAGGGTGTGCTCCAGGAGCCCTCCCAGCCAGGCGTGGTGCATGGCCTTGGCGGCGGGGGCCTGGGCGAAGGCCGCGCGCAGGTCCGCGTCCTCCACGAAAAGGGCCGTGAGCAGGCTTCGGATCCAGGGATCCTGGATCGAGCCCACCAGGGCGTCCAGTTCCGCCAGCATGGCGACCGCCGGGCGGGCACTCACGGGGAAGAAGTGGGACAGGTCGCCCACTTCGGCGTCCGTCGCGAACCGCACCTTGTCGAGCTTCAGCTGGAGCCGGCCGTTGTAGCTGGTCGCCGATCCCTTCACGCGGAGGAACGCGTCGGCTCGCACAGCCTCCATGTCGCCCTCCACCGCCCGGACGTCCCACAGGAACGCCTTCAGGTCGCCCGAGGCGTCCGACAGCTTCAGTTCGAGGTACTCGCTCCCCTTGGCGCTGATCTTGTAGGCGGCCTCCTGGGCCAGCAGGAAGCCCTGGAAGGCGTCCCCTTCCTTGAGGTTGCGGAGCATCGGCTGGTCGGACATGGGAACTCCTGCGCTCCGCCCAACGGGGAAGCGGCGGCGGGCCGGGGAATGGCGGGCTACTGGTTGCGGGGCGCCTTGGGGGGCGGTGCGAAGGGATCGTCCCCGCCCAGGCCCAGATCGATGGGCAGGCGCTTGTCCTCCAGGACCTCGAAAAAAGACCACTGGTCGGCCTTGCGCACGTTGCCCTCGGGCAGATCCAGGACGCGCACCTTCAGCACGCGGTTGTAGAGGGGGAACTCCAGTTCGTCCTGGGGCTTCACCTCGTGGCTGGCTTTCCGGGGGGAGCCGTTCACCCGCACCATCCCCTCGTCGCAGAGCTGGTTGGCCAGCTCCCGCCGCTTGATCAGCAGGCTCTTCTTGAGGAAGGCGTCGAGTCTCATGGCGATCAACCCTTCAGGATCTGGTCCTTGGGAACCAGATAGCGGACGTTGGCCCGCATCCGCAGGTTGGAGAGGTACTGCTCGATGGCGTTCTGGGCCTTGGGCTCCTGCAGCTTCTCCAGGATCTTCTCCCGCACCTCGGCGAAGGACTTCACGGGCGCGTCCTCCAGGGCGATGAGCTGGATCAGGTAGATGTCCTTGTCCGTCTCGATGGGGGCCGACACCTGCTCGGGCTTCAGCTTCACCGCGGCGTCCTCGATGCTGGGGCGGAGGAAGCCCTTGTTCATCCAGCCCAGATCGCCGCCGGTGGCCTTGCTGGGGCTGGTGGAGTTCTGGCGCGCCAGTTCCTCGAAGGCCTTGCCGGCCTTCAGCTCGGCCTGGAGGGACTCCAGCTTCTTCCGGGCCTCGGCCTGCTCCTCCGCCGTCGCGCCCTTGGCCAGGACCAGCTCCCGGATCCGGAAGCGGCTGGCGAGGCGGTACTCCTCCTTGTGGTCCTCGTAGTAGGCCCGCAGTTCGTTGTCCTCCACGGCGACCTTGGAGAAGACCTCCCGCTGGAGGACGAACTGCTGCGTGGCCTGCTGCTTCTGGCGCTTCTTGAACTCCGGGAGCCCGATCCCCAGGCTGCCCTTGAGCGCCCGCTCCAGATCCGCGTCCGTGGCGAAGTTGTTCTCCTTCTTGATCCCATCGAGGCTGGCCTGGACGTACTCATCGGAAACCGGCGAGCCCAATTCCGCGCCCTTGTCCTCCAGCAGGAAGGCGTCCACGAGGCCCTGGAGCGTCTTCTCCCGGGCGTCCGCCAGCTTGTCGTCCAGCTCCTTGCCGGAGAACTGGCGGTAGAGCGCGGCGTGCTGCTGTTCCACGGCCTGGGCCAGGGTGCGGCGCGTGATGATGTGGCTGTTGACGATGACGAGGATCTCGTCCCGCACGTCGGGCTTGGTCTCCGCCTGGACCGCCGGAACGGCCAGCAGCAGCGCGGCGGCGACCGCCGCCGGACGGCTCACTGCCCACCTCCCTGCGGGGCCACCGGGGCCGGTGCAGCCACAGCCGCGGGCGTCGCGGGCTTCACGAGCTCGAAGGGGATCTCCTTGCGCAGGCCGTCCATCAGTTCGGTCCACACGATCATCTGGCGCTCCTGCTGGGCCATGCGCTCCGCCGCGGCCTTGCCCTCCTCGAAGGGAACGTCGCGGCTGGGCTTCCGGCTCTCCACCTTGACGAGGTGGTAGCCGAACTGGGTCTTCACGGGGGCGCCCACCTTACCGAGGGGCTGCGTGCGGGCTGCGGTGCCGAACTCCTTCACCCAAGTGGAGGGATCGGCGTCGGCATAGAGGCCGCCGTTCTCCTTGCTGCCGGGATCGTCGCTGTACTTCTTGGCGAGGTCCTCGAACTTGGCGCCCTTCTTCAACTCGGCCTGGATCTTGGCGACCTTCGCCTTGGCTTCCGCGTCCGTCAGTCCGGCGGTGGCCCCCGTGGTCGCGTTGGGATCCTGCTTCACGGAGATCAGGATGTGGCGGACGGTGACCTGCTCGGGCTGCTTGAACCGCTCCTTGTGGCCCTCGTAGTAGGCCTTCACTTCCGGTTCCGCCACCGCCAGCTTCTTCTGGAGGCCCTCGCCTTCCTTGGCCAGGTACTCGCGAGCCAAAAGGTCGTCCTTGGTGCGCTCCAGCGACCGGAGGTAGCCGGGCGTCTGGTCCAGGCCCATGCGCTTCGCCTTCTCCGCCAGGAGCTTGCTCTCGGCCATCCGCCGGACGAACTCCTCCTTGCCGCCCTGCATCATGAGCACCTGCATCTGCTCCTGCTGGCCCAGCAGCCCGAAGGCGGCGCGGAAATCGGCCTCGGTGATGGGCTGCCCGCCCACCCGGGCGAGGATGACCTCTTCGGGGTTCGGCCCGGGAGCCGGCGCGGGCGCCGCGGCGGCGGGAACGGGAGCCTGCGCGGGCGCGGGCTGCTGGGCGGCGAGGCCGAGGGCGAGAAGGGAGAGCAGCGAGGTACGGAGCATGGGTTTCCTTGGAAAGGCGGGGCCTAGCGGCGCCGTCCGCCGAGAAGGTTCATCAGCGAGATGAAGATGTTGTAGAGGCTCACGAACAGGGCGAGGGCGAAGCCGGCGGGGTCGCCGAGGTCGTCCGTGCGCAGCATGGCGGAGGTGTCCCACAGCAGCTTGGCGGAGCAGGCGATGACCGCCACGCCCGAGATGATCAGGCTGAAGGTCTGCAGGTGGAAGATCGCCGCGGCCAGGCCGCCGAAGAACATCACGGCGATCCCGACCATCACGAAGTTCCGCAGGAAGCTGAAGTCCCGCTTGGAGACGAAGGCCGTGACGGTGAGGGTCAGGAAGACCACGCCGGTGAGGCCCAGGGCGCTGAACACGGGCACGAAACCCGCGCCCTGCGCGATCACGAGGGCGATGATGCCCGCGATGACCCCGGAGACAAAGGTGAACAACCCATAGGCCAACCGGTTCAGGGGCTTCCGGCGGCTGACGGAGGAGGCGAACATCAGGGTCCCGAACTGGACCCCGAACAGCACCCATCCCAGGAACCGTCCCGCGACAGGAATCAGGGCCGCCGCGACAAAGGGAGCGCTGAGCGCGCCCAGGGCGGCCACGGCGAATCCGCCCATGAGCCACAGGTAGACGCTTCGGATGAAATCGACCCGGGACTGGGTTCTGGCCGATGCCCCCTGCCACGACTGCTGATAATCCATGCCACGCTCCACAGGGGACCCGAACGGATCCCTTTCGATCCTAACATTCCCCCTTAACCCTTGCCCCGAAGCCCCCGGAGGTTCCGTGCTGCCCCCGCCCTGGTCCCAGCGCCTGCGCGCCCAGGCCGAAGGGCGCCGCGCCCGGGGCCGGGAGCGGGCCATCCGCCCCCCCGCCGGCGCGGATTTCTGTTCCAACGACTACCTGGGCCTCCGGACGGATCCCCGTCTGGCCCAGGCCGCCGCCGAGGCCGCCCGCAACTTCGGTACGGGAACCGGCGCCGCCCGCCTGCTGCGGGGCACCACGCCCCTGCACGAGGAGCTGGAAGGGGCCCTGGCCCGCTGGAAGGGCACCGGGGATTGCCTGCTGTTCGGCACGGGCTTCCAGGCCAACGCCACCCTGCTTCCGGCCCTGCTGGGACCCGGCGACGCGGTGTTCTCCGACGCCCTGAACCATGCCTCGCTGGTGGACGGCTGCCGCCTGGCCCGGGCCGGGGGCGCGCACCTGGGCATCTACCGCCACCGCGACCTGGCGGATCTGGAAGGCCAGCTGACCGCGTGGGGCCGGTCCTGCGAAAACGGCCTCGCCCTCGTGGCCACCGACGCAGTGTTCAGCATGGACGGCGACGCCGCGGATCTCCCCGCCCTGGTGGACCTGTGCGAGCGCCACGGCGCCCTGCTGCTGGTGGACGAGGCGCACGCCACGGGGCTGCTGGGGGCGGACGGGGCGGGCCTCTCCCAGCTCCAGGGCGTCACCGGTCGCGTTCCGCTGGTGATGGGCACCCTCGGCAAAGCCCTGGGCGCCTTCGGGGCCTTCGTGGGCTGCGATCGCCTGCTGCGGGATCATCTGGTGAACACCGCCCGGGGCTTCATCTTCTCGACGGCCCTCCCCCCGCCCGCCGTGGGAGCCGCGCTGGAGGGAGTGCGCCTGGCCCAAGCCGAGCCCTGGCGCCGGGAGAAGGCCCTCGCCCTCGCCGCCCGCCTCCGCCGGGGGCTCGGCCAGGACGATGCCCCCTCGGCCATCGTTCCCCTCCTCGTCGGGCCGGACGCGGAGGCGGTGCGGTTGGCGGAGGCCCTCCACGCCGAGGGCTTCGACGTCCGGGCGGTGCGCCCGCCCACGGTGCCCGAAGGGTCGGCGCGGCTGCGGATCACGGTGGGAGCCCATCTGGAGGAAGGTTCCGTCGACGCGCTCCTCGCCGCCCTGGCCCGCGTCCGGAGGTGATCAGACCCCCAGGGCCTTTCGCATGGCCTGGATCAGGTCCGTCCGCTGGAACGGCTTCTGGACGAAGGCCACGAGGCCCTTCCCCAGGAAGCTCTGGACGGCCTCCTGTTCGTTGTAGCCGCTGGTGAGCACCACCCGGCAGGCGGGATCGATCCGGCGCAGCTCGCGGTAGGTCTCCACGCCGTTCATGTGGGGCATGGTCAGGTCCATGAGGACCGCGCAGAACGGCGGAGCCGCCGACCGGAACAGCGTCAGCGCCTCTTGTCCGTCCCGGGCGGTGACCACGTCGAAGCCCATGGAGTGGAGGAGCGCTTCGGCCACGGTCCGCACGCCCTCCTCGTCGTCCACCACCAGCACCGTTCCCGACCCGCGCCACGCCTCGGGTTCGGCCTCCTCCGGGAGGTGGGGCAGCGCCCGGGTCCCCGCGGGGAAGATCAGCTTGAAGGTGGTGCCCTTCCCGATCTCGCTGTAGACCCGGATCCCGCCCTTGTGGCCCCGGACGATGCCCTGCATGGCCGACAGGCCCAGGCCGCGGCCGGTGAACTTGGTCGTGAAGAAGGGTTCGAAGATCCGGGCCTGGACTTCGGGGCTCATCCCGTGACCGGTATCGGAGACCTCCAGGGCCAGGAAGGCGCCCGGGGCCACGTTCTGGCCGGGGAAATCGCGGATCAGATCCTCCCCGGAATAGATGAACAGCTCCGTCCGGATGGACACCACGCCCTCCGCGTCCCCGATGGCCTCGGAGGCGTTCGTCACCAGGTTCATGACTACCTGCTGGATCTGGGAGGGCTCGGCCATGAAGGCGGGCAGGCCTTCCTGGAGCTGGAAGCGGAGGCTCACCTTCTTGGAGATGGACACGCCGAGGAGGTGGGACATCTCCGTCACCGCCTCATTCAGGTCCAGGGGACCCACCTCGAAGCGGCCTTTGCCCGAATAGGCCAGCATCTGGCGGGTGAGGCCCGTGGCGCGATGGACGGTCTTCTCCAGGTTGCTCAGGTACTGCTGCGCCGGAGCCGCGGCGGGAAGGGTCATCTGGGCCAGGCTGACGTTCCCCAGGATGGCGGTGAGCAGGTTGTTGAAGTCGTGGGCGATCCCCCCGGCCAGCACCCCCAGGCTCTCCAGCTTCTGGCTCTGGAGCTGGGCCTGCTCCGCGCGGCGGCGCTCGGTGATGTCCGTGACCATCCCCAGGACGCTGACCACCCGCCCGTCATCGTCCAGGACGGGATTGCCGGTGACGATGGACCACAGTTCCGACCCGTCCTTCCGGCGGAACCGGAAGTCGTGCTGCGCGCCGATCCCCTCCCGCCGCTGGGTGAGGTCCCGCTGCGAGGCCGACGCCGCGTCCTCCGGGAACATGAAGTCGGCGAGGGTGCGGCCGATCATCTCGGCGGGCCGGTAGCCCAGCATCTCCGCCATGCGGCGGTTGGCGAAGGTGGTCATCCCATGGGAATCCAGGACCCACATCCCGTCGCCCATCACCTCCACCAGGTGCCGGAAGCGGGCGTCGCTTTCGCGCAGCGCCCGGGCATCCCGCCGGTGGCTCTCCGTTTCCCGCTCCAATTCCTGCGTGCGGGCCTCTACCTGGGCCTGGACCTGGGCCTGGCTGGCGAGCAGCGTCCGGACGTAGCTCGCCAGAACGAGGCTGAAGGCCAGCCCGCCCGCCAGCACGCCCCAGGCCCGCCAGCCCGCGGTCAGGCGGTAGTAGCCCGGAGAGGGCACGGCCACCACCGACCACCGCCGGCCGCCCAGTTCGAAATCGCGGGCGAGGCGGAGGCGCGAAGGCCCCGCCCCGCCCCGGGACGGAAGGGCCGAGGCCGCGGCGTACAGCAATGCCTGGGACGGCGGCGCGCTGGCGTCCAGGAGCTGCAGGTCCACGCCCCGGGGCTCGAGGATGGACAGCGCGCGCTGGACCAGGTCGCCCGTCCGGAAGACGCCCTGCACCAGACCCACGGTCCGGCCCGCGGGGTCGCGCACGGGCGCCAGCGCGAGGATGCCGGTCTGTTCCCCCGTCTCCTGGATCAGCCGGATCCGCCCGCTGGCGGAGAGTTCGCCGGTGCTGAGGGCCCGCGCCAGGGCCTCCTGGCGGGAGGGCAGCCGTTCGGCGGCGTAGCCGAGGCTGACCTCGTTCCCCCGGTACGGATTCACGAAGTACACCGCGTGGAACCGCGCGTCGGGAGGCACCGGCACGTCCCGTCCGGCCGCGTCGCGGTCGAAGAAGCGGAAGCCCGGCACGGCGCGGCGGGCCGCCGTTTCCAAGGCCGCGCGGTTGTCGGGGCCCACTTCCGGCAGCCACTGCAAGGCCTGGATGTAGGGACGGCGCGCGCGAAGCGGTTCCGCGAAGGCCTCGAAGGAGGCCCGGTCCACCGGACACCCCGCCTCGAAGTGATCGCGCAGGACGAGCACGTCCTCGAAGCTGTGCTGGAATCCCTGGGCCACGCTCTCCGCCCGGTCCTGGGCCGCGGTGTGGAATTGGGCCTCCACCTGCCGCCGGTAGGCGTCGCCGGCCAGGAGGAATCCCGCCACCGAGAGGGCGGCGCCCGCGAGGAGCACCACCAGGGCGCGGAAGCGGCCAGTGGAGGGGGCCTGGGGGTCTGACACGAAAACCTCGGCAGGAATCTTTCGGGAAAGCCGGTCGTCCCCCCAGGGTTCTTCCCGCGTCGGACGCCTCGCACCTTCCTTCATCGGTCTCCGGCCAGGGAGCATGATCTATGTGGGAGAATCACTCCCGACCCGAGGCCCAACCCGCGGTCGGTAGGAGGTGGCGCTTGAACCGGAACATCATGCTCGCCCTGGCAGGGGGATTCATCGCCGGAGGCGTCGTGGGCTACGTGGCCGGCGGGCTCCGCGAATCGGCTCCCGCGACCGCCCCGGCCGCCGCTGCTCCGGTCATGCAGGTGCCCTCCCTGGGCGGCGGGATGCCCGGCGCCCCCGGCGGGGGAATGGCCGGCGCCGCCCTGCCCACCGCCGAAGTCCAGGACCGCATGGCCCGCCTCCAGGCCATGGTCGCCGCGGATCCCAAGAATCACGATGCGTGGGTAGCCCTGGGCAATGATTATTTCGACTCCCACCAGGCCCAGAAGGCGGTGGAAGCCTACGGCAAGGCCCTGGCCCTCAACCCCGACGATCCCAACGTCCTCACGGATCAGGGCGTGATGTACCGCCAGCTGAACCAGTTCGACAAGGCCGTCGCCAACTTCCAGAAGGCCGCCAAACTCGATCCCAGCCACGTCCAGAGCCTGTTCAACCTGGGAATCGTCTACGCGCACGATCTCCACCAGCCCGACGCCGCCGCCAAGGCCTGGAACCAGGTCCTGGTTCTCGCCCCCACCAGCGACCAGGCGACCCAGGCGCGGCAGCAGCTGAGCCAGCTCGGGAAATAGGGCGCGCCGGCCCCTCCCAGACGCAGTGCTATCCTCGTTCCCCTGAATGCGTGAAGGGGACGTTCGCCCATGCCCGGAATCTCCCACCTGGAAATGATCCTCCGCGTCGCCGTGGGGGCCGCCCTCGGCGGGGCCATCGGCTACGAGCGCGACCGGCACGGAAGGCAGGCGGGGCTGCGGACGCACCTGATCGTGGCCCTGGCCTCGGCCACGTTCATGGTGGTGTCGGCCCACTTCGCCTTCTTCCAGAACTACGCCGGAACGCCGGGCATCGGCGTGGATCCCTCCCGCATCGCCGCCTCGGTGGTGACGGGGATCGGGTTCCTCGCAGGCGGCACCATCCTCAAGACGGGGCTGAACGTGCAGGGGCTCACCACCGCCGCGGGCCTGTGGCTCGTGGCCGCCATCGGGCTGTGCGCCGGCGCGGGAATGTATCCCCTCGCCCTGGCGGTGACCTTGATGGGCCTGGTGGCCCTGACGGTCTTCCGCATCCTGGAGGGGAAGGACGACCGGATGATGCGCCGGGACGTGGCGCTCCTCCTGGACGAGCACGCGCAGTCGATCCAATCGCTGTTGGCCTCCCTCCACGCCTCCGGCGTCACCGTGTCGGATTTCGACTTCGAGCGCCAGCCCGAGACCTTCCACATCCGGCTCCGGTTCCAATCGAGCTTTTCGATCAGCCTGGGCACCCACGGATTCATCTCGCTCCTCGAAAAGGAGCCCGGTGTCCAGGGCCTCCAGGTCCGGCCGCCGGCCTAGCATGTTCGCCGGCCTCCCCTCCCCCCTGTGGGTCCTCGGCACCGGCACCGGCGTCGGGAAGACCCACGTCGCCACCCGGGTGGCCCGCGCCTGGACCGCCTCCGGCCCCGTCGCCTACCGGAAACCCTTCCAGACCGGCGTGGACCGCCCCGATCATCCCGACGCCGATGCCACCGCCGTGCGGAGCCCGGGGATTTCCGCCGAAAGCCACATCCTGCTGCGGGAGCCCCTTTCGCCCCTGGCCGCCGCCCGCCGCGAAGGGCGGACGCTGGATCTGGAGGCCGCCGCGGCATGGTGCCTGCGCCCGGCGGAGGGCCGCGTCCTGCTGGAGGGCGTGGGTGGCCTGATGGTGCCCCTCGCCCCGAACGTCCACTTCCTGGCCTGGGCCACGGAGCTGAAGCTCCCCTGCGTCCTGGTGGCCCTGGGCGGCCTCGGCACCTTGAATCACACCCTCCTCAGCGCCGAGGCCCTGATGCTCCGCGGGTGGCGGATCGAGGCGGTGCTGCTGAACCCGGGCGCCGACGGATCGCCGCGGACGGCTGCGGAAGAGAACGCCGGCCTCCTGTGCGGCTTCCTGCCGGTGCCGGTCCACGTCCTAAACTGAGCACATGCCCACGCCCCTTCCCTCCGACTGGTCCGATCGCCTGGCCCTGGACCGCGCCCACGTCTGGCATCCCTTCACCCAGATGCAGGTCCACGAGGCGGATCCGCCTGTGCCGGTGGTGGGGGGCGAGGGCTGCGACCTGCTGCTGGCCAACGGCGAGCGGGTGCTGGACGGGATCTCCAGCTGGTGGACCTGCCTCCACGGCCACGGCCATCCGCGGCTGGTGAGCGCCCTGGAACGGCAGGCGGCGAAGCTCGATCACGTGATGTTCGCGGGCTTCACCCACGAGCCCGCCCTGGAACTGGTGGCGCGGCTCCGCCCCAAGCTGCCGCCGAACCTCACCCGCGCGTTCTTTTCGGACAACGGCAGCACGGCCGTGGAGGTCGCGCTGAAGATGGCCTTCCAGGCGCAGCTCCAGCGCGGCGAAAAGGGCCGCGACCGCTTCGGCGCGCTCCGCGGCGGCTACCACGGCGACACCCTGGGCGCCGTGGGCGTGGGCGAGCTGGAGAACTTCATGACGGGACTCTTCCGGCCCCTCCTCCTGAACTGCGAGCGCCTCGACGTCCCCGAGGATCCGCGGCGGGACCTGGCGCCGGATCTCACACACTGGCCCGAGCGCCTGGACGCCGCGCGGCAATCCATCCGCGCCTTCTTCGCCACCCATGGGGAGCGCCTCGCGGCCTTCATCGCGGAGCCCCTGCTCCAGTGCGCCGGCGGAATGCGGATGTGGCCGCCGGAACTGCTTCAGGAACTCCGCGCCCAGTGCGACGCCCACGGCGTGTACCTGGTCCTCGACGAAGTGGCCACGGGCTTCGGCCGCACGGGCACCTTCCTCGCGTCCGAACAAGCCGGCGTGGCGCCCGACCTGCTCTGCCTGTCGAAGGGCCTAACGGGCGGGACGCTGCCGCTGTCGCTCACTTGGGGGACGGAGGAGATCTACGGCCACTTCTGGGGCGAGCCGTCGTCGGGCCGGGCCTTCCTCCACGGCCACAGCTACACGGCCAATCCCGCGGCCTGCGCCGTGGCCTGCGCCAGCCTCGCCCTGTTCGACGACCAGCCCGTCCTGGCGAACGCCGCGGCCCTGCATGGCGCGATGGTGGACGCCTTCACCGCCCTGGCCGGCCATCCTGCGGTTCGCCGGGCGCGGGTCCTGGGCACCATCGGCGCGTGCCAATTGGTGGACCCGGCGACGGGCGAAGCCCATCCTCCCGAGGCCCGCTTCGGGTGGCGGCTCCACCGGCGGGCCCTGGATCGCGGCCTGCTGGTCCGCCCCATCGGCGACTGCCTCTACCTGATGCCGCCGCTGAACACGCCGCCCAAGCGGATCCGCGAAGCCGCGGACACCCTCGGCGATCTGCTGGCGGGTTGAGAGCGGCTTATCGCGTCGGGGTTACATCGACCGCCGCATAGCCCGCGCCCTTGGCGTCGATCCGCACGAGCGCCGGCAGGTGGGCGCCCGCGAGGACCGTCTTGGATTGCGCCGCCCTCCGGAACAGCTCCCGGCGGATCTGGACCGCGGCCCCGCCCTCCACGTCGAAGGAAACGCCCACCTCCGGCCGCTCGAACTGCACCGCGCCGAAGTGGATCAGGTCACCCACGCACCAGAGTTCCCGCCCTTCGGAGGCGAAGGCGTAGACGGTGTGGCCGCCGGTGTGCCCATGCGCCACCACCGCTCGGAGGCCGGGAGCGAGTTCCTCGCCGTCCTCGAAAGTCTTGAAGGCGCCCGCCGTTTCGTACGGCGAGAACTTGGCCTGGAGAATGGCCGTCCTTCCCCGCAGGCGCTCCGGAAGGCGGGAGGGATCCTGGAACCAGAACCGGTGCTCGCTGCGGGGAACCAGCAGCGTCGCCTTGGGAAAGGCGCGGGTCCCGTCGGGCTTCACCAGCCCTCCCACGTGATCGAAGTGGAAGTGCGTGATGAGGATCAGGTCGACCTCCGAGGGAGCCACGCCCGCCGCGGCGAGCTGCGCCTCCAGATGGCCCGAGTCCTCGCCCGGGACGGAGCCCATGCCCGCATCCACGAGAATCGTCTTCCCCGGCATCCGCACGAGGAACGCGTTCACCGGCGTCGATGCGGCGTCCTTCCCGCCCAGCATCCGTCGCGCGTCGGCCGGAGCGATGTCCTTGAGGAGCGAGGCCTCCAGCGAGATCCGCCCATCCTGCAGCGCCCACACCTCCATGCGGCCGAGGCGCACGGGCGCGAGGCGGGAAGGAGCCGGAGGCTGGGCCATGACGGCTCCCTGGACGAGAAGACACGCGAGCAGCGAAGGAAGGCGCATGTCCCAAAGCCTACGCTTCCCCGCCCCGAATGAGGACGCCGGAGTGATGTTTTCACGGGGGTAGACTTGGCTTTTCCCGGAGCGCGCGATGAAGCTGGTGACTTTCCTGCAAGCCGGAACGGAGCGGATCGGGGCCGTCCTGGAGGATGGCCGGATCCTCGATTTCGCCGCCGCGGAACCCCGCCTCGCCGTGGACATGCTCACCCTCATCCGCGACCAGGAGAAGCTACTCCCCCTGGCCCGCGCCCTCGCCGCGGCGCCGCCTGCCACGGCGCTGCTCGACGCGGCCTCCATCCGCCTTCTGGCGCCGGTTCCGCGGCCCCTCTCCATGCGCGACGGCTACGCCTTCCGCCAGCACGTGGCGACCGCCCGCCGCAACCGCGGGCTGGAGATGATCCCCGAGTTCGACCTCTTTCCCGTCACCTACTTCACCAACCACCTGGCCGTGACGGGTCCGGGCGAAGTCGTGGTCCAGGATCAGCACCTCGCGCGCCTGGACTTCGAGCTGGAGGTGGCCGTGGTCACGGGCCGCCCGCTGAAGAACGCCACCCTGGAGGAGGCGGACGAAGCCATCTTCGGGTACATGGTGATGAACGACTGGAGCGCCCGGATGCTTCAGATGGAGGAGATGAAGCTGTCCCTCGGCCCCTGCAAGGGAAAGGACTTCGCCACGAGCCTCGGCCCGTGGCTCGTGACCAAGGATGAACTGGATCTGGAGAAGACCGCCGCGGGCGAGATCCTCCACGCGCGGATGACCTGCGACGTGAATGGACACCGGCTGTCCGACGGGAATGTCGACAGCATGACGTGGACCTTCGCCCAGATCCTCCAGCGCTCCAGCTACGGCATCCAGATGCACCCGGGCGAAGTCATCGGCAGCGGGACCGTCGGAACCGGGTGCCTGCTCGAACTGAACGGCTCCCAGGTCACCGACAACCTGTGGCTCAAAGCCGGGGACGAAGTCGTCCTGGAGGTCGCGGGCCTGGGCCGGCTGGTGAACACCGTCACCCGCGTTCCCGAGCGCCTCACCGGCGTCCCGCCCCACCTCGTGGGCGGCATCCTCCCCGACCTCTACGCCGGCTCGCCCAGCGGCGAGATGGGGGACTGACCTTTCCTGATCCTGGAGGTTCCATGCGCGTCCTCGCCTTCCTCCTCGCCTCCGCGGCCGCCCTGGGAGCCGCCCCGCCCCAGCCGTCCCTGCGGGCCTACTTCGCGGATCCCGCGCCCCTGAAGGAAGGCGGCGTGAAGCTGATTCCCATCCAGACGCCGAAGGGGACGTTCAAGGTCTGGACCAAGCGCTTCGGAAATCATCCGCGGATCAAGGTCCTGCTTCTCCACGGCGGGCCGGGCGCGACGCACGAATACTTCGAAGCGCTGGAGGGCTACCTTCCGCCGGAGGGCATCGAGTTCATCTACTACGACCAGCTGGGCAGCGCGTTCTCGGATCAGCCGAAGGATGCGGACCTATGGACGGCGGGGCGCTTCGTGGAGGAAGTCGAGCAGGTGCGGAAGGCCCTCGGCCTCGACCGGTCCAACTTCTACCTGCTGGGCCACTCCTGGGGCGGAATCCTGGCGGTGGAATACGCCCTGAAGTACGGCGCCAACCTCAAGGGGCTCGTCATCTCGAACATGATGATGAGCATCCCCGACTACAACCGCTACGCGAACGAGGTGCTCGCCAAGGGCATGGATCCGGCGGTGGTGGCGGAGATCCGCGCCCTGGAGGCGAAGGGCCAGTACGACGCGCCCCGCTACATGGAACTGCTGGGCCCCGCCTTCTACGCGAAGCACCTCTGCCGGCTTCCGGAGTGGCCCGACGCGGTGAACCGCGGGTTCGCGCGCCTCAACAAGGAGATCTACGTCCTGATGCAGGGGCCCAGCGAATTCGGCGCCTCCGGCCGCCTGGAGGCCTGGGATCGCAAGGCGGACCTGCCGAAGCTCGCCATGCCCACCCTCGTGATCGGCGCCGCCCACGACACCATGGATCCCGCCCACATGAAGTGGGTCGCCGGCCAGGTGAAGCGCGGCACCTACCTTCACTGCCCCGACGGCAGCCACATGGCGATGTGGGACGATCAGCGCACCTACTGCGAGGGCCTCGTCCGCTTCCTCAAGGCGACGGACGCCGGGGGAAAGCGGCCGTGAGCGTCCGCACGATCCTTCCCTCCGAGCTGGATCCGGCGGCGACCAACGCCCTCCTCTGCGGCGGCGTGGCGCCGCGGCCCATCGCCCTCGCCAGCACCATCTCGGCGGAGGGGATCCGCAACCTGTCACCGTTCAGCTTCTTCAACGCCTTCGGATCGAACCCGCCCACGGTGGCCTTCTCGCCCAACCGGCGGGCGCGGGACGGGACGGTGAAGCACACCTACCTGAACGCCGTGGCCACCGGCGAATTCGTGATCGCCGCGGTGAGCCACGCGATGCTCCATCCCATGAACGTGGCCAGCGCCGAGTGGCCCGACGGCGTGGACGAGTTCCCCAAGAGCGGGCTGACGCCGCTGCCCGCCCGGTTCGTGAAGCCCGCCCTGGTGGCGGAAAGCCCGTTCCAGATGGAGTGCCGGCTGAAGCAGGTGGTGGAGCTGGGCGAAGGCCCCGGATCGGGCCTGATGCTGTTCGGCGAAGTCCTGGCCTTCCACGTGTGCGAGGACTGCTTCCGGGACGGCATCCTCCATCCCGACGCCCTCGACCTGGTGGGCCGGAACGGCGGCGCCTTCTACACCCGCGCCAGCGGGGCCGCGGTGTTCCAGGTACCCAAGCCCGCGGGCCGGCCCCTGGGCTACGACGCCCTGCCGGACGCGCTCCGCCGCAGCCGCATCCTCACCGCCAACGACCTCGGCCAGCTCGCCAACAGCCCCGCCCTGCCCGACCTCGCCGCCGGGGCCGCCCGGCCGGGCGATCCCGCGGATGCCGACGGCTTGGAACGCGGAATTCAGGCGGCGCTGGGCCGGGGCGATCGGGACGAAGCGTGGCGGCTGGCGGCCCTCCGCGTACGCCCCACGGATTGGGCGTGATACCCATGGGCGATCAAGACCCCAATTTTTTTCTCACCACCAAGATCCCAAGAAAAGCTATATCCACTGGGGATGCGGTTCTTGGCGTCTTGGTGGTGAGCTTATTTTTTGAATGCAAAGCGGTATGAACCCTACTCGTGCCGCAGGGCGTCGATCACGTCCAGGCGCGAGGCCTTCACCGCCGGAAGCAGGCCGGCGGCGAGCCCGATCACGGAGCTGAATCCCAGCCCCAGGGCCACGGCCCAGGGCTGGGTCACGGCGGGAATGGCGAAGAAGCGATCCATGACGGCATTGGCCGCGGCCGCCAGGACGACGCCGGCGGCGCCTCCCAGGGCCGCGACCAGGGTGGCCTCCACCAGGAACTGCAGGAGCACGCTCCGGCGCGTGGCGCCCACGGCGCGGCGGACGCCGATCTCGCGGGTGCGGTCGGTGACGCTCACCAGCATGATGTTGGAGATCCCGATGCCGCCCACGATCAGGGAGATGCCGGCGGCGAAGGCGAGGAACGCCGTCATCACGTCCGCCTGCTGGTTCATCATCTTCACCAGGTCGTCCTGCTTGCGGATGGTGAAGGGCGATTCCTCGCCGGCCGCGAGGCGCAGCCGCTGGCGCAAGAGGGCCGTGATCTCCCGCTCCGCCGCGGCGGCCTGCCCTTCCCGCGCGCTGACGAGGATGTTCTGGATGCGGTCGCGGCCCATGATCTTGCGCATGACGGTGGAGTAGGGCGCCACCACCACGTCGTCCTGGTCGCCCATCATCCCGGCGCCCTTGGATTCCAGGACGCCGATCACCTCGAAGGGCAGGCGGCCGATGCGGATGGTCTGGCCCGTGGGATCTGCGACGCCCGGAAACAGGTTCGTCGCGACGGTCGTGCCCAGGAGGCAGACCTTCGCCTCGCGGCGCACTTCGCCGGTGGTGAAGGGCCGCCCCACGCGGAGGCTCCATCCCTGGATCCTCATGAACGAGGTCCCGGCGCCCTGGACGCTGGTCACGTAGCTGTTGTTGCGGAACACCGCCGCGGCCGAGGTGCGGACCTGGGGCATGGCCGCCGCGACGCCGGATCCGCCGAGTTCCTGCTCGATCAGCGCCGCGTCCTCCTCCCGCAGGACCTCCACGCTCCCGATGGCCATGGGGCCCATCCGCGTGTTCCCTCCGGCGCTGCCGCCGTTGAACACGATCAGGGTGTTGGAGCCCATCGTCTGGATGAGCCGCAGCGACGCGCGGCGGGAGCCCTCGCCGATTCCGATCATGGCGATGATGGCGCCCACGCCGATGACGATCCCCAGCATGGTCAGGGCGGTCCGCGTCTTGTTGCGGCGGATGGCGAGCAGCGCGAGGGAGGCGAGTTCCCGATGGTCCATGGACATCCTCGAAGGGCGTTCGATCAGGGCGGGGGCGGGCCGCCGGGCCCCTTGGGCCCCAGCGGGGACGCGGCGGCGGAGGCGGCCTTGGTATCCTTGGCGGAGGGCTGGACGCCCGTCGCCACCGCCATCCCCTCCCGCAGGTCGGAGCCGGAGACCTCCGTGAACTGGCCGTCGCTGAGTCCCGCCGTCACAGCCACGGGGCGGAGCGAGCCGTTCTCCGCGAGCCACAGCCGCTCCTGGCCCAGGGCGGCGACAGTTCCCTGGACCGTCCCGGGATCGAACCGCAGCGCCAGGTTCGGAACGCGCAGAACGTCCGTCCGCCGCGCGGTGGTGATGTCCACGTGGGCGGTCATGCCGGGATACAGGATGTAGTCCCCGCGCGAGGTTCCCGCCCGCGGGACGTTGGCCACGTCCATCACCACCGTGTAGGTCACCACGTTGTTGCTGGTGGTCGGATTGAGCTGGACCTCCCGCACGCGGCCCTCGAAGGTGCGGTCCGGGAAGCTGCTGACGGTGAAGGCCACGGACTGCCCCGCTTCCACCTGGCCGATGTCCGCCTCGTCAATGGCCGCCTTGAGCTGCATCTGCGACAGATCCTGGGCGATCACGAACAGGCTGGGCGTGCTGAAGCTGGCGGCCACCGTCTGGCCCACGTCCACCACCCGCGAGACCACCACCCCGTCCACCGGGGCGCGGATGGTGCAGTACGCGAGGTTGATCTCCGCCTTGACGCACTCCGCGCGGGCGGCGTCCAGAACCCCCTGGGCGCTCTGGAAGGCCGAGACCCGGGCATCGAGATCGGAGGCCGACACCAGCTTGGCTTCCCCCAGCGCGCGGTAGCGGGCGAGGTCCGCCTTGGCGTTGTCGTAGGCCGCCTGCGCCTTGAGCACCGCGGCCTTGGCGCCGCTGAGCTGCGCCTCGGAGACCGTCGGATCGATCAGGGCGATGATCTGGCCCTTCTTCACGAGGCTGTTGAAGTCCGCGTACAGCGCCGTGACGACGCCGGAGACCTGCGTTCCCACGGACACCTGGATCAGCGCGTTCAGGGTGCCGCTGGCCTTGATGTGCTGGGCGACGGCCCCGCGGTCCACCTGGACGGTGCGCCAGGCGGGCGCCGGGGAGCGTTTCAGGGCGTAGGTCGCCGCGAGGAGCGACGCGGCCCCCAGGACAAGGACGAGGCTTGCCGCGCGGATTCGCATGGGAAGGATCTCCATTGGGCCGCGAGGACCGGCCCGGACTGGAGTCAGGATGCGCCGTCCGGGCCCGTTCCGCCCGTCCCGCGGCCCCAGCCGTAGCTGGGCGGGGGCGAATGTCGCGGAGGAACCGCCGAATGCGGAAGGAGCTTCCGGATCAGATGCCCAGCCGCTCCCGCAGGCGCGGCGCGCCGCCTCGGCTGGCTTCGATCTCCGCGCCGCCCAGCAGGCGGATGATGGCCCGCCCGCCCGGGGCCGGCTTGAGCCCGATCACCGCCTCGGGGCGCACCAGCAGGTGACGGTGGACGCGCAGCAGCCCGGAGCCGGGAAAAGCCGCCTCCACCTCCGCCAGCGCGGTCCACGGCGTGCGGAGGCGACCGCCCGCGTGGGCCCAGACGACTTCGTTGTCCACCTCGAAATGGGTGGTCTTCGCCAGGTCCACCAGGACGATGCCCCCACCCGCCTGCACCGGATAGCGCAGCGGCCCCGCGGGCGCCGCGGGCGCGGGATCGGCGGGCGCCGCGCCACGCCGGGCCAAGGCGCGGGTGAGGGCCCGCTCCAGGCGCGAGGCGGTGACGGGCTTCAGCAGGTAGTCCACCGCTTCGGCGTCGAAGGCCTCCACCGCGTGTTCGGAGTGGGCGGTGGTCAGCACCACGGGGATCCGGTCGCCGAAGGCCTTCAGCAGGGCCAGCCCGTCGACGTTCGGCATGTGGATGTCGAGGAAGAGGACATCCGCCTCGCCCCGGTGGCGCAGCCAATCCAGGGCGCTCTTCCCGTCGGCGAAGGTGTTCACCACCGAACAGCCGGCCTCCTGGAGGAGGCGCACGAGCCGCTTGCGACTCAGGGCCTCGTCCTCGGCCACCAGCACCCGCAGGCCCCGTCCGTTCATGCCCGTCCCTCCGGCGCCCAGCGCAGGCGCGCCACTGTCCATTCTCCCCGGGATTCCAGGTCGAAGGCCGCTTCCGGATCCGCCAGCAGCCGCAGGCGGGCCTCCAGATTGCTCAGCCCCACGCCCCGCGGGACCGCCGGATCCAGGGGCCGGCCGGTGTTCTCCACCATCAGTTCGAGGCGCTCGCCGACCCGCCCGCAGGCGATGCGGACGTCCCCTCCCGCTTCGCAGGGGCTGATGCCGTGCTTGATGGCGTTCTCCACCAGGGTGAGCAGGAACAGGGGCGGAACCGGCGTCCCGTCGGCCCACTCGGGCCACGTCCATTCGGCGCGCAGGCGATCCCCCAGCCGCATCTGCTCCATGGCCAGGTAGGCCTCCACCAGGCGGCGCTCCTCGCCCAGGGCCACCCGCTCCCGCGTTCCGTGGAGGGTGAGCCGCCGGTAGAGGTCGGCGAGCTGGGTGATGACTTCCTCGGCCGCCAGGGGATCCTCGCGGATCAGCTCCGACAGGCCGCTCAGGGCGTTGTACAGGACGTGCGGATCGAGCTGGTTCTGGAGCGCCTTCGCCTCGGCCTGGCGGAGCAGCCCGGCGGTCCGGCGCTCCCGGGCCTCCATCCGCTCCTTTTCCGCGAGAACCCACCCCACGACGATGGCGAAGGCCACGTTCATCAGGCCCAGGCCCCAGCCGGGATCGGGGCCCCGCGGGTGCGCGTGGTGGGAAGGCCCGCCCTCCGACCAGGCGGGCGGCGGCGGGGGAACCGGCCGCAGGCTGCGGAAGGCGAAGAAGAGCGCCGCCACCCACGCCGCGTTGAACACCACCGCCAGGAACAGCCCCCGCAACTGCGCGCCGCCGCCCTGCTTGCCCGCGGCCCACTGCCAAGGCAGCGGCGCCAGGGCGAGGTGAAGGTAGATCGCCGCGAAGGGGAACGCCCATTCCAAGAGGACCACCGGATGACGGCTGTCCAGGGCGCGGAAGATGCAGAACATTCCTCCCACCAGGAGGACGAGGGCGCCGTTCCAGCGGTCGGTCAGCCGCCGGGCCAGCGATCGCAGGATCCATTCTTGCCGCACGTCGACGCCCCCGGGCTTCCGCCTCCAGGAAAGCAGGAATCCCGGCCAACGGCACGGATCCGCCGCCGGATGTCGCGTCCGTCCCGCCGGATGTCGTCCCGCGCGGGGCCGGCGTCGGCGGCAAAACGGACGTTTGGCGGGCCTCCGGAATTCCCCGTGATCCGCGCCTGGCGCTTCTTGCCTCGTGACGATGTAAAACGAGTCTGGGCGCGGCTCTTCGAGGGCCCTTCCGTTCGGATGGCGCTCGGCGGAGGAGGCCTGCGGTTCCATCCGTCTTCCTTTCCGCGACGTTCGGCGGCGTTCCGCAGCCATCGGGCCCCGGGGGCTCGGCTTCCGCGCCCCGTCGCCCGATAGGGGAGGACCGGTTTTGGCCGACCGTTTGCGGGGTAGCGGCGGAGCCGTGCTCCCCATCACCCAAGGAGGGAAACATGAACGTGTCGTCCGTCGGGGCCTCCCAAAGCCTCGACTACCTTTCGCTCTTGAGCACCAAGAGCCGCTCCAGTTCGTCGAGCACCAGCAGCAGCTCCGACAGCACGACGGACACCCTGAGCCTGTCCCTCCAGGCGCTGATGATGTCGTCATCTCAGATCCAGGGCACCAATCCCTTCAAGACCGACTTCGACAACCTGGGCTCGCTGATCCAGTCCGGGGACTTGGATGGGGCGAAGAAGGCCTACGCCTCCATGCAGGAGAAGATGCAGGCCCACGGATCGAACGGCGGCGGGAACCAGTCCATGGACGAGAGCTTCGCGGCCATCGGCAAGGCCCTGGATTCCGGCGACACCAGCGCGGCCCAGTCCGCCTGGAGTTCCATGCAGACCCAGCTCCAGTCCATGGGCGGAGGCGGTTCCAACGGGACCAATCCCTTCGAGCAGGACATGACCCAGCTGGGCAAGCTGCTCGACTCCGGCGACGTGGACGGCGCCAAGAGCCTGTACCAGACCATGCAGAGCCACATGAAGTCCCACCAGCCCCCGCCCCAGGGCGGCCAGTCCGGCAGCAACGGAACGGACGCCTCGTCCAGCCTGTCGGCCATCGGGGATGCCCTCGATTCCGACGACCTGAGCGCCGCCCAGGACGCCTGGACCGCCATGATGCAGGAACTTCAGAAGCGGAGCACCGCCAGCATCTGATCGAAACGGGCGGCGGGGCGCACCTGCCCCGCCGCCTCACTCTCCTGAGTCGGCCAGTTCCAGCGGCACGGCGGGATCGCCCCGGTGGTGGACCACCCGCTGGGGATAGGGGATCTCGATCCGGGCGTCGCGGAAGGCCAGCAGGATCCGCCGCCGCAGTTCCCGCGCCACTTCCCACTGGGCGCCGGGCGCGGTCTTGGTAAGGGTGCGGACGGTGTAGCCGCTGGCCCCCAGGATCTCGATGCCCTTCACTTCCAGGGGCTCCAGCGCCCGGGTGGGATGGGCCTCGTGGACCGCCCGGCCCGCCTCCCGCAGCACCTCGAAGACCTGGTCCGGATCGGTCTCGTAGCTGACCTCCACATCCACCAGCGCCCGGGCGAAATCCTTGGAGAGGACCACGACGCGGACGATGGAGCCGTTCGGCACGAAGTGGGCCCGGCCCTCGGAATCGCGGAGCTGGGTGATCCGCAGCGTCATGCGCTCCACGGTCCCCACGTGCTTGTCGTCCACATTGACGATGTCGCCCACGCCGAACTGGTTCTCCATCAGCAGGAAGAACCCGCTGATGACGTCCTTCACCAGGCTCTGGGCGCCGAAGCCCAGCGCCACGCCCGCCACGCCGGCGCCGGCCACCAGGGGGCCGATGTTGACCCCGAACTCCTGCAGGGTCATCAGCAGGAAGAAGGCCACCACCACGACCCGCGCGGCGTTGGTGAGGACGGATCCGAGGGTCTCGGCCCGGCGCTCGGCATCGGAGGTCACGTCGTCGTTCCCGTCGTCCACGGCCCGGCGGACGGCGCGGACCACCAGGGCCACGCCCCAGAGGATCGCCAGGCAGGTGAGCAGGACGAGGCCCAGCTTCTGGGCCTTGATCCAGAGGCCCTGGACGGCAATGGGCTGGAGGAACGAAGTGAACATGGGCATTCCGAAGGATTAGCCTATCAGAGGTGCGGGCGGGACCTGACTGGCCCATGGCGAATCAATCGTTGAATTTCACAATGGCGCGCCGGCATCCAAAGGCCCAAATTGGGATCTCATCGCCAGCCACCCCTCCGGAGATCGCGAGATGACCATCGACCGCCGCAAGCACCACGGGCCCTTCCGCCTCCTGTACATGGACCTCCGGGCCTTCCTCAACCGCTACCTGGGATGGGGGAGCGCCTGATCTATTTCCAGCTCGCCCAATAGTTGACGTTCTCCACCAGCTGGGCGGCAGGGGTCGCTTTCAAGGGGCGGAACGCATCCACCATGACCGCCACCTCATCGGTGCGGTCTTTGGTGCGGCTGAGGGGGATGGCCTTGGGGTGGGGCCCGTGGTGGATGCCCTGGGGGTGCCAGGTCATCATCCCCGCGCCGATGCCGTCGCGGCTGAAGAAGTGGCCCGCCGAATAGAACAGGACCTCGTCGTAGTCGATGTTGGAGTGGAAGAAGGGCACCCGCACGGCGCCCTCCTCCTCCTCGAAGGGCCGGGGCAGGAAGGAGCAGATCACGAAGTTCTGGGCGACGAAGGTGCTGTGGGCGCTGGGGGGCAGGTGGTACCGGGCGCTGACCACCGGGCGGATGTCCTTCACGTTGATCCGCCACACCGTGAGGTCGCCCTTCCACCCCACCACGTCCAGGGGATTGAAGGGGTAGAAGACCTTCGTGATCTGGTTCTCGCGCTTGATGTGGACCGCCCATTCCCGGGGCGCGGCGTCGTAGGGCTCCAGCTCCGGCGTGTCCACCATGGCGGGATCGAAGATGGCGTTGGGTCCCAGCTGGTTGCGGTCGGGAATGGTGACTTCGCTGAAGCTCTCGATCAGCAGGTAGCGCTGGTCGCCGGCATCCGGCAGGAAGCGGTAGGTGGTCCCCCGGGGGATCACCAGGTAGTCGCCGGTGGCGTAGGTCAGGGCGCCGAACGTCGTCTCCAGTTTCCCGGCGCCGCCGTGGATGTAGTAGACGTCGTCCCCATCGGCGTTCCGGTAGAAGAAGTCCATGGCCGCCGGCACCACCCAATGCAGGGCCACGTCCCCGTTGTGCAGGATGCAGATGGGCGCGAACGCCGCTTCCGTCGACCCGAACATCGACGCGCGGAGGGCTTCGTCCGCCGAGGGCTTCAGCCCGTTGAGATCGTAGCTGTGGGGGCGCAGCGGCCCCTCGATCCGCGTCCAGTCCGTCACCGGATGCAGGCGGTAGAGGTGCGTCGTGCGGCCGAAGAATCCGTTCCGCGCGTGCTCCTCCTCGAACGTGCCCTCCGGCAGGTCCACATGCGCCTGGCGCGTGTGGAGACCCTTGCGGAGGGGGAAGAGAGGGGTTTCCTTCTTCAGCATGGGGACCTCGGAGGAATCTCCCATTATCCCTCAAAAAGAGTTCAATTCCCCTTCGCTTCTCCGTCCTTCTCCGCTTCCGTGGAGCCCTGTCCTTCTCAACTCTGCTTCTGCAGCCAGCGGTTGTAGATCCACAGGCTGAGCGCGCTGCCGAGGCCGAAGAGGGTGAGGATGATCCAGCCGGTGGCGGCGGCTTTGGAATCCAGCTTCAGGAGGCCGTCCGCCTGCTTTTCCGCGCCGGCGCACATCACGCGGTTGAACAGCCACGCGCCCGCGGGGCCGCCCACCAGGCTGCCGATGGCCATGGGCAGGTTGGCGTAGCCGAGGAACAGGCCCTCCTGGCCCTTGGGCGCGAGGGAGCCGAGGTACTCGTAGAGGCGGCTGGAGGCGAACAGCTCTCCGAAGGCGATCAGCGCCACCGTCAGGATGATGAACAGGCTGCCGACGGGCAGGAGGACGCCGGCCGTCACGCCCCCGGCCATGAACAGGGGCGCCACGTTGATGAGCATGGAGAGGCCGATGATCACCGTGCCCACGATGATGGATTTGATGGGCGGCAGCTTCCCGAACAACTTCGTGATGAGCAGCTGGAACACGACGATGGTGATGGGGTTGGCCATGGTGTAGAGGTCCATGGCGGGGCTCAGCTCCACGGTCTTCTTCACGTAGAGGGGCAGGACGTTGTAGACCTGGTTGTAGATGAAGTAGAAGCCGCTGCTCACCAGCATGAACATCGTGAAGCGGCCGCTCCGCAGCACCTTGAAGATGCCGAGGAGAACCTCTCCCACCGTGCGCTTGGGTTTGGCGGGATCCACGGCGGGCTCGGGATCGCGGTAGAGGAGCAGGACCACGAGGAAGGCCAGGACGGCCGCCACCATCGACACGATGAAGATGGTGTCGAGCTTCCCCAGTTTCGTGCGCACGAAGAAGGCCGTGAGGCGGCCGAACACGCTGCCGACGTTGATCACCATGTAGAAGATCGCGAAGGCCAGCGTCGCCTTGCCCATGTGCGTGCGCTGCACGGTGCCCGCGATGCAGGGCTTCACGAAGGAACCGCCGATTCCCACCAGCAGGATCGCCAGCGCCACAGGCACCATCACGCCCGCGCCCGCGGTGACGTCCTTTCCGGCCTGGAGCGCGAGGACATGCCCGCCGAACCACACCGGATAGCCCATCAGGAAGTAGCCGCCCACCAGCAGGACGCAGGCCATCAGGAGGCTGCGGCGGAAGCCGATCTGATCCGCGATGGTCCCGCTCAGGATGGGAAGGAAGTAGACGAGGAACCAGAGGATCCCGTTGAGGGTGCTGGGCCAGTAGTCGCCGAGGCCCAGCCGGCCCAGGTAGATGACGATGAAGCTGGCCATCGAGTAGTAGGCCGCGCGTTCGAACAATTCCGTAACATTCGCGTTCCAATAAGTCGCGGGAAAGGCATATTTCCCACCGGCGGATGGCTGGCTCATGGCTACCTCGAGGTCACGCCAAAGTGTGGCATGAGTTTTCCACAACCCCGCATGGGGGCTCACGTTCCGCACGAAGGTGCCGAACAGAAAGTCATCTTCGCTCCCCCGCCGGCGAGATTGAGGTCGATCGACCTTGGAGGTTCCATGCTTCGACGTTTCCCTTCGACCCGCGCCCTGCCGCCGGCCCTGCTGTGCCTCACGGCGCTGGCGGCCTCCGCCCAGGAGACGTCCTTCAAATTCCGCGGATTCGGCACCCTGGCCGCCACGCATTCCAGCGAGAAGAACGCGGACTTCACGTCGAACTTCTCCCAGCCGAACGGCCCGGGATTCACGCGCTCCGTGGACTTCGGCGTGGATTCGCACGTGGGCCTCCAACTGGACGTGGCCCTGCCCGCCCAGTTCAGCGCGGCGGTCCAGGTGATCTCCGAGCGGCGCTACGACAAGACCTTCGAGCCCTACATCAACATGGCGCACCTCAAGTACCAGGCCCTTCCCGGGCTGGCGTTCCGCGCGGGCCGGATGCCGTTTTCCGCCTACCTCATCTCCGACTATCAGAAGGTGGGCTACTCCACGCCCTGGGTACGGCCGCCGGTGGAGGTCTACCAGTTCAATCCCCTGACCTTCTTCGACGGCGCCGACATCCTGTGGAAACAGCAGGTCGGCTCAGTGGCCCTTTCCGGCCAGTTGCTGGCGGGCACCACCGAAGCCAAGGTCCCCCTCGCGGGCGGCACCGCCACCTTCAAGGGCAAGGACGCGATGGCCGCCAACGTCACTGCCGAGGTCGGCCACGCCACTTTCCGGGCCTTCTACCTCCAGATGAAGGGCACCGTCGACAGCGCGGCTCTCGACGGCCCTGCGGGGCCCTTCGCGCTGCTGCGCGGCCTGCCGCCTGCCTACGGAGGGAATGCCGCCCTCGCGGACCAGTACCAGGTCAAGGGCGACCGCATCACCTACGCCAGCGTGGGCTTCAACTACGATCCCGGCGATTGGTTCGTGATGGGGGAGGCCGCCCGCAACGCCGGCGACGAGAACATCCTGTTCCACACCACCGCGGGCTACGTCACGGGCGGCTATCGGCTCCAGGCGTGGACCCCCTACCTCACCGTGGCCAAGAAGCGCACGGACTCCCCCACCACCAGCGCCAATCCCATCGCGAGGGCCCTGATCGTCGACAACGATCACGCCCAGAGCAGCGTGGGCGCGGGCCTCCGGTGGGACTTCGCCTCCAGCGCGGACCTCAAGCTCCAATTCGATCGCGTGAACCAGCCGGCGGGTTCCACCGGAACGTTCGTCAATCGCCAACCGGCATTCCAACCGGGCGGCAGCTACAACCTGATCACCGCCACCCTCGACTTCGTGTTCTAAAGGGAGGAGCAGATGACGATCCGATCCCTCGCCGGAATGGCCACCGCGATTCTCATCGGGGCCACCGCCCACGCCCAGGTGGTGGTCATCGTGTCCGCCAAGAACCCCATCTCCAAGCTGAGCCCCGACCAGATCGCGCCCATCTTCCTGGGGCAGGCGGTCACCTTCTACAACGGGGGGAAGGCCGAGCCCCTCGACCAGGCCGAAGGGTCCCCGCTGCGGGACGAGTTCTACCGCCAGTTGGCCGGGAAGAACGCTGCCCAGCTCAAGGCCCACTGGGCCAAGCAGACCTTCTCCGGAAAGGGCCAGCCCCCCAAGGCCCTCCTCACCAACGAGGAAGTCGTGAAGATGGTGGCCGAGAATCCCAAGTACATCGGCTACGTGAACAAGGCCGCCGTCAATGCCAGCGTGAAGGTGGTGTTCGGGCCCTGAGCCTCAGCGGAGTTCCGCGCCCCGCTCCGCCAGCAGTTCGCGGAGGACGGAGCGGTGGCAGCGGGCCTCGTCCTCGCAGTAGCAGCCCACCGCCAGATCCGTCCGGTGCGACAGCGCGGCGAGGAGATCCAGCAGCCGGGCCCGTTCCGGCTGGGCCATCTCCGCGCGGTATTTCTTCCTGAAGGCGGCCCAGTCGCGGTCGCTGGCGGCGGCCTGGGCCTCCTTCACCAGCCCCTCGCTGGGGGCCGCCTCCGGCATCCACAGGTCGTAGAAATCGCGGGCGGCGAACTCCGCCTTGGGAACGCCCCGGGGCGGGCGGCGCACCGTCCCCAGCCGGAGCCCCTCCCCCGGTTCCCTCGGACTGCCCAGGCGCACCACGCGGACGGCCACGGTTCCTCCTCGCAAGCGGTCCCTTAGGATTCCCCTCCGGTCCGGAATCCGTCCAGGGGCATGGCGTTTTTGACAATGCGTCAAGCCCGTATCCGCCCTCGGCGGAGGCGAAAGCGGGATTCGGCGTCCAACCCCACCCGCCGGTATTCTGGATGGATGCCGGCACGGCCGACCCGCTCCGCCGGAAGGAGATTCCATCCCATGTCCAATGCCATCTTCAGCCTGCCCACCCCCCACAACGAGCCCATCCTCTCCTACGCCCCCGGCTCGAAGGAACGCGCCCTCCTCAAGGCCGAACTGGAGCGCCAGTCCGCGGTGGAGCTGGACATTCCCCTGATCATCGGCGGGAAGGAAGTCCGCACGGGCCGCACCAAGGCCGCCGTCTGCCCCCACGACCACCAGCACGTCCTGGCCCGCTACCACGAGGCCGGCGAGACCGAAGTGCGCATGGCCATCGACGCCGCCATGGCCGCCAAGAAGGACTGGGAAGCCACGCCCTGGGAGGACCGCGCCGCCGTCTTCCACAAGGCCGCCAGCCTGATCTCCTCCAAGTACCGCTACATCCTGAACGCCGCGACCATGCTGGGCCAGTCGAAGAGCGCCTTCCAGGCGGAGATCGACAGCACCTGCGAAGCGGCGGACTTCTTCCGGTTCAACACGAAGTTCATGGAAGAGATCTATCGGCAGCAGCCCCAGTCCGATCCCCAGGTCTGGAACCGGATGCAGTTCCGCGCGCTGGAAGGCTTCGTGTTCGCGGTGACGCCCTTCAACTTCACCGCCATCGCCGCCAACCTGCCCACGGCCCCCGCCATGATGGGCAACACCGTGGTGTGGAAGCCGGCGTCGACTTCCGTGGTGTCCAACTACTACCTCATGCAGCTCTACAAGGAAGCGGGCCTCCCCGACGGCGTGATCAACTTCCTGCCCGGCCGCGGCTCCATGATCGGCAAGCTGGTGATCGAGGATCCCAACCTCGCGGGCCTCCACTTCACCGGCTCCACGGGCGTGTTCAACGACATGTGGAAGACCATCGGGAACAACCTGGACCGCTACCGCGCCTATCCCCGCCTGGTGGGCGAGACCGGCGGGAAGGACTACATCTTCGTCCACGCCAGCGCCGACGTCGAAGCCGCCGCCTCCGCCATCGTCCGCGCCGGATTCGAGTACCAGGGCCAGAAGTGCTCCGCCTGTTCCCGCGTCTACGCGCCCGCTTCGCTGTGGGCCGAGCTGAAGAAGCGGGTGCTGGAGCTGATGGCCGGCATCCGCATGGGTGACGTCCGCGACTTCCGCAACTTCTTCAACGCCGTCATCGACGAGCCCGCCTTCGACAGCACGATGAAGTACATCGAGCTGGCGAAGCAGGCGCCGGACGCCGAGATCCTGGTGGGCGGCAAGGGCGACAAGTCCAAGGGCTACTTCATCGAGCCCACCATCATCCTCACCACCAACCCCAAGTTCGTGAGCATGGAAGAGGAGATCTTCGCGCCCGTCGTCACCGTCTACGTCTACGACGACGCGAAGCTGGACGAGACCCTGCGCCTCCTGGACGAGACCTCGCCCTACGCCCTGACCGGCGCGATCTTCGCGACCGACCGCTACGTGATCAACCACCTGACCGAGGCCCTGGCCAACAGCGCGGGGAACTTCTACATCAACGACAAGTGCACCGGCGCCGTGGTCGGCCACCAGCCCTTCGGCGGGGCCCGCACCTCGGGCACCAACGACAAGGCCGGCAGCTTCCTCAACCTGGTGCGCTGGACCTCCCCGCGCACCATCAAGGAGAGCTTCACGCCCCCCTACGACCTGAGGTTCCCCTTCCTCGAAGCGGAATAGGCTTCCCCCGTCCCTCGGAGCCTCCGGAATCCCACAATTCCGGAGGCTCCTGGAATGCCGGGTCCAAAAGACAAGGATCACCGCCAATCCCCACAGGCGATCAAGGCCAGGGTTTTCTTTTCACCACCAAGGCACCAAGAAAAGCTCTACTTCCTGGGGATGCCTTCTTGGTGCCCTTCGCGTCTTGGTGGTGATCCTTATTTTTTGAATGAAAAGGAGTACAAGACGCCAAGAAGACAAAGACAGGGTTTTTGCAGGTCTTGGCGCTCTTGGCGGTGAAAAAAAAATTGGATGTCAGGCGCGCTCGAGCATCAGCCCTTCGGCGGAGGACATCAGCGGCAGGAAGATGCTGAACCGCGATCCCTTGCCGGGTTCGCTGGCCACTTCCAGCCGGCCGCCGCCCTCCTCCACGAGGGCCCGGAGGGAGGGCAGGCCCAGGCCCGTCCCCTTGCCCAGGGGCTTGGTGGTGAAGAAGGGATCGAAGATCCGCTCCAGGACTTCCGGCGTCATGCCGGTCCCGGAATCGGCCACGTCGATCTTCGCCACATCGCGCTCGGGAGCGGGAGCCGCCCGGATGGTGAGGCGGCCGCCGGCGGGCATGGCGTCGCGGGCGTTGGCCACCAGGTTCACCAGCATCTGCTCCAGCCGGGGACGGGAGCTGAGGACCACCAGGGCTTCCTCGGCGGGCACCTCGATGAGCAGTTCCACCGTCCGGGGGAGGATCATCCGCAGGGTCGTCTCCATGTCCCGCAGCTCCCAGGTCAGATCCGTAGGCGCGACCTCTTCCGCTTCCCGGCGCACGAACCGCATCAGCCGGCCCGTGAGATCCGCCGCCCGCTCCGCGGTCACGGTGATCCGGGAGAGGTCCGCCAGGGCCGGCGGGCGGCCGCTCTCCAGGTTGAGGACGGCCATCTCGGCGGCGCTCTTCATGACGCTGAGGAGGTTGTTCAGGTCGTGGGCCAAGCCCGCGCCCATCAGCGCCAGGGTGTTCAGGCGCTCGGTGCGGAGCAGCGCCTCCTGGGCCTCCTCCAGAGCCTCGGTCCGCTGGCGGACCCGGTCCTCCAGGGTCGCGCGGGCGGCCCGCAGGTCCCGAATGGCCTGGAGCTGCCGCAGCAGCAGGAGCGCCACGATGGCGAGGAAGATCCCGAAAGCGCCCCGCAGCAGCTCCATGGACGCCCCGGGCAGCAGGACGCCGAGAACCCCCATCGCCACCACGATGGGCAGGTAGGGGAACAGGTCTTCCACCTTGCGTTCCACGGGCCGGGGGTTCTCCACCCAGGACCAGGCCGCCAGGCCCTGGAAGAGGGGAATGCCCCCCGCCACGACGATCCAGCCCGCTGCCGCCGGCACGGGCGGAAGGCCCGCCAGGGTCCAGCAGGACAGGCTGGCGAGCCACGCCAGGGCCGAGCCCCCCAGCCACCGGAGGGGCGCGATGGTCCGCCCTGCGCGGCCCGACACCATGAAGATGAGGCCCCCGCCCAGCAGGGCGGCGTTCAGGTAGGCCGCCATCACCCGCAGGCCCATCCCCTGGACCGAGGCCCGCAGGGAGCCCTGGACGCCCATCATCCAGAGCAGGAAGAGCACAGCCCCCGCGAACAGCAGGCCATCCAGCGCGCGCCGCCGGAAGGCCTTCGCCTGCTCCGCCTCCTTGGGGAAGCTGAGGACGCCCGCGAGCCCCAGGATGCCGGTGGCGGCGCTCAGGAGGCTGACGACGGATGAGGCCGCGGGAAGGTGCCGCCCTCCACTCAGGAAGGTCACGAGGAGGTTGGGGATTTCCAGAAAGCTGGCGACCGCCAGGAGGGTCCAGGCGGGACGTTCGGCCCCCTCCGTCCGCCATGCGCGGTACGCGAGGCTGGCGGTGGCCAGGACCTCCAGCAGCATGTAGCTGAGGGGCCAGACCTGGACGCGGCGCTCGGGAGATTGGGTCAGGTGCAGCAGGGCCAACAGGATCCACGTCCCCACCAGCACGCCCCGGGCCACCCACACCGCGGACACATCCCGGGTTCCGGGGCCGAGGGCCCCGGAACGCTCCGGAAGGGAAAGGGGGGACGGGGGCCCGGGCAAAAGGGGGCCTCGCAGAAAGGGTGTTCCAGAGCTTACCCGGGAATCTCCTAAGGGAAAGCCCCCATCCGCAGGGAAAACCCCGGTCCGCTCAGATGTCGAGCGTGATCCCCTGGGCCAGCTCCACCCGGCCGCTGAAGTTGATGGCGCTGGTCTGCCGGCGCATGTAGGCCTTCCACGCGTCGGACCCGCTCTCGCGGCCGCCGCCGGTCTCCTTCTCGCCGCCGAAGGCCCCGCCGATCTCGGCGCCGCTGGTGCCGGTGTTCACGTTGGCCAGGCCGCAGTCGCTGCCCGCGGCGGACAGGAACAGTTCGCTCTCCCGCTGGTCGTTGGTGATGATGGCGCTGGAGAGGCCCTGGGGCACGCCGTTCTGGAGGGCGATGGCCTCCTCGATGGTGCGGTAGGGCATCAGGTAGAGGACGGGCGCGAAGGTCTCCTCCTGGACGATGGGGAGGTTGCCCTTCACTTCGGCGATGCAGGGGGTGATGTAGCACCCGCCGGCGTGGGGGAGCTTCTCGCCGCCGCTGAGGATCGTCCCACCCTGGGCCTTCACGGTCTCGATGGCGGCCAGCATGGTGTCCACCGCGCCGCGGTCGACGAGGGGGCCCATGAGGTACTTGTCCTCGCGGGGATCGCCGATAGGCGTCTTCTTGTACAGCTCCAGCAGGCGGTCGCGGAAGGTCGCGTAGATGGAATCGTGGATGATGACCCGGCGGGTGGAGGTGCAGCGCTGGCCGGAGGTTCCGATGGCGCCGAAGTAGATGGAGCGCAGCGCGATGTCCAGATCGCCCTTCTCGCTGACGATCACCGCGCCGTTGCCGCCCAGTTCCAGGATGTGGCGCCCGAAGCGCTCCTGGACCAGCTTGCCGACGTGGCGTCCGCCGGGGACGGAGCCGGTGTAGGACACCAGGGCCACGCGGGGATCGGTGTTGATCAGGTCCCCGATGTCGCTGCCCTTCCCGATGGCGAGGCTGCAGATGGCGGGATCGTAGCCGAAGTCGCGCAGGACCTTCTCGGCGATCTTCGTGCAGGCGAGGGCCGTCAGCGGCGTCTTGGAGGACGGCTTCCACAGCACCGTGTCGCCGCAGACGAGGGCCAGCGCCGTGTTCCAGCTCCACACCGCCACGGGGAAGTTGAAGGCCGTGATCACGCCCACCACGCCGAGGGGATGCCACTGCTCCTGCAGGCGGTGCTGGCGGCGCTCGCTGGGCATGGTGAGCCCGTAGAGCTGGCGGGAGAGGCCCACCGCGAAATCGCAGATGTCGATCATCTCCTGGACCTCGCCCAGGCCCTCGCGCAGGGTCTTGCCCATCTCCACGGTCACCAGCTCGGCCAGGGCGGCCTTGTTCCGGCGGAGCTCGTCGCCCAGGGCCTTCACCACCTCGCCGCGCTTGGGCGCTGGCACCAGCCGCCACGAATCGAACGCCGCGTGGCAGCGGCTGAGGATCCCATCGAATTCCTCGGCGGTGACGTTCACCACGTCCGCCAGGGTCTTGCCATCGATCGGAGAAACGGCGGGCTGCGCCTTCCCCGTGCCCAGCCACGCGCCGGCGAATCCCCCCGGATTCGATTCCGACAGCCCGAGCAGCGAAAGGGTCTTTTCCATGGCCCACCTCCAGATCCTGTTGTACCGTCTTCCAGGCCCTGCGTTGAATTCATTCTATTCAAGCCAGGCATGAACAGGATTCATGATTGTGGACGCCCTCCTCGACCTTCCCCAGCTCCGCACGTTCTTCGTGCTGGCCCAGACCGGCAGCTTCACGGCCTGCGCCCAGCGGCTGAACCGCACCCAGTCCGCCGTCAGCCACGCCATGGCCAAGCTGGAGGATCTGGCCGGCACCGCCCTGCTGGATCGCCGCGGCCGGAGCCTGGGCCTGACCGAGGAGGGCCGCCGCCTGTACCACGCCTGCGAACAGGCCTTCGCCACCCTCGACGCCGCCACCGAGGACCTGCGGCGGCACCGCAGCCTCGTCCGGGGCCGCCTCCGCGTGGGGGCCACGGTGGAATTCGGCAGCAGCATCCTGATGAAGCACATGCAGCCGTTCCTCGCCGCGAACCCCGACCTGGAGATCGACTTCACCCTCAGCCAGGATCTGGTGGCGCCCCTTCTGCGCGATGACCTCGACCTGATCATCGACTGCCAGGACCACGCCCTTCCCACGCTGCGGAAGGCGCCCCTCTTCCGCGAGATATACCTGGTGGCCTGCGCTCCCGCCTTCCGCATGACGAACCGGCTGAAGACGCCCGCGGACCTCGCCCGCTGCCCGATCCTCTCCCTCGACAAGGCCGGCACCTGGTGGAACCGCTTCCTGATGGCCCTCCCCGACCGCGACCAGCCGGTCCTGGAGCGCTTCATCGCCGTGGACCACGTCCGCGCCATGATCCACGCCGCCGTCGAGGGGATGGGCGTTCTTCTGGCCCCGCGGTACAGCGTCCTGGGGGAGCTGGAACGGGGCGACCTCGTGCCCCTCTTCCCCGATATCCGCCCCGCCGAGGACCGCTTCTCGATCTACCAGAAGAAAGTGAAGGCTGGACAGGAGAAGCAGCGGCTGCTCACGCGCTACCTCCAGTCCCTGAGCCCGGCGGAATTCGGGTCCTGAATCGCGGGGCCGAGGAGCGCCGACGTGCCGATCTTCTTCGAAACCCCCGCCGCCTTCCGCGCCTGGCTCGAAGCGCACGGCGCCACCGCCTCCGAAGTGATCGTGGGCTTCCACACGCGGAAGAGCGGCCGGCCGAGCTTGACCTGGCCCGAATCCGTGGACGAGGCGCTGTGCTTCGGCTGGATCGACGGCGTACGGAAGAACCTCGACGAAGATTCCTACCAGATCCGGTTCACGCCGCGAAAGGCGACCTCCATCTGGAGCGCGGTCAACCTGGAGCGGGTGCGTGTCCTCCAAGCCGAAGGGCGGATGACGAAAGCTGGCCTGGAAGCCCACGCCCGCCGGCGGGAGACTGCCTCGAAGGTCTATTCCTACGAGCAGGCAGAGGAGGCATCCCTCGATCCACAGGAGGACGTCCTCTTCCGGAAGCATGAAGCGGCGTGGCGCTTCTTCCAGGCGCAACCGCCGGGCTACCGCCGGCGGGCCCTGTGGTGGATCGTCAGCGCGAAGCGCCCCGAGACCCGGCGGAGCCGCCTGGGCAAACTCATCGCGGCTTCGGAAGAGGGGCGCCGGCTGTGAGGCGGCGGAAGTAGCCTCTTCGCCGAGTTTCGACTTCCGTGCCGCGAAAGGAGACGACTCCGGCGGTCAGTTCCAGGTGCTCCTTGAGGCCCTTGGCGGTCCTGGCTCGGGCCTCCGGCCCCACCATCGGCTACGCCGATGCGGCCCTCTTCTCCCTTCGCCTCCGGCTGCGGTCGAAGCGTGAAGACGACCTTGCACGGCCGCAAGGTCGTCTCTCTCACAACGACGAAGGCCGCCTTGCGGCGGCCTTCTGCATCTGTGGCATAACCTCCTCGCCGGGTCCCGACTCCGAACGCGCCACTGGCGCGTTCGGAGTCACCCGGCGGTCGGTTACATCTGGTCCTTGAGGCCCTTGGCGGTCTTGAAGACGACCTTGCGGCCGGCGGGGATCTGGATGCTCTCGCCGGTCTTGGGGTTGCGGCCCATCTTCTCCTTGGTGGCGCGGACCTCGAAGGTGCCGAGACCGAAGAGGTTGACGCGGTTGCCGGTCAGGAGGGTCTCGACGATGTGGTCGCGGACGCCGTCCAGGATGGACTTGGCGCGGGCCTTGGACAGGTCCTGGGCCTCGGCGAGGGTGGCGGCGAGCTCGGCGATACCGAGGGTTTCGGGCTTGGCAGTGGTCTTCGCCATGGAAGGCTCCTTCGGAAGGGAATGGGCGGGAACTCCGGCGCGCGGAGTCCAGGCAGGGCCGGCGCCCGCGGCGGGGCCTGCCCGAGGGGAAGGGATGGAGGAAAGTTATTCCGCGGTGGCCGCGGCGGTGACTTCCAGGCTGATCTTGGCGTGCACCCCGGTGTAGAGGCGGACGTCCACGGTGTAGGTCCCCGCATCCTTGATGTGGGGAACGGTGATGTCGCGGCGGTCCAGGGTGAAGCCCTTGCCCTTGAACAGCTCGGCCACGTCGCCGTTGGTGACGGACCCGAAGAGGTGGCCGTTCTCGCCGGCCTTCTTGGCCACGGCGAGGCTCACGGCTTCGAGCTTCTCCGCCAGGCTCTTGGCGTCGGCCAGTTCCTTGGCGCGGAGCTTGTCGGCGCGCACCTTCTCCAGCTCGATCTGGCGCTTGTTCCCGGCGGTGACGGGGAGGGCCATCTTGCGGGGCAGGAGGTAGTTGCGGGCGTAGCCGTCCTTGACGTTCACGACGTCGCCGCGACCGCCCAGGTGGGGCACGTTCTCGATGAGCAGGATTTCCATGGGAACTCCAGGGAGGAGATGAGGGTAGGTGCGGCCAGCGCCAGATGCTCGCGTTGTCCCCGCTTGGGTGAGACGGCGTGTGCGCCGTCAGGGCCGGATCCTGGATCCGCCCTGTCCCCCGGTGGGTTCAGGCCATTCGGAAAATCCAGTCTATCCTGGAAGGCACCGATACCCAAGGCAGGATTTCCTCTCCGGAGCCCCGGATGATCAGCCAGGCCGACCGCCGCGACGCCCGACGCATCATCGTCGGAGCGGAGTTCGCCATCTCGTTCACCCTCCGGGGCCACGACTACCGCGACGTGCGGATCACGAACCTCAGCCCCGGCGGATGCTTCGCCCTGGTGGGCGCCCGGGACGCCCGGCTGTTCGAACGCGGGGCCGTCCTGGAAGGCTTGGTGCTGCAGCATCCCGAACTGCCCAAGGCGCCGATCCTGGCCACGGTGTCCTACGTCCTCGGGGGGCGACCCGGAGCCGATCCCCTGGAACTGGTGGGAATCGGCATCCAGTTCCAGGGAATGGATCCGGCGTCGCAGGAGGCCCTGGACACCTGGGTGGACGCGGCCGAAGCGGCGCAGCGGAACTGATTCCCGCCGCGCCCTGCGGGGGGCTACTTCTTTCCGAAGAAGCCCAGGATCGCGGCGGCCACTTCCTCCCGCATGGCTTCGGTCATCTCGGGATAGACCGGCAGGCTGAGGACTTCCTTGGCGGCCCGCTCGGACTCGGGGAACTGGCCGACCGCGTAGCCCAGATCCTGGAAGCAGGGCTGCTCGTGGAGGCAGATGGGGTAGTAGACGGCGCTGCCGATCCCGCGCTCCTTGAGGTGGGCCTGGAGCGCGTCGCGCTTCCCGCCCTTCACGCGGATGGTGAACTGGTTGTAGATGTGGCGGCCGTCGGGCACCACTTCCAGGGGCAGGACCGCCTCGTCGGCGGCCAGTCCCTTCATCCGCTCCAGGTACCAGGCGGCGTGCTTCCGGCGCCCTTCGTGCCAGCCGTCGAGCATGGGCAGCTTGGCGCGGAGCACCAGGGCCTGGAACTCGTCCATGCGCCCGTTCATGCCCACCTCGTGGTGCATGTAGACGGGCTCCATCCCGTGGACGCGGATGCGGCGGACCCGCGCGGCCAGGGCCGCGTCGTCGCGGACGGCGGTCATCCCCGCGTCGCCGAAGGCGCCGAGATTCTTGGTGGGGTAGAAGCTGTAGGCGGTCAGGTCGCCGAACTGGCCGGCGGACTTGCCCCAGCCCTTGGCGCCGAGGCTCTGGCAGGCGTCCTCCACCACGGGCAGGCCGTGCTTCTGCGCCACGGCCATGATCGCGGGCATCTCCGCCAGCTGGCCGAAGAGGTGCACGGGCATGATGGCCTTGGTGCGGGGCGTGATGGCGGCTTCCACCAGGGCGCCGGTGGCGTTGAAGGTGGCGGGATCCAGGTCGATGAACACCGGCTTGGCGCCCAGGCGGGACACCACGCCGGCCGTGGCGAAGAAGGTGAAGGTGGGGACGATCACTTCGTCGCCGTGCCCGATGCCGAGCGCCATCAGGGCCGCCAGCTGCGCGTCCGTTCCGCTGGACATGGCCACCGCGTGGGCCGCGCCGGCGTAGGCGGAGATCTCGGCCTCCAGCCCCTTCACGTTCTCGCCCAGGATGAAGGCCGACCGGTCGATGAGGCCCGCGAGCCCCTCCAGCACCTTCGTCTTCACGGCGGCGTTCTGCGGCGCGAGTTCGAGCATCGGGACGGGCATGGGAGCCTCCATATCGCGGATTTTCAAGTATGGCAGTGGGTCGGGAAAGTTTCCGTCACATCGGTTTGTCAGGATCGAACGATTCCTGGGTCTTAACCGCAGATGGCGCAGAGGGCCGCAGATGAAAAACCACCCAGGCCCTTCATCTGCGTTATCTGCGCCATCTGCGGTTGAAAAGCTCTATTCCTTTTCGACCGTCTCGCCAGTCTTGGTGGGGCGCATATGGGGGAACAGGATGACGTCGCGGATGCTTGCGCTGTTGGTCAGCAGCATCACCATCCGGTCGATGCCGATGCCCTCGCCGCCGCAGGGCGGGAAGCCGTGCTCCAGGCTGGTGACGAAGTCCTGATCCAGCAGCATGGCCTCGTCGTTGCCCGCCTCCCGCTCGTCCATCTGGGCCTGGAAGCGGCCCATCTGGTCGATGGGATCGTTCAGCTCGGAGTAGGCGTTGGCCAGCTCCATCCCGCCGACGAACAGCTCGAAGCGGTCCACGAAGCGGTCGTCGCCTTCGAGGGTCTTGGTGAGCGGCGACAGCTCGATGGGGTAGTCGGTGATGAAGGTGGGCTGGATCAGCTTCTTTTCGGCGTGGTGCTCGAACAGCTCGCCCAGCAGAAGGCCCGTGGTCTTCTTGTCCACGTCCTCCAGGAACGCGGCCTTGGCCAGGGTCCGCACGCTCTCGCCGTCCTCCAGGAGGTGGGGCTCGATGCGGCCGTACTCGGCGATGGCGTTCTTCAGCGTCAGGCGGCGGAAGGGCGCGGCGTAGGAGATCACCTCCTCGCCCCAGGGCAGGCGCTCGGAGCCCATGACCTCGCGGGCCACCTGGCTCAGCAAGTTCTCCGTGAGGGCCATCATGTCGCGCAGGTCGCTGCCGGCCTCGTACATCTCCATCATGGTGAACTCAGGGTTGTGGCGGACGCTGAGCCCTTCATTGCGGAAGTTGCGGTTGATCTCGAAGACCTTCTCGAACCCGCCGACGATGAGCCGCTTGAGATACAGCTCCGGCGCGATCCGCAGGTAGAGGGCCATGTCCAGGGCGTTGTGGTGGGTGGTGAACGGCCGGGCCGTGGCGCCGCCCGGGATGGGCTGCATCATCGGCGTCTCCACCTCCAGGTAGCCCCGCTCCTCCATGAAGCGGCGGATGGCGCTCACGATTTTCGACCGCGTCTGGAACGTCTTCAGGACTTCGGTATTGGAGATAAGGTCCAGGTACCGCTGGCGGTAGCGCTGCTCCTTGTCCTGCAGGCCGTGCCACTTCTCGGGCAGGGGCAGCAGGGCCTTGCTGAGGAACTGGACCTCCTTCACCCGGATGCTCAGCTCGCCGGTCTTCGTCCGCATGAGCGGGCCGGTGACGCTGATGAAATCGCCCATGTCCAGGAGCTTGAGAACGTCCCACCCGGGCTCCGCGAGGTCCTCCTTGCGGAAGAAGGCCTGCAGCTTCTCGCCGTTCTCCGTGAGGTGCGCGAAGACGCTCTTGCCCATCTCGCGGATGGTGAGCACGCGGCCCATGGCAGAGACCGTCACTTCCAGCCCTTCCAGCCGCTCGTTGGGCCACGCTTCGGCGTCGGCGTAGGCCGCGGCCAGCTGGGCGATTCCGTGGGTCCGCTTCGCCTTCCGCGGCCAGGGGTCCACCCCCAGGGCCTTGAGCTTCCCGAGCTTCTCGAGGCGCACGTCGCGGTACTGGTTGGGCTGCATGGGGACTCCGGCTGAACCTCTTAGTTTACAGGCCCGGGGCCGATCAGGACTGCCCGAAGCGGTAGGCCACGAAGGCCGTGACGTCGGGGGCGGTGAAGGTCCCCGCCTCTTCGCTGAATCCGAACCGCCACCGGGGAAGGCGCGTGTGGCGGATGGTCCAGTGCTGCTGCCAGCCCGCGCGGTCCAGGCGCGACAGGCCCGTGCGGTAGGGGCTCCCGGCGTAGCCCAGGCTGGCCTCGATCCCGAGGCCGGACACGAGCCCCGCGCCCTCGCCCTGCCAGCCCAGGGAAGCCCACGCGCGGCTGAAGGAGGTCTTGTCCATCACCGTCCGCAGCGGGCTGTGGTCCGACAGCCCGAGGATCACGCGCTCCGCCTGCCCGAACACGGTCCAGCGTCCGAAGCGCCGCCACAGCGCGCCGCCCACCAGGCCGTCCGTGCTGCCGCTCCCCGAGAAATCCGACTGCTTTCCCGTGGGCAACTGCACCGACGCGCCCACGCGGCCGCCCGCGTCGGAGGTCCCGAAGGGCCGCACCCACGCCACGTCCAGGTCCATGAGCGCCACGCCGGCGCGGGAGAGGTCCCCCACCACCTGCCCGTCCCGCTCCAGGTGATAGGCGAGGCGGTTCTTGGGGGCATCCTCGCGCCCGCCCTGGGGCATGTTGAACAGCTGATGCCAGTTCCACATGGCCTGATCCGCGATGCCGCCGGAGCGCGAGAGCACTCGCGCCCGCACGTTCACGCGGGAGGAGCCCGCCTTCATCGCCCAGTCGCCCGTGAACTGCCACTCCTCGCCGTCCAGCCGCGCGAAGCTGCGGCCGTCGGAACTGCGCTCCAGATCCGGGCGGAGCATCTGGCTGGTGGCCTCGATCGCCACTTCGGTGACGCCCTCGGGAAGGGGCTCCGGAAAGCCCGCGAACCATGCGACGCGGTTGGGGCGCGGGGTCGCCTGGGCGTACACCGTTGCGGGTGACAACGCCAGTCCTACCCCAAGGAAACCCGCAAGGGGGCTGGAGATCCGGAGGGAACGATTGACCAACGTCACGGAAGATCCTTTCTGCACAGGTAATACTCTGCCCTGACGATCCCCGGCCCAGCCAGAACGATTCTTGAGCGAGCACAATAGTTTGCGGCGCCCTCGGCGGACGAGGCGCCCGCCCATCCGGTGTCCCAACGTCTTCCACCCCTCTTCACAGGAGCCGCCCATGACCCTCAAAGCCCGCCTGCTTGAAAAGATCCAGGAACACCGGCCGCGCACCCAGAAGCTCAACAAGGAATTCGGCGACGTGGTCATCGACCAGGTGACGATCAGCCAGGCGCTGGGCGGCGCCCGCGACATCCACGCGCTCGTGACGGACATCTCCTACCTCGACTACCAGGAGGGCATCCGCTTCCGGGGCAAGAACATTCCCGAGACCTTCGCGGCGCTCCCCAAGGCGGCGGGCGGCGAGTACCCCACCGTGGAATCCTTCTGGCACTTCCTCCTCACGGGCGAAGTCCCCACCCAGGAGGAGACGGACGAGATCGTGTCCGACTTCCAGGCCCGTGCCGAAGTGCCCGAGTACGTCTACGACGTGATCCGCGCCCTGCCCAAGGACAGCCACCCGATGGTGATGCTGTCCGCCGCCGTCCTCTCCATGCAGAAGGACAGCAAGTTCGCCGCCGCCTACCACGGCACGAAGAAGACCGACTACTGGGATCCCATGTTCGAGGACGCCTCGGACTTGGTGGCCCGCCTGCCCCGGATCGCGGCCTTCATCTACCGCCACAAGTACAAGAATGGCGACATCATCCCCGCGAAGCCGGGTCTGGACCTGGGCGCCAACTTCGCCCACATGATGGGCATCGACAAGCCCTACGACGACGTGGCCCGGATGTACTTCATCCTCCACAGCGACCACGAGAGCGGCAATGTCAGCGCCCACACCACCCACCTGGTGGCCTCCGCCCTGTCCGACGCCTACTACAGCTTCAGCGCCGGCCTGAACGGCCTCGCGGGTCCCCTGCACGGCCTGGCCAACCAGGAAGTCCTGGATTGGATCCTCAAGTTCCAGAAGCAGCTGGACGGCGCCGAGGCCACCGAGGAGAACGTCAAGAAGGCGCTGTGGGACACGCTCAACGCCGGCCAGGTCATCCCCGGCTACGGCCACGCCATCCTGCGCAAGACCGACCCCCGCTACACCGCGCAGATGGAGTTCTGCCTCAATCACCTGCCCACCGATCCGCTCTTCAAGCTGGTCAACATGATCTACAAGGTGGCTCCCGGCGTGCTCACCGAGCAGGGCAAGACCAAGAACCCCTGGCCCAACGTGGACGCGCAGAGCGGCGTGATCCAGTGGTACTACGGGCTGCGCGAGTACGACTTCTACACCGTGCTCTTCGGCGTGGGCCGCGCCCTCGGCGTGCTCGCCAACATCACCTGGGACCGCGCCCTGGGCTATCCCCTGGAGCGCCCCAAGTCCGTCACCACCGCCATGCTCGAAGAGTGGGCGGCCAAGGGCGGGCGCAAGTAGGTTTCCCGGAATTCGGAAAAGGGGCGGGCGCAAAGGCCCGCCCCTTTTCTGTGCCGGGACCGGTCACAGCACGAAGGACAGTTCCGCTTCCGGCGTGCGGCAGTCCATGTCCAACCCCCGGTCGCGGTGGTCGGCGATCTCCGCGGCGGTGCCCACGGCGCGGCCGAACAGGAACAGGGTGAAGGCCAGATCCTGCACCTGCCGGAGCGACATGCGCCCGGCCTGGAGATCCTTCCACGCCAGCTTGAGGCTGATCACCGCCAGGACCGCGTCCACGTTCACGCAGAACACGTTCTTGGTGACGCCCTCGTCGTACAGCGCCTGCACCAGCAGGTGATAGAACTCCCAGAAGACGTTGTAGACGCCCTTCCCCTTGAACATCGCCGCCACGAACTGCTCGCGCGGATCCACGTTGATGTGGTTGCCCCGGAAGACCGGATGGTTGACGCAGGGGATCGGCTTCACGGGCGTATCCCCGCTCTCCTGCGCCTCCTTCTTGTAGCTGCCATAGGCTTTGGCCGCCTTCACCGCCATCGCCTTCAGGTCGAGCCCGTGATCGGGATTGCCGGGATCGGGCAGCGACACGTCCTGGAACTGCGTCACCAGGTAGTCGATGGCCTCGTGGCCGTTCCCTCCGTGGGCGCGGCCGGTGTTGGCGAGGAATCCGACGAAGGCCATGGACACGTCGTTCCGGGCGCTGACGCTCTCCTTGGCGCCCTTGGCCGACAGGGTGCCGGGGCCGTTGGTGACGGTGAGGCCCAGGAGCGTCTGGAACTCCAGCAGCTCCGAGGGCTCCGGCACGCGGCTGAACAGCACCTTGAAGGCGTTCTCCGTGAAGCTGTGGTTGAGGTTGGACAGCTTCTTGTCCACCAGCTTCTTCCAGTGGGGATTGTGGGCGCGGTCCACCACCGAATAGGCCACGATGCGGGCCATCAGGTAGAAGTAGGCGACGGCGTCCTCCACCACCTGCCGGCTGATCCGCTTCTCCAGCATCGGATTCCACAGAACGCAGACGGCGATGGCCGCGAGCAGGAACTCGTAGGTATCGCGGATCTCCAGGCCCCGCGCCTCCGCCAGGGCGATGATGTGCTGGCAGACCTTGAGCGCCACGCAGGACTTCTGGGACTTCTTGACCTCCTTGAGCAGCAGGTCGGACACGTCCGTCTTCCGCGAGGGATCGGGCCCCAGCAGGTGGCGGATGACGTAGTCGTCCAGCTCCGGAGGAAAGGTCGTGGTGCGCTCGTCCAGCCCGAACTCCCGGATGAGGTCGATGACGAAGCGGGCGTGTTCGCGGGACTTCGCCAGGACGCCCTTGTCGCCCACGAGGGAGATCAGGGACGCCAGGTAGGCATTGGGCGTGCAGCCGTTGGCCCGGCCCACGTCGATCAGCTCCATCCGGCGCTCGTCGATCTTGAGGAACAGGTTGAGGATCAGGTTGAGGGTGGGGATGTCGCTCTTCTCCGGCATCACCTTGGTCAGCGCGAAGTAGAGGTTCTCCTCCAGCGTGTGGCGGGACAGGTCGAGCACCGTCTTGCCGTGCAGCTCCGACACCTGGGTCTCGCGGTTCATGCGCGAGGCGCCCGACTTCGAGGCCATGTTCTGCCGCAGGTAGTGGGCGCCGACCTGCTTGTTCACCTCGATGATCTGGGCGTCGTAGGGCGCGGGGGCCTTCACGGCGGGAAGCGCCATGCCCGCGGGCAGGGCCACCATGGCATCGCTCAGCCAGAGCTTCAGGGACAGATCCCCCGTGGCGGGGAAGTCCGGCTTCTCGTCGATCTTGTCGAACACCGCCCGCACCGCATCCGGGATGTACTGGATGCTGGGGACGCGCACCCCGCGCTTGCTCACCTGGCAGGTCGCGGGATCGAAGACGTCCACGCCGAAGTACTCGTCGAACCAGCGCTCCTTGCTCTCGGCGTCGTCCCCGCTGCCCGACAGCGCCCCGGCGTGGCCGCAGGCCCGGGTGAGGTTCTTCTTCCAGCGGCCGGTGACGCAGGCGATGATCGGCTTCGTGAACCCGAAGGCGCGGTCCCGGATCCAGTCCAGCGCCAGCTTCTCGTAGTAGCCGCCGGGCTCCACGTAGACCACCACGGCCTTGGTGCGGGGATCGTTCTGCGCAGCGTACAGGAACTCCGGCAGGGCGAAGTGGATGTAGACGTCCTTCCCGCTGGAGACGGCGGTGCTGATCCCGAAGCCGGCGGTGCGGAGGTACTCCGCCATGGTGGTGGTGAAGTTGCCCGAATTGGAGTGGATGGCGATGGAACCCTTCACCAGCGTCTCGTCGGGATGGTCGCCGCCGAGGCTGCCGCCGATGCGGACGCGATCCCAGGCGTTGGCCATGCCGAGACAGTTGGCGCCGATGACGTCCACGCCCGCTTCCTGGCAGAGGGCGCGGATGTTGCGGGAGTCCCGCGCCGGCACCTTCTCGGTGACGATCACGATGCGCTTGAGGGCCTCGTTGTGGGTCACCAGCTCGGACACCGCTTTGCACACGCCGAGGGGCGGGATGTAGACCACGCCCATGTCGAAGGCGATGCCCTGCTCCATGACTTCGCGGATGCTGCGGTAGACGGGGATGTCGCCCAGCTTGGTCTCCAACGCGCCGCGCCGGCCGTACTGCACGCCGGCCACCACGTTGCCGCCGCTGTACTCGTGGGAGACCGGCGTGACCTTGCGGCTCTCGCTGCCGAGGATGTTCATCACGCACACGCGGTGGTCGCGGGTGACCAGCTCCTCCAGGGAGTGCAGGCCGACGTAGTAGGGGAAGGGGCGGGTCTTCAGTCGTCGCATGGCGGTCTCCTAGGCCCGGACCAGGTTTTCGATCTGCTTGCGGTAGGCGGCGGCGCCCTCGTCCCGCCACCAGCGGTCCACCTTCCGCGCATACTCCAGCGTCAGGATCATCGAGGTGTCGTGGCCGAACATCTTGTACGGCAGGCGCAGCCGGTCGAGGATGTCCTTCGCGTAGAACATGCCCTTCACCACGTTGGGCCCGCCCCGTCCGACGACGACGTAGAGCGGCTTCCAGCCGGCCTTCGCCACGTGGTCGCGCAGGGCGTCGAACACGCCCTTGAAGGTCACGTAGATGTCCGTGTTGTTCGCCTTCCCCCCGATGAGCAGGAGCATGCTCGCCTGGTGGTACCAATGCTCGAACACGATGCGGCTGATCTCGTACATCTTCTCGTAGGGCGGATTCCCCCCGAAATCCGACGAGAAGATCGCCGCCTCGCCCAGGCTCTCCGTTCCCGCGCTGTTGGCGCCGCCGCCGAACATGAACGGCAGGATGCTTCCCTGGGGATTCATCTCCAGCACGTCGCTCTGGCCCTGGTAGGTGCGGAGTTCGTTGATGTCCGCCTCGAAGGCCGTGGTCTCCGTCTGGAAGAGGGCGTCGGGGAGCCCGATCCGCTTCCAGGCCGGGTTGTCCTGATCGAAGCTCGCCTTCACGTCGCAGGCCACGGGCAGGAGCTGGTTGCCGCGCCGCATCACGCGGATGGGATTCAGTTCGATGGTGGTGAGGCCGTAGCCGTCGTACAGCTCCCACAGCTTGGGCAGGTGCTGGACCAGCGCCGAGATGAAGGCCTCGGGACAGCCGGTGTCCGTGAGGGCATTCGTGATCTCGAAGGCGTTGATCCCGATGAAGGGATCGATCTCCACCACGGCCTTCTTCTCCGCCGGCAGGGCCTCGATGTCCACGCCGCCCCAGGGCGTGATGGTGAACACCGGCCCGCGGTGGACGCTGGAGCTGGAGATGCTGAAGTAGACCTCCAGATCGGACGGCACGAAGGCCTCCATCGTCACGCCGTTGGCGGTGACGACCTTGTTCCCGTAGGTGTGCTGCGCGAAGAACAGGTCGCGCTTCGCCTGCAGCGCCTCCTGCAGCGTGCTGACCACCCGGACCAGCCCCGCCTTCCCCTTCTTGCCGACGCCGCCGTAGAAGGCCGGTTTCACCACCAGCTTCCGGTGCTTCTCGAGGAACTGCTGGATCTCCTGGTTGGTGGCGGAGCCGTCGATGAAATCCGCCACGGGAAACTCAACCAGCTGCAGAAGCTTGGAGCCGTAGCGCAAGCCCGAAAGTTGCATGGTCCCTCCTCGGTCGTCTGGCAATGAACTGGAGCGTCGGACCATCAGGAAGGGCCGCCTCCGCATAAATGATATTTAGATCATTTTTCGCGGCAACCAAAAACAACCAGTAGGTCGTAATACGAGGCTCCAGTCCCCATGCGCCTTGACGGATCGCGAAGATCGGGCCCCGGCTGGACCGGAATGACCGATTCGCGGCAAAGCCCGGCCCCCGGAACGGGTTTTCACCGCGCTCCGGGGGCCGGTTTCCTCCTGCGCGCTTCAGCCGCGGGCGGCGGCGCTCGCCTTCACGAAGGCGGTGAACAGCGGATGCGGCGTGAGGGGCCGACTCTTGAACTCGGGGTGGAACTGGCAGGCCAGGAAGTAGGGATGGTCCTTCAGCTCCACGATCTCGACGAACACGCCGTCGGGGCTCATCCCGGTGAAGGCGAGGCCCTTGTCCTCCAGCGCCTTCTTGTACTCGTGGTTGAACTCGTAGCGGTGGCGGTGGCGCTCGCTGATCTCCGTCGCGCCGTAGGCCTTCGCGGCCTGGCTGCCGGGCTCCAACCGGCACGGATAGGCGCCCAGGCGCATGGTCCCGCCCAGCTCCTCCACGTCCACCAGCTCCCGCAGCTTGAAGATCACGCGGTGCTTCGGGGCGTCGTCGAACTCGGTGGAATCGGCGCCTTCGAGCCCCGCCACGTCCCGCGCGAACTCCACGGAGGCCATCTGCATTCCCAGGCAGATCCCGAAGAACGGAATGCGGTGCTCGCGGGCGTACTGGATGGACTTGATCATCCCGCGTGTCCCGCGCACACCAAACCCGCCGGGAACGAGGATTCCGTGGCAGTCCTGGAGGAAGGCCGCGGGATCCTGGTCCTCCAGGTCCTCGGCCTCGATCCACTTCAGGTCGACGTGGGTCTCCAGCCCGTAGCCCGCGTGGTGCAGCGCCTCGATGAGGCTCTTGTAGCTCTCCTTGAACTCCACGTACTTGCCCACGATCCCGATGCGCACGTTCCCCTTGGGATTGCGGATCCGGTGGAGGAGATCCTGCCAGGCGCTGAGGTCGGGCTCCTTCTCGCCCAGGCCCAGCAGGGTCGCGGCCTTCGCGTCCAGGCGCTCCAGGTGGAGGTTGAGGGGCACTTCGTAGATGGAGTGGGCGTCCCGCGCGCTGAACACCGCGTCCGGCGTGACCGAGCAGAACAGGGCGATCTTGTCCTTCAGGTCCCGTGGGATGTCCTGCTCCGCGCGGCACAGCAGGATGTCCGGCTGGATGCCGAGGGCCCGCAGTTCCTTGACGCTGTGCTGGGTCGGCTTGGATTTCAGCTCCCCCGCCGCCTTGATGAAGGGCACGTAGGTCAGGTGCATGTTGATGGCGTTGGCCTTCATCTGGGAGTCGAGGCCCGCCTCCAGCTTGAACTGGCGGATGGCCTCCAGAAACGGCTGGCTCTCGATGTCGCCGACGGTCCCGCCGATCTCGACGATCACCACGTCCATGTCCTTGGCGACCTTCCGCATCACGCCCTTGATCTCGTCCGTGATGTGGGGGATCACCTGGACCGTCTTGCCGAGGTAGTCCCCGCGCCGCTCCTTCTGGATCACGGTGTTGTAGATCCGTCCGGTCGTGATGGTGTGGTTGTGCGTGGTGGGCACCGACGTGAACCGCTCGTAGTGGCCGAGGTCCAAGTCCGTCTCCGCGCCGTCGTCGGTGACGAACACCTCCCCGTGCTGGAACGGCGACATCGTGCCCGGATCCACGTTGAGGTAGGGATCCATCTTCATCAGCGTGACCTTCAGCCCGCGGGCCTCCAGCAGCGCCCCCAGCGACGCCGCCGCGATCCCCTTGCCCAGGCTCGACAGCACCCCGCCGGTTACGAACACATACTTAGTCATCGCCTGCTCCCCCAACAACTGATCACCACCAAGACACCAAGGCGCCAAGAACTGCAAAAGCCCTATAAGACGAATCGAGAGATTCCGCTCTTCATGAGAGGGACATTGAAGTTGAGAAGAAAACCAAGCCTGCGGCTCGAAAGCTTCAAATAGGTCAGAAGCTGGGCGTCGTGGATGGGAAGAAGCTTCTCCAACATCTTCAGTTCGATGATGGCAATGCCATCCACGAGCATGTCCAACCGGAATCCACCATCAAGGGTCAAATTCTCGTAACGGATTGGAACCAGGACCTGAGTCTCGACAGTCGCACCTCGTTGCCTCAACTCGTGAGCAAGGCAGGCTTCGTACACACTTTCCAGCAAACCAGGACCCAACGTCCGATGCACTTTGATCGCTGCATCGACGATGAGAGTCGCCACCTTCTCTTCCTCTTTCGAAAGATCTTTTCTTGGTGCCTTGGTGTCTTGGTGGTGATCTTGTCCCGGCTGGATGCTCACATCTCCTCCGGCGCGCGGATGCCCATCAGGAACAGCCCCTGGCGCAGCGCGCGGGCGGTGGCCACGCACAGGGCGAGGCGAGCGTCGCGGATCTCGGGGGCGTTGTCCGGGGCGAGGATGGGGCAGTTGGTGTAGTAGCCGCTGAAGGACCGGGCCACAGCCACCAGCTGGCGCGCCAGGGGCGTGGCCATGCAGCCGTCGGCCACGGCGGCGATGGCGCCGGGCAGGCCGGCCAGTTCGAACAGCAGAGCCTGGGCCTCGGGCGCTGCGAGACCGGCGGAATCCGTAGGAAGCTCGGCTTTCGGGAAGGCCAGGAAGGGGCCGTCTTCGGAAACCACCTGCGCCTTCGCGGCCCAGTCGCCGCCAGCCTTGCGGAGGACGCTCAGGATCCGGGCGTGGGCGTACTGCACGTAGGGGCCGGTATCGCCGTCCAGGGCGATGACGCGGTCCCAGGTGAAGGTGATGGGCTTCACGCGGTCGTTCATCGCGTCGAAGAACACCACCGCGCCCATTCCCAAAATCTCGGCGACGGCCGCCTTGTCCTTCAGCTCGGGGTTCTTCTCCTCGATGATGGCGGCCACGCGCTCCTTGGCCTCGTCGAGCACATCCTCCAGGAAGATGACGTTGCCCTTGCGGGTGCTCATTTTCCCCTCGGGCAGCTTCACCATCCCGAAGGGCGTGTGGAGCATCCGGCCCTTGAACCAGGAATCCAGCTTGTCCAACACGGCGAAGATCTGCTGGAAGTGCAGCACCTGATCGGCGCCCACCACGTACAGGCAGCGGTCAAAGCCGTAGGCCTCCTTCCGGTAGAGGGCCGCGGCCAGGTCGCGGGTGGCGTAGATGCTGGTCCCGTCCGCCTTCTGCACCAGACAGGGCGTGGCGATGCCCACGTCCTCCAGCTCGACGATTCGGGCGCCCTTGTCGCCCTCCACCAGGAGGCGGGCGTCTTCCAACTGCTTCAACGTCGGCGCCAGGCGATCCTCGTAGAAGGCCTCGCCCTGCTCCAGGGTGTCGAAGCCCACGCCCAGGCGATCGTAGATCCGCTGGAATTCCCGCAGGGAGATCTCGCGGAACCAGCTCCACAGGCGGCGGGCCTCGACGTCGCCCTCCTCCAGCCGCTTGAACCAGCCGCGGGCCTCGTCGCGCATGGCGGGATCGGCCTCTTCCTCGGCGTGGAACCGCACGTAGAGCTGGAACAGGCGGAACAGCGGCGTCCGGCGCTTGTCCGGCGCGGGATCGGCCCAGTCGAAATCCCTCTCCAGATCAGCGTTCCCGTCCTGGGCCCAGCGGGTGTAGGCGGCCAGAAGGGTCCCGAACTGGGTGCCCCAGTCGCCCAGGTGGTTGAGGCGGACCACGTCGTAGCCCAGGAACCGGTGGGTCTGGGCGAGGGCATGACCGATCATCGTGGACCGCAGGTGGCCAATGGTGAACAGCTTGGCGATGTTCGGAGAGCTGTACTCGACGATCACCTTCTTGCCGTTGGCGGGCCTCGCCCCGTAGGGCCGGCCGGCGGGCGCGCCCACGATGGCGCCCATGACCGCCTGCGCGCGGGCCGCGGGCGTCAGCTTCAGGTTGAGGTACGGCCCCGCCGCCACGAGGCTGGCGCCTTCGATGGCGATGGAGCTGGCCAATTCCTGCGACAGCTGCACGGGGTTCTTGCCGAGCTGCTTGGCCGCGCGGAAGCAGGGAAAGGCCAGGTCGCCCAGGTCGCCGGACTTGGGCCGCTCCAGGGCGATCTCCACGCCGGGGAGGGCCGCCGCCAGCCGCTGTTCAAAGGTGGTGCGCAGTGCGTCCATTCCGTCGTTCCTCAATCCGCCAGTTCGGCCAGGGCCTTTTCGTATTCCTCGGCCTTGGGCGCCACGCCGTGCCACCCGGCCTGGTTTTCCATGAAGCTCACGCCCTTGCCCTTCACGGTGCGGGCGCAGACCATCGCGGGCTGGTCCTTCACGGTGCGGGCCCAGGCCAGAGCTTCCAGGATTTGCGTGAAGTCGTGGCCGTCGATCTCCTTGACCGCCCAGCCGAAGGCGCGCCACTTGTCCGGCACCGGGTGGATGTTCATCACCTTCTTCACGTCGCCGTCGATCTGGAGCCCGTTGAGGTCGTGGAAGACGCACAGGTTGTCCAGCTTGTGGTGGGCCGCGGCCATGGCGGCTTCCCAGATGACGCCTTCCTGGCACTCGCCGTCGCCCACCACGCAGTAGACGCGCTGCGGGGCCTTCTGGACTTTCAGGCCCAGGGCGATCCCCACGGCCTGGGGCAGACCCTGGCCCAGGCTACCCGTGGTGACCTCCACGCCCGGCGTGAAGTGGTTCTCAGCGTGGCCCTGGAGCTTGGTGGGGTACTGGCGGAAGGTCTCCAGCCAGGCCTTGGGGAAGAAGCCCTGGTCCGCGAGGATGGCGTACTGGGCCGGGCAGGCGTGGCCCTTGGAGAGGACGAACCGGTCGCGGGCGGGGTTGGCGGGATCCTCCGGGAACACCGCCATCTCGTGGTAGTAGAGCGCCACGCCGATGTCGATCCAGCTGAGGCTTCCCCCCGGGTGACCGCTCTGGGCCTTGAACACCTGAAGCAGCACGTCCCGGCGCAGGGCTTTCGCCTTTCCCGCCAAATCCTGCACGGACTCCAATTTCTGTTGCGGCATGGCCCATCCTTCTCCGGAGGCCACTCGCCTCCGATCAGCATGACCCACGGGAGGCCCCTTCGGAAGGGGGCGAATGGATCCTGCGGGCGGCCTTTTGCCCTTGACCCTCACAGGTTTTGCGATAGGATGGTCTTTCGCGCTTCCCGGGGCTTCCAGGGAAGCTGGAGATCCGAGCCATGGCCAATCACAAGTCCGCCGCCAAGAAGGCCCGCCGCGATGCCGAGGCTCGCCTCCGCAACCGCAGCAACCGCTCGGCGCTGAAGACCGCCGTCAAGAAGTTCCTGGCCATGGTGGCCGAGGGCAACAAGACCGAAGCGAGCAAGCTGCTGCCTCTGACCCAGGGCCTGGTCGACAAGGCCTGCCGGAAGGGCGTCATGCACAAGAACGCCGCCGACCGCACCAAGTCCCGTCTGGCTCTTAAGGTGAACAACCTGGCCTAACGGACCATCCGCCTGATGTGAAGGACCCGGTTCGCCGGGTCCTTCGCCGTTTCAGGCCCAGGCGGCGGGGACGCGGACTTCGCCCGGGGGGACGCGGCGCCAATCGAAGCGGGGGGCAAGGTCTTCCGCCCGGCATGGCTCCGGCCGTTCCAGGCATCCCAGGCTCCAGCCCAGCCAGCCGAGGACGGCTTCCGCGGACACGCCGCGCTCCGCGAGGGCTTCAAGGCCCAGCGCCCCCGCCCGCTTCCCCAGGCGGCCCCCCTCCGGCGCGGCCACCAGCCCCAGGTGCGCGTAGGCGGGGCGCGGAAGACCCAGCGCCTCCTGGAGTCGGATGTGGGTGGCGGTGACGGGCCGGAGATCCGCGCCCCGCACCACCTCCGTGACGCCCTTCGCCCCGTCGTCCACCGCTACCGCCAAGTGGTACGCGAAGCAGCCGTCCCGGCGGAAGAGCAGCGGATCGCCGGTGAGAGCGCCCGGATCGTCCATCTGCGGCCCCAGCAGCCGGTCCTCCCAGGCCACGGGGCCTTCAGGCAGCCGCAGGCGGAGGGCGCGGTCGAACCCCTCCCAGTCGCGCTCCCGGCAGCGGCCCGGGTAGGGGCGCAGGCCATCCTCCGCGTGGGGCGCGGACGCCAATGTCTGGAGATCCTTTCGGGTGCAGAGGCAGGGATACAGAAGGTCGCCCGCCTGGAGGGCCGCCAGGGCCTCGCGGTAGGCGGAGCCGCGATCCGACTGCCAGACCACGGGCACGTCCGACACGAGGCCCAGAGCGTCCAGATCCCGCAGCTGCGCCTCGCCCAGCTCGCGGCGACAGCGGGGGCCGTCCACGTCCTCCATCCGCACGATCCAGCCTCCTCCGACCGCCCGCGCGGACAGCCAGGAGGCCAGCGCCGTCCGGAGATTTCCCAGGTGGAGGAGGCCGGTGGGCGAGGGGGCGAAGCGGCCAAGGGGCATCCGACTAGGATAGGGTCATGTCCCTTTTCCACCGCCTGCCGCCCGTTTTCCGCGCCCTCGGGGCCCAGGCGCTCGCCTTCGCGGGCCTGGTCGCCCTGGCGCGCCTCGGGCTGCGGTTCCCACCCATGGTGTGGCTCCTGGCCCAGGCGACGGGCGCGGTGTTCCTGTCCCGGTTCGCGGCCCTGCCCTTCCGCTGGCTCCTCATCCAGGCGGCCCTGCCCTTCCTGGTGTGGGCGGCGTGGGGACTGGGCCTTCCGGCCTGGATCTATCTGGCCCTGTTCCTCGTTCTCGCGGCGGTATTCGGCGGGGGCCTCCTCACCCGCGTCCCCCTCTACCACGCCAGCCGCGATGCCTGGAAGAAGCTGGAAGACCTCGTTCCGGATCGTCCCGGCGTGCGCTTCGTGGACCTGGGGTGCGGGTTCGGCGGCCCCGTCGCCCACCTCGCGAAGGCCCGGCCGGACGCCACCTTCGTGGGGGTGGAGGCCTCTCCCTTCACCTGGCTGGTGGCCTGGCTGCGGTGCCTCCCCTGGCGCAACGCCCGCATCCGCCTGGGCAGCCTATGGCGGACGGACCTCGCCGCGTTCGACGTGGCCTACGCGTTCCTGTCCCCCGTCCCCATGCCCGCGCTGGGGGCCAAGGCCCGTCGCGAGATGCGCCCCGGAACGCGCCTCATCAGCCACAGCTTCGAAATCCCCGGCGAAACGCCCCTTCGCGTGATCCCCGTGAAGGGGCGCGAAGGGGCGCGGCTGATGGTCTGGGATTTCTGAAAAGCAAACTCATCACCACCAAGGCACCAAGAAAAGCTCTTTTGCAGTTCTTGGTGTCTTGGTGCCTTGGTGGTGAAGCCTTTCTATCTCACTACCATCCCAGCAGATACGCGAAGATCAGCGGGGCCACGATGGTGGCGTCGGATTCCACGATGAACTTGGGGGTGTCGATGCCCAGCTTGCCCCAGGTGATCTTCTCGTTGGGGACGGCGCCGGAGTAGGAACCGTAGCTGGTGGTGCTGTCGCTGATCTGGCAGAAGTAGCCCCACAGCGGGACCTCGGTCAGCTCCAGGTCCTGGTGGAGCATGGGCACCACGCAGATGGGGAAGTCGCCGGCGATGCCGCCGCCGATCTGGAACATGCCCAGCGTGGAGGTCTTCGTGACCTCCTGGTAGTGGTTCGCCAGCCAGGTCATGTACTCGATGCCGGTACGGACGGTGTGGACGTTCTTGATCTCGCCCCGGATGACGGCGGCGGCGTACATGTTGCCGAGGGTGCTGTCCTCCCAGCCCGGCACCACGATCGGTACGTTCTTCTCCAGGGCCGCCAGCATCCACGAGTGCTTGGGATCGATCTGGTAGTGCTCCTTCAGCTTTCCGGCCTTCAGCACCTTCTGGAAGAACTCGTGGGGGAAGTAGTGCTCGCCCTTGGCGTCGGCCTCGGTCCAGACCTCCAGCATGGCCTTTTCCATCCGCCGCATGGCCTCCATCTCGGGGATGCAGGTGTCGGTGACGCGGTTCATGTGGCGGCCGAGGAGATCCGCCTCGTCCTGGGGCGTCAGGTCGCGGTAGTGGGGGACGCGCTCATAGAAGTCGTGGGCCACAAGGTTGAAGATGTCCTCCTCCAGGTTGGCGCCGGTGCAGACGATCAGGTGCACCTTGTCCTGGCGGATCATCTCGGCGAAGGACAGGCCCAGCTCGGCGGTGCTCATGGCCCCGGCCAGGGTGACCATCATCTTGCCGCCTCCTTCCAGGTAGACGCGGTAGCCCTCGGCGGCGTCCACCAGCGCGGCGGCATTGAAGTGCCGGAAATGATGCTTCATATAGCTGCCGACAGGGCCAAGCTGGGGATTGGAAAGAACCATACGTCCTCCGAATTCACCATTGTGCCAGCGGCCCGTTACGGGCCGGAGTCCAGAATTCAGTCCAGGCGGTCCCGGACCGATGTAACAGGCAGGAGCTGCAGCATGTTCTTCATCATCGGACTGGTGGTGGTCTTCGGGGCGGTCATCGGGGGCTACCTGATGGAAGGGGGCAGCATCCCCAACCTGCTTCATCCGTTGCCGGCGGAAGGCACCATCATCTTCGGCGCCGCGATCGGATCCTTCCTCGCCGCCAACCCCATGACCACCATCAAGCGCGTGGCGGCGGACATCGCCAAGCCGCTCAAGGGCAGCCCGTACACCAAGGCGGTGTACATGGAGGTCCTGATGATGCAGTACGAGGTCTACGTCAACATCAAGAAGGGCGGCCTGCTGGCCCTGGAGCAGGACGTCAACGACCCGCACAATTCGGCGATCTTCAAGAAGTACCCGACGTTCACCCACAACCACCACGCCCTCGATTTCTTCTGCGACTCCATGAAGCTGCTCATCAACGGCAGCGCCAAGATGGACGAGATCGACCTGGTGATGGACGCCGACCTCGACGTGCACCACGCCGAGAGCGCGGCGCCCGGCGCGGCCGTGGGCAACCTGGCGGACGCTTTCCCGGCGTTCGGCATCGTGGCGGCGGTGATGGGCGTGGTGATCACCATGGGCTTCCTGGACCAGCCCCCCAACGTCATCGGCGGCAAGGTGGGCGCCGCGCTGGTGGGCACCTTCCTGGGCATCCTGCTGGCCTACGGGGTGTTCCAGCCCCTCGCCAAGAACATCGACGCCGTCAACGGCGCCGAAGGCTTCTACTACAACTGCCTCCGGTCCGGCCTCACCAGCTTCGGCAACGGCGCCGCGCCCGTGACCGCCGTGGAATTCGCCCGCCGCAACATCCCCTCCACCGAGCGCCCCGGTTCGGGAGAGCTCGAAGAAGTGGTCCGACAGATCAAGCCGAGGTGACGGAAGGTGGCCGAGCAGCAGCCTGAAGTCAAAATCCGGATCGTCAAGAAGAAGGGCGGCCACGGCGCGGCCCACGGCGGGGCCTGGAAGGTGGCCTACGCGGACTTCGTGACGGCGATGATGGCCTTCTTCCTGCTGATGTGGCTGCTGAACAGCGCCAACGCCAACACCAAGGCCGGGATCGCCGGGATGTTCCAGGATCCCAACTTCTTCAACACCGAGCGCGGCAAGGAGATCCTCGCCAACCACGGCAAGGGCATCCTCCCCGGCGGGCGCGGCATGGCGCCGGGGCCCGACGGCGACGGAGACGGCGATACCTCCGCGGAAGCCCCTCCCGCATCGGCGGAAGAGGAGCACAAGACCCTGGAGGCCACCGCGGAAGCCATCGAGAAGTCCTTCCAGAAGGACGAGCTGCTGCAGGCCTTCCAGGATCAGCTCAGCATGGACTTCACGGACGAGGGGCTCCGCATCCAGATCCAGGACAAGGCGGCCCAGGTGCTGTTCGATTCGGGGAGCGCCACCCTCAAGGCCTACACCCTTTCGATCCTCAAGGAGATCGCCAAGGAACTGGGCAAGCTGCCCAACCGCGTGGTCATCGGCGGACACACGGACGCCGCCCAGTACGCCAACAAGGCCTACACCAACTGGGAGCTGAGCGCCGAGCGGGCCAACGCCGCGCGCCGGGTGATGGAGAGCGCCGCCGGGGGCCTGCGCCCCAAGCAGGTGCGCCGGGTCACGGGCTACGCCGACACCGTTCCCCTGGAGGGCAAGGATCCCAAGGATCCCCAGAACCGCCGGATCTCCATCGTCGTGATCTCCGCCGCGACCGAAGCCACCGAGACCCGCAACCAGAAGTCCCGCCCCCGCGAGAAGGAAAAGCACGGGGAATAAAGAAGCGCCCGGAGGTACGGGCGCTTCGAGAGGGTAGGTTGGCGGGATTGCGAGTGGTGGGGAGTTGGAGCGGGAGTCCCGCGGACGGGACTGGTCTCAATAGGTGGGACGTATGGTGGCGGGAAGCCCTTGCGGGCACCTCGCCTTCCATCCTATCACCGCTCCGATCCCGGCCATTGGAGAAGGGAGCCTTCCACCCCCTTCGACCAGCCGCTAAAGAGGAGTTCGACCTGCCGCCCGCCGGGCTCCTCCATCTCCATCTTCGACAGGACGGGCTGGCCGTGGGCCTGGACGACGGGACCGAACCGCACCGTCCGCGCCAATCGGCCCGACGCCAGCCGGAACTCGGCTTTCAGGGGCAGGGATCCTTCCTTGGCCACCCACAGGACCGCCTGCCGATGGCTGACCGCGGGTCGCCGGGCTTCCAACTCCAAGCGCCAACAGGGCCGTCCTTCGAGCGTCCCATCCGCCAGATCCGTCACCGCGTAGTCCTCCCGGAACCGGCTGCGGGCCACATCGCCGCCGGCCGCGGCGCCCAGGAGGCGCTGCTGGGGCGTGACCTTCAGGGGACGTGTCGACCCCGGGACCAGGAGCCACATCTCGTCCCCCCGCAGGAGGACGGAACGGCCCTTCTCCTTGTCGGAAAGGCCATCCAGACGGGCGATGCCGCCCTCGCCGGACAGGACCTTCCACCGTTGGGAACCGCCCCCGGCCTTGATCGTGAGTTCCACCGTGAACGCCGGCCACGGATGGCGGAGGCGGTCCACCCGCGCCAGGATCTCCTCGCCCGACACGCCCTGGGCCGAAGCGGGCAGGGCCAAGGCGAAGAGGAGAAAGGGCGGGAACGCTGGGCGCATCAGCGGCGCCCGTAGTCGTCCTGGAGGCGCTCGATGTCCGTCTCGTCGAAGGTGCCCAGGCTCACCTCCAGCACCCGCACCGGCGTCGGCGAATCCGCGTCGCAGCGCAGCCGATGGGTGCAGCCGAGGGGCAGCCAGATCTCCTCCCCCACGGCGGGGCGCAGTTCCGCGCCGTCCCGGTCCACCACCACGCCGGGATCCAGCGCCACCCACAGCTCGCCCCGGTGGCCGTGCCGCTGAAGGCTCAGCTTCTGCCCGGGATTGCAGGTGAGAATCTTCACCGTGCAGGGCGTGTTGAGGGCGTACTGGTCGAAGCAGCCCCAGGGCTTGTCCACGTGGAGGGTTTCGGGTCGGTCCATGCGCGGTAGTGTAGCGGGACTCGGGGAAGGCGGAGCCCGCCCTTTACAGCAGGTCCGCGCGCCCTTCCGCCTGGAGCCGCTCGACGATCTGCTTGACGGTCTGCGCGCGGTCCCGGTGGCAGATGAGCAGGGCGTCGTCCGCGTCCACGACGATCAGATTCTCCACGCCGCTGGCGGCGATGAGGCGCTTCCCGCCGAAGAAGGCGCTGTTGTGCGTGTCCAGCAGGAGCGTGTCGCCCCGGGTGACATTTCCCTCCGAATCGGCCTGGTGGAACTCGATGGCGGCGGGCCAGGAACCCACGTCCGACCACCGGAAGCGGGTGGGCACCACGGCGACGGTCCCGGCCTTCTCCATGAGGGCGACGTCGATGGCCACTTTAGGTAGCTGGCCGTAGGCCGCGGCCAGGGCCGAGGGTTCGGCGCCGGCGGCGGTCCAGGCGTCCAGGGGCGCCAGAACGTCGGGAGCATGCTTCTCCAGCCCTTCGCGGAAGTCGGCGAGGGTCCACACGAACATCCCCGCATTCCAGTAGTGGCGCCCGGATTCCAGGTATTCCATGGCCACGTCCGCCGGGGGCTTCTCCCGGAAGGCCTTCACCTGGAGGACGGGCCCCTTCCCTTCGGACTCGATGTAGCCATAGCCGGTCTCGGGATAGGTGGGCCTGATTCCGAAGGTCACCAGCTCGTGGGCCGACTGCGCGTGGTCCACGGCGAGGTCCAGATCCTCCAAGAAGATCTCGCGGTCCCCGATCCAGTGGTCGGCGGAGAGGACGGCCATGACGCCGCCGGGCACCTTCCGCTCGATCTGCACCAGGGCCAGGGCGAGGCAGGGCGCGGTGTTCCGGCCCTCGGGCTCCACGATCACGTTTTCCGCGGGAAGTTCGGGCAGCATCCGGCGGGTCTCGGCGGCGAGGTCCTCCGTCGTCACCACGAAGATCCGCTCGGGAGGCACGTGGCCGTCCAGGCGGCGAACGGTCTGGTGCAGCAGGGTCTCGGTGCCCGCGATGGCGAGGAACTGCTTGGGCCGCGCGTTGCGGCTGTGGGGCCAGAAGCGCGTGCCCCGGCCGCCGGCCATCACGACTGCCACGAGGGAATCCTGGGAACGCTCCGCCATCATCGACCTCCTGCCGCCGCGCGACCCTTCCAGGGAACCACGCCCCCGCCGCCCCTCACAAGGCGGCTAGCGCGACAGGACGCCCACCAGCTCGCCCAGGTCCCCGGGCGGGACGGGATGGGGATCCAGGACCCTCGCCAGCGGCTGGATCGCCAGGGCGCCCGCCACTTCGCCCAGATAGAAGCCCTTCTGCCCGGCATCCAGCAGGCGGACGGCGGCGGCGCCCCAGCGGCTGCCCCAGATCCGGTCCAGGGCGGAAGGGCTTCCGCCCCGCTGGATGTGCCCCAGGACCACCACTCGGAGGTCCAGCCCGTGATCCCGGCGCAGCCGGTCGCCCACGGCCATGGCATTGCCTGCGCTGTCCCCTTCGGCCACCACCACGATGGAGCTGCGCTTGCCCCGCAGCCAGTTGGTGTGGAGGTGCGTCACCAGCGTCTCGTAGGAATCGTCGGGAGATTCGGGATAGAGCACCGCTTCCGCGCCGCAGGCGATGGCGGTGTGGACGGCCAGCATCCCCGAGCTGCGCCCCATCACCTCCACCAGGAACAGGCGCCCGTGGCTGGAGGCGGTGTCGCGGATGCGGTCGATGGCCTCCACCGCGGTGTTGAGGGCCGTGTCGAAACCCAGGGTACGGTCCGTGCCCGGCAGGTCGTTGTCGATGGTCCCGGGAATCCCGGCGCAGGCGATACCGTGCTCCCGCTGGAGGGCCTCCGCCGCCCGGAAGCTGCCGTCGCCGCCGATCACCACCAGGGCGTCGATCCCCGCGGCGCGGAGATTCGCGACGGCCACCGCCCGTCGTTCGGGCTGATGGAATTCCGGGCAGCGGGCGGTATGGAGGACGGTGCCTCCCCGCTGGAGGATGTTGGCGCAGGCCCGGCTCGGGAGCGGCGCCATGTCCCCTTCCAGCAGCCCCTGGTAGCCCTGGCGGATCCCCCAGGCCTCGTGCCCCAGGGCGTCCGCCTGGCGTACCGCGGCGCGGATGGCCGCGTTCATGCCAGGTGCGTCCCCGCCGGAGGTGAGGACGCCGATCCTCATTTCGCCTTCCGCTTGGTGGCGGCGGAGCCCCGGGGGGCGCCGGCCTTGCGGGAAGCAACGGCCTTCCCCTTCTTCCGGGCGGCCTTCGTGGCGACCCGCTTCCCCTTGGGCGTGTCCCTCACGTGGAGTTCCGGCGGCGGCAGGGGCGGAGGCTCGACGATGCCGCGGGGCACGGGCGGGAGGTCGCCCTCGGAGATTCCCTGCGAAGCGGCCCGCTGGGCGCGGACCTTCAGGACGGGATCTTCCTGCTGGGACCGGGGCGCGGCGACCAACCCCAGGGCCAGGCTGCTGATGAACAGGACGCGGCGGGGCATGCTTCCTCCGAGGAACCGATTATGGCACCCCGGTGGGAACTCAGCCCCCGGCCTTCCGCTGGCTCTGATCCTTCAGCGCCTGGGCGAAGAATTCGGCCACCACGGAATCCGCATCCGCCTTGGTGCTGTCGGCCATCTGGGGCTCGCGGTGGAGGATGTCCCGGCCCGACGGCGCCATGCGGGGGATGTGGTCCTCCGTGGGCTGCAGCCGCGCCAGGACATACTGGGAGACTTCGATGAGGCTGCGCCCCACGCGCTCCAGCTTCTGGCGCACCACGTCCTGGTACTGGTAGAGGTCGAACGCCCCCTGGATGTTGTAGGCCCCGTTGTCGGCGTGAAATCCGATGGATTCGAGCTTGGCCGTGAGGGATTCCAGGTCGTCGGAGGGAGGGACCAGGTGCCGGAGAATTTCCTGGCACTCCTTGGCGAGCACTTGGATTTCCTCAAAGCTGTGCTGGACGACCTCGATCTGCCCGAGCACGCGGTCCGCGCCCCCCTCCTGTTCCTGGAGGATCCGCATGAGCTGGTCCGGAATGGCTTGATCTTCCTTGGGCTTGTCCTGCATGGGCGGACTCCGTTCTTTCCTATCGTCCCCTGGGGTCGAATCTTTGAATTCGTCGCCCCGCCCCCCGCGCGATAAACTTTCTGATTCGGGGATCAATCCCGGACAGAATTTCCTCAAGTCTGGAGTTTCCATGACCATGCAGTCGAATCCCGCGCCCCTTCCCGTGGCCGGGACGGCCCTCGCGGCCTGCCTGACGCCCTTCCCCGCCTCCACCAAGATCCATGTGAGCGGCCGCCAGCCCGGCGTGCGCGTCCCCTTCCGCCAGATCCAGCTCCATCCCACCCGCGATTTCCAGGACCGCCTCACCGACAACGAACCCGTCGTCCTGTACGACACCTCCGGCCCCTACACGGATCCCGCCGTCACCATCGACGTGGCCAAGGGCCTGAACCCCCTCCGCCAGGACTGGATCACGGGCCGCGGCGACGTGGAGGAGCTGCCCGGCGCCACCAGCCTCTACCGCAAGCTGCGGGAGCGCGACAAAGACCTGGACGCCATCCGGTTCCACGCGGACCGTAAGCCGCTGCGGGCCAAGGCGGGCCGCAACGTCTCCCAGATGCACTACGCCAAGCAGGGAATCGTCACGCCCGAGATGGAGTTCATCGCCATCCGCGAGAACCTGGGCCGGGAGGCGGCCGGGCTCCAGAGCCGCATCACCCCCGAATTCGTGCGCGACGAAGTGGCCCGCGGTCGCGCCATCATCCCCGCCAACATCAACCATCCCGAGACCGAGCCGATGATCATCGGCCGCAACTTCCTGGTGAAGATCAACGCCAACATCGGCAACTCCGCCGTGGCGTCCTCCATCGAGGAGGAGGTCGAGAAGATGGCGTGGTCCATCCGCTGGGGCGCCGACACAGTGATGGACCTCAGCACCGGCAAGAACATCCACGAGACCCGCGAGTGGATCCTCCGCAACAGCCCCGTGCCCATCGGCACCGTGCCCATCTACCAGGCCCTGGAGAAGGTCAACGGCAAGGCCGAGGACCTCACCTGGGAGATCTTCCGCGACACGCTCATCGAGCAGGCCGAGCAGGGCGTGGACTACTTCACCATCCACGCGGGCGTCCTGCTGCGCTACGTGCCCCTGACGGCCAAGCGCGTCACCGGCATCGTCTCCCGCGGCGGCAGCATCATGGCGAAGTGGTGCCTGGCGCACCACAAGGAGAACTTCCTCTACACGCATTTCGAGGACATCTGCGAAATCATGAAGGCCTACGACGTGGCCTTCTCGCTGGGCGACGGGCTTCGCCCCGGCAGCACCGCCGACGCCAACGACGCAGCCCAGTTCGGCGAGCTGGAGACCCTCGGCGAACTCACCAAGATCGCGTGGAAGCACGACGTGCAGGTGATGATCGAGGGCCCCGGCCACGTGCCCATGCACCTGATCCAGGAGAACATGACCAAGCAGCTCGCCGTGTGCGACGAGGCCCCGTTCTACACCCTCGGGCCCCTCACCACCGACGTCGCCCCGGGCTACGACCACATCACCAGCGCCATCGGCGCCGCCATGATCGGCTGGTTCGGCTGCGCGATGCTGTGCTACGTGACGCCCAAGGAGCACCTGGGCCTCCCCAACAAGAAGGACGTGAAGGACGGCGTCATCGCCTACAAGATCGCCGCCCACGCCGCGGATCTGGCCAAGGGGCACCCCGGCGCCCGCATCTGGGACGACGCCATGAGCAAGGCCCGCTTCGAGTTTCGCTGGGAGGACCAGTTCAACCTGGCGCTGGATCCCGACACCGCCCGCGAATTCCACGACGAGACCCTGCCCGCCGAAGGCGCCAAGACCGCGCACTTCTGCTCCATGTGCGGCCCCCACTTCTGCTCCATGAAGATCACCGAGGACGTCCGCCAGTACGCCGCGGCCCAAGGCGTCTCCGAGGAGGAGGCCCTTCAGAAGGGCATGGAGGAGATGTCGGAGACCTTCGTGGCCAAGGGCGCCGAGGTCTACCAGAAGGCCTGACCGGGCCCTCTCCTTCACGGAAAAGTCCCGCGTTCCGGCGGGACTTTTCCGTGGCGCCGCGCGTATGATCGGATCGGTTTTCCTTCCAGGAGGCAGTCATGGCCGCGAAGAAGATCCTCATGCTGGTGGGCGATTTCGGCGAGGACTACGAAATCATGGTGCCCTTCCAGGCGCTCCAGGCCGTGGGCCACACGGTCCACGCGGTGTGCCCCGACAAGGGGACGGGCGAGTACGTCGCCACCGCCATCCACGATTTCGAAGGGCACCAGACCTACTCCGAGAAGCCCGGCCACCGGTTCGCGCTGAACGCCACCTTCGCCGAGGTCCGACCGGAGCAGTACGACGCCCTGGTGGTTCCTGGCGGCCGCGCGCCCGAATACCTGCGCCTCAACCCCAAGGTCCTGGAGATCGTCCGCCACTTCTTCGACGCGAAGAAGCCCGTGGCGGCCATCTGCCACGGCGCCCAGCTCCTGGCCGCGGCCGGGGTGCTGGAGGGCCGCACCTGCTCCGCCTATCCCGCCTGCCGGGCCGAGGTGGAAGTGGCCCGCGGGAAGTACGCGGACATCGCGGTGGACGCGGCCGTGACCGACGGCAACCTGGTCACCGCCCCGGCCTGGCCCGCCCACCCCGCGTGGATCGCGCAGTTCCTGCAGGTGCTGGGCACCCGCATCGCGCTCTGAGGCCGAAGCGCTACTGGACGCCCAGCAGCTCCACATCGAAGATCAGGTCGGCGTTGGGCGGGATGTCCCCGCCCGCGCCGCGCGCGCCGTAGCCCAGCGCCGCGGGGATGTGGAGGGTGCGCTTGCCGCCCACCTTCATGGACATCAGGCCCTCGTCCCAGCCCTTGATCACGCGTCCCAGGCCGATGGGAATCACCAGCGGCTCGCCGCGGTCCACCGAGCTGTCGAACTTCTTCCCGCGCTGGCCCTTGTCGGACAGCCAACCGGTGTAGTGGACCGTGCACCGCTGGCCGCGCTGGGGCAGCGGGCCCGTGCCCACCTGCGTGTCCACGTACTGGAGGCCGCTGGGCGTGGTGGTCAGGGCCGGCATCTTGGGCTTGGCCGCCGCCGGTTTCTTGGGCAGCGCCGTGGCGGAAGATGCATGGGCCGCCGCCGGCAGGGCGAGGCACAAAACGAGGGCGGACCAGGGGCGGATCATGGGACCTCCTGCTCCCGAGTGTACGTCACCCGTTTCTAATCCGGGGTCGGTCCAGCCTCGGGCCTGGTGCGGGGCAGGAACACCCGGAACACGGTCCCCGTCCCCGGGCGGCTGCTCAGCGTGAGGCGCCCGCCGTGGGTGTCGACGATGTGCTTCACCAGGTCCAGCCCCACGCCGGCGCCCGGCGTGGCGGCGGCGTTCTGCCCGCGGAAGAAGCGCTTGAAGATGTCCTGCTGCTGATCCTCGGGAATCCCGATCCCCGGATCCGCCACCTCGAAGGCGAACCACCCCGGCTCCGGCGAGAAGATCCGAAGGTGGATGTCGCCGCCGTCGGGCGTGTACTTGATGGCGTTGTCGAGCAGGTTCTGGAGGGCGATGGAGATCCACTCGGGATCGCAGGTCACGGTCTCGACTCCGAATCCGGCATCCACGACGATCCGGTGGGTGTCCGTCGTGGCCTGGGCGCGCGCGGCGACCATGGCGAGTTCCCGCGCCAGATCGAGGGGCTGGGGCCGGAAGGCCCAGGTTCCCGCGGCCATCCGGCCCGGATGGAAGCTGGTGTCCAAAAGGTGGAGCAGCCTGCGCACGGCCCCGCGGATCTTCCCGAGATGGCCCGGAATCCGCGCCGAGGCGCTCCCCCGCGCCATCCCGATGATCTGGGCCGAGCCGTCGATGATCGAAAGGGGCGTCCGGAACTCGTGCGAGATGGTGCTGATGAACCGCTCCTGCTCGTCCACCATCTTCCGCATCTCCGCCAGGGCCTGCTCGGCCTGGGCCTTCTCGCGGTGGAGCTCCAGCGTCCGCGCTGCCACCCGCGCCTCCAGCTCCGCGCCGTGGCGCTCCGCGGCCGCCAGCGCCTCCGTCCGCACGACGTCCCGTTCCCGCTTGAAGCGCTCCAAGCGGTAGGCCACGGGCACGTTCATCAGGATGAGGTGGAAGATCGACGCGAGGTAGAAGGCGTGTTCCGTGGCGAACGTGGCCGGCAGCCAACCGAGGTTGCGGCCCAGCAGCAGGACGGCCCCTGCGAGTTGGACGCCGAAGGCCAGCAGGTAGAGCCGCGCCGCGCCATTTCCCCGCACGGCCAACCATCCCGCCAGCGCCCCGTTGAAGAGCGCCATCGCCAGCAGGAGGAGCTGCGTGAGCGGGGCGATCGCAAAATAACCTCCCATCGCGCAGACGGCCACGCCCGCACCCGCGAGACCCCAGACGGTCCAGCCGTAGGCGCGACCGGCCCGGGGGAAGCCCTTCCTGAAATCCACGATCCCGGAGAACACCTGCCCGCCCAGCCCGAGAAACAGGCAGTTCGTGGTTCCGATGAGCCACTGGAACACCCGCGGATGATCCGGCGTGAACAGGAGATTCCCGTACCCGGACGTGCCCAGGGACAGGAGGATCATGCAGCCGACGTAGGCCCCGTAGTGGAGATGCAGGCTCTCCCGCAGGCGGATCCAGTACACGAGGTTGCCGATCAGGATGATGAAGGCGATCCCGAAGAAGCCTCCGAACCAGAAGCTCTCTCGGACGGCCGCGCCCCAGAACGCCCCGGGCTCCCACAGGATGGGCTCCACCGCCATGGTGGTCCGCGTGGCCACGCGCAGGAAGCAGACCTGCGGGCGATGGGACGCGAAGGCCGGAGGCGGCAGGGAGAACACCGCATGGCGGTAGCGATCCGCCGCTCCGGTCAGGGGAAGGATCGCGCCCCGCGGCTGCTCCGTGTAGGTCCCCTCGGCCCCGGGCGAGAACAGGCGGATGTCCTCCAGGAACGCGACGGGGACTTCCAGCTTCCGGTCCCCGGTGGCGCTCCCCCAGAAAAGGGTGAAGCGCAGCCAGACCGTTCCCTTTCCGTAGCCCCGGGAGACGTTTCCCGGCAGCGGCGCGAAGGCGCACCCTTCCGCGGCGGCCTGAACCTCCGCCAACGACAGCCGGCCTGCGGGATCCGTCAGGAGTTCCAGGTGGCCCGCGAGCGGGATCCGCCCGCCCCGCGCCACCGTCACCTCGGGCGCGGCCCAGGCGCTCACCGCCGCCAGCCATCCGGCGACCAGCGCCGACAGGGCGCGCCGCAGGCTCCTCATGCCCGCAGGTTCGACGTGGACAGGAAGGCGTAGCCCTCGCCGTGGCGGGCCCGCAGGGGAAACGCCTCGCCGGGACAGGCTTCCTTGGCCTTCTTCCGGAGGCGGCTGACCAGGGCCTCCAAGCGATGCTTGGAACCAGCGTCCGCGTCCCACCCCAGGAGGCCCAACAGGTCGTCGTGCTTGAAGGTCTTGCCCGGCTCCGCCATCAGCCGGACCAGCACCCGGAATTCGCTGGCGGTGAGGGAAATCGGCGTTCCCGACGGAGAGAAGACGACCGAGCCGGCCCGGTCCAGCCGCCACGGCGCCACGGGCGCTTCCGCCGCGGGTCGCTGCGACAGCCGGCGGTGGAGGCTCTTGATGGCGCCCGCCAATTCCCGGAGGTCCACCGGCTTCACGAAGTACAGGTCCGCCCCCCCGGCGAGGCCCCGCACCCGGTCTTCCACCTGGCCCCGCGCGGTGAGCATGAGGATCCCCAGCGCCGGGCGCTCCTGCCGCAGCCGTCGCGCCGCGGAGAAGCCATCCTCCCCCGGCAATCCCAGGTCGAGGACGAGAATATCCGCCTCCCGCGCCGCGAAGAACGTTTCCAGCGCCTCCGCGGACGACACGCCCCACGCGGCCATCCCGAAGTCCGGGAGCCCCACCAACAGGATGTCGCGGAGGTCGTCGTCGTCCTCGCACACCACGACCCGGATCCGGGCAGCGGAAAGTTCAGGCATGGGCGTGTCCATTCGCCCCAGCCTACCATTCCCTACAAGGTCCTCCTGAATGTCCGGCGGCCCGGAGAAGGAGGCTTCAGCCCTCGAGGGCCTCCAGCTGAGCCTTGGCCCGCCGCACGCCCAGGGTCCTCACCGACGCGATGGCCGCGAGCTGCTGGGGACGGGGCTTGGATTTTCCGGTCTCCCAGTTGTAGACAGTCTGGGCGGAGACGCCGAGCAGCTTCCCCATCTCCGCGGCGGACAGGCCCAGCCGCTTCCGCTGCGTGGCGAGCCCCTTGGCCCGGAATCGGAGGCGGGGGCCCGCTTCGCCCTCGGCAGCCGCCGCCTTGGGCACGGCCTTCTTCGCCACGCGCGACAGGTTCTTCTCCAGGGCCGCCACCCGCCGCTTCAGGGCGGCGATGTCCGAGCGGTACTGGGCCGAGGCCTTCTTCAGGGTTTCGAGCTCGTTCCGGACTTCCTTCCGGGCCAGCCTCAGGATCTCGGATTTGAGGACTGTCGCGATATTCGGCATGTATGAGCTCCAGAATTGATGGATCGGAATGATCGTGACAGAAATTCCCGGGATGGGAAGTATCCGTCATTTTCGATTTAACTAGCCACTTCGAAAAGCCCCGCTCTCCGCTTAAAACTGCCTCCGGAGATAAATCCCCCTGAAGATAAGCGCCTCATCTGGATTTGAGGACCGCCACCAGGTCGAAATTCGGATCAGCCGCGAAGTCCGATGGCGCAATGAATCCCAGCTGGTTCCACTGGACCTCCAGGTCCACCTGCTCGTAGCACTGGGCCACGTACTCCGAGCAGATGAACTCGCGGTCGGGCTCTATTTTCTTCAGCTGCTTCTTCGTGAATGGGACTTTGGAAGCCAGGATCCGGGCGGCCATCTTGGCGATCTCGTCCTTGTCGTAGGGATAGCCGAACTGGTCCACGGCGTACTGGGCGAGCGCGGTGAGCTTCTTCGCGCCCACCGCAGCGAACTTGCGGTTCCGGATGATCGCCATGCCCCCTGGATAGGGCTTTCCGTCGTTCGCGTAGTCCTCCAGGTACTTGGACAACCGCACGGTCCGCACGCCGATGGGCTCCACGCTCTCCAGGAGCATGATCCGGTCGATGGCATCCAGGCGGAGAATGAAGGCGACGTGGCTCCACACGCTGGCCGTGGCCTGCTGGATCATGGATGAGAAGACGCCGGTGCCCGAGCAGATCAGGACGTCCCCGTTCTGGAGGTCCTTTCGGATCTTCGCGTAATCGGCCGCGGGGTCCGGGGGAAACGCATCGACGCTGAGGGCCATGGGGCGCTCCGGAGAGAAGGGCCTTTTCGGGAAAGCCCCACTAGGATAGTCCTTCTCCGATTCGATCTGCCTAGGGAGTCTTCCCGATGGGCGCCATCACCTGGCATGGCGCGCAGCGGTGGAAGAACTCTCCCCGCCGGGTGCTGGGGATGATCCGCATGGGGGCGCCGCAGGAGGGACAGGGCGCGCCGTGGATCTGCGGCGCGGGGGCCTCCTGCAGCTCGCCCACCACGGCGGATACGAACCCGCGGATGTCGCCCATGAAGGCCGCCCGGGTCTCCTCGCCGCGCCGCATGCGCTCCAGCCGGGCCTCCCACTGGCCCGTCAGCTCGGCGCTGCGGAGAGCCTCCACGGAGAGGCTCTGGATGAGGCGGACGCCCTTGTCCGTGGGAAGGAGGACGTTGCGCTTGCGCTCGACGTAGGCCCGCTTGATGAGGGTCTCGATCATGTTGGCGCGGGTGGCGGGCGTCCCCAGGCCGCAGTCCCGCATGGCCCCGCGGAGGCTCTCGTCGTCCAGCTCCCTGCCCGCGCCCTGCATGGCGGACAGGAGGTCCCCCTCGCTCATGCGCTTGGGCGGCGTGGTCTTCCCCTCCTTGGGATCGAGGGAAGCGACGGCCACGGCTTCGCCCTTCTTCACGGCCGGCAGGCCCTCGGCCTCTTCGCTCGTCTCCTCTTCGCCTTCCGCGGAAGGGTCGGCGCCTTTGTCCGCTTTCTTGCGGCGATGGGGAGGATCCACCGCGGACCAGCCCTCCTCCTTCACCACGGAGCCCTGGGTCTTGAACGTCTCGGGGCCGATCTCCGTCACGAGGGTGGTCTTCACCTCCACCCGCTCCGGGAAGTAGGCGCCCAGGAAGCGCCGGGCGATCAGCTCGTAGATCCGCAGCTCGTCGCCGGCCAGGTCCCGGGCCGGCTTTTCGGTGGGCACCAGCGCGGCGTGATCCTCCACTTCCTTGTCGTTGACGAACCGCTTGTCGAGCTTCACGGGCCAGCGCGCGCGGAGCTGGTCGAGAAAGGGCCCCAGCCCCGTGAGCTGGCCCTGGGCCAGCGCCTTGATCCACTGCGGCGCCTTCTGGGCGTCCGCTTCCGTCAGGTGGCGGCTGCTGGTGCGGGGGTAGGAGATGAGCTGCTTTTCGTAGAGATTCTGCGCGAGGCCGAGCGTGGCCTCCGCGGTGAACCCGAAGCGCTTGTTGGCCTCCTTCTGCAGGCTCGTGAGGTCGTACAGCAGTTCGGGCTTCTTCTTCTCCGTCCGGCCCGTGACGCTGCGGATCCTCCCGGGCCGACCCTCCAGCTCCGCCGCGAGGGCCCTCGCCTCCTCTTCGGCGGCGAACCGCTCCTGGACCTCGCCCTCCCGCTCCCGGAACCACCGGCCCTCGTAATTCCCCACGGGATGGGCGAATCGGGCGCGCAGGCTCCAGAAGGGCTGCGGCTTGAAGGTGCGGATGTCCAGCTCCCGGCGCACCAGGAGCGCCAGGGTGGGCGTCTGCACCCGGCCCACGCTCCACACGCCGTCCTCCGCCCCCGCGCGGCGCATCCGCAGCGTCTGGGCCCGCGTGGCGTTGATGCCCACCAGCCAGTCCGCCTCCTGGCGGCTCCGCGCCGCGTCCCGAAGACCCGCGTAGGCCTCGCCCGGCTTCATCGCGGCGTAGGCCTCCCGGATGGCCTCCGGCGTGAGGCTGGAGGTCCAGAAGCGGTGGACGGGCTTGGCGCACGCCGCCAGTCGGTACACCAGGTCGAAGATCAATTCCCCTTCCCGCCCGGCGTCCGTGGCGTTCACCACTTCCGTCACGTCCGCGCGATTCAGCAGGCGGGCCACCGCCTCGAACTGGTCCTTCGTCTGCGCGATGGGCGCGTAGCGGAAGGGCTCCGGGAAGATCGGCAGCCGGTCCCACCGCCAGGCCTTCCAAGCCGGATCGTACCCTTCCGGATTCAGCGCCTCCACCAGGTGCCCCACGCACCAGGTCACCACCAGCCCGTTCCCCTCGATGAAGCTCCGCCCCCGCCCCGCCAGACCCAGCGCCTCCGCCAAGGCGCGGCCCATGCTGGGTTTTTCGGCGACGATCAGGCGCAACGGAATCTCCCCTTCCCATTTTCCACGGATGCTCCCGCCGTACGCGAAAAGCCCCGGAACCGTTGGATTCCAGGGCTTCGTTCTGGCTCCGGAGGAGGGATTTGAACCCCCGACCTAGTGATTAACAGTCACCCGCTCTGACCCCTGAGCTACTCCGGAAGGGCGAAGGTCCATTCTACCGGAGGATGGGGGAGATTCAAGCGGGGGGCTGCGGGAGCTGTGACCGGCGTCAGCCCCGCTGCAGCTCCATGAGGATCTGGCGGGCGGCGGCCTTGAGGGTCTCGATGACGCCGGTGCCGTGGTTGGCGACGGCTTCGATCATGGGCTCGCCACGGAAGCGCAGAAGGCGCTCCATCTCGGGCACCGAGGCCGCGGAGGGCATGTCGCGCTTGTTCAACTGGAGGACGTAGGGGATCGACCGGATGTCGAAGCCGTTCTCCTTGAGGTTGGTGGCCAGGTTCGCGATGGATTCGATGTTGGCCTCCATCCGCGCGCGCTGGCTGTCGGCGACGAAGATGATCCCGTCGCAGCCCCGGAGGATGAGCTTCCGGCTGGCGTCGTAGAAGACCTGGCCCGGCACGGTGTAGAGGTGGAAGCGGACCTTGAAGCCCTTCACCATGCCCATGTCCAGGGGCAGAAAATCGAAGAACAGGGTGCGGTCCGTCTCGGTGGCGAGGCTGACCAGCTTGCCCTTCTTGTCCGGATGGGCCTGCTCGTAGATCCACTGGATGTTCGTCGTCTTCCCGCAGAGGCCGGGACCGTAGTAGACGATCTTGCAGTTGATCTCGCGCGATGCGTAGTTGATGAAAGTCATGGCGGGACTAGTCGCCGAACAGGCGATCGATGTCTTCGTCCGTGATCTCCGAGAAGGGGCTCTCGAAGCGGCCCCCCGCGTCGGTCTCCTTCTGCGCGCGCTGCTCCACCTGGTCGAAGATCTCCAGCAGCTCCTTGCTGGCCTTCTTCACCCGCAGCCGCACCAGCGCGAGGCTGGAATTCTGGTCGAAGATCACGACGAGGATCCCGCGCTTGCCCACGATGGAGATGTGCAGGTTGTCCTTCTCGCCCTCGTGGAAGAGGAGGCTGAACTCCTTCTCCCCGATGAGCTTGGCCAGGCCGTCCGTGGCGGCCACGTTGCCCGCGGTGAGCGAGGCCAGGCTGGTGGCGTCGATGCTCTTCACGTCGCCGGCGGCGGCGATCTGCTGGCCGTTCTTGTCCACCAGGAACACCACCTTGGCGGAGGCGTCCTTCTGCAGGCGGCTGATGATCTCGTAGAGGAGCTTGTACTCCTCCTCGAACATGATGAGATCCAGCTTTGCCACGAGAACCTCCGACGGGACGGCTCTCTGGAGAATACCGCAGTTCAGTAGGTCCCCGTCCCCGCTCCCCCGCGGACCACGGCGATGGACGCGGAGAGGCCCAGGCGCGTGGCGCCCGCGAGGACCATGCTCAGCGCGTCGGCGTAGGTGCGGATCCCGCCGGAGGCCTTCACGCCCATGTCCGTGCCCACCGCGCGGCGCATGAGGGCGATATCGGCTTCCGTGGCGCCGCCGGTGGAGAAGCCGGTGGAGGTCTTCACGAAATCGAGGCCCGCTTCCAGGGCCAAGGCGCAGGCGCGGGTCTTCTGCTCCTCGGAGAGCAGGCAGGTCTCCAGGATCACCTTGAGGACGGCGGGCGCGGGGACGGCGGCGCGGAGGCCCTCCATGTCCCGGCGCACGGTGTCCCAGTCGCCGCCCTTGGCGGCGCCGACGGCCAGGACCATGTCCACTTCCTGGGCGCCGTCCAGCAGCGCCACCTCGGCCTCGCGGGCCTTGGATACCAGGGACGAGGCCCCCAGGGGAAAGCCCACGACCGTGCAGGTCCGCACGCCGCTGCCCTTGAGGAGCGAGGAAGCCAGAGGTACCCACAGGGGATTCACGCAGACGGAGGCGAAGCCGTAGGTGAGGGCCTCGCCGCAGAGGGTTTCCACCTGGGCGCCGGTGGCATCCGCCTTCAGGAGGGTGTGGTCGATGAGCGGCGACAGGTCCCAGGGCCCCCCCGGGAGGGCCGCCTGCGCGGCGGGCCGGTGATGCTGGCCGGAACCGTCGCGGAGGAGGCAGAAACCCTCCACGCATCCCAGCAACTGGGTGCGGTTCTCCCCGCGCCAGGGCAGCAGCCGGGCGCGGATTTCGGCGGTGAGGTCGAGGAGGGGATCGATCATGCTCCCATCATGGCCTCTGCCCTCCGCCGCGAAAAGCCGTACGCGAAAAAGCGGGCCGAAGCCCGCTTTTCGTCCTGCGGAAACGAGAGCCAGATTACTTCTTGGCCTCTTCCTTCTTCTCGGTCTTCTCAGCCTTCTTGGCGGCCTTCTTCTCAGCCTTGGGGGCGTCGGCCTTCTTCTCTTCGGCGTTCATCGCCTTCTTCTCGGCGGCGGGAGCAGCCTCGGCCTTAGGGGCCTTCTTGGCGTGCTTCTTGGCCTTCTTCTCAGCCTTGGGGGCATCGGCCTTCTTCTCTTCGGCGTTCATGGCCTTCTTCTCGGCGGCAGGAGCGGCCTCGGCCTTCTCGGCCTTCTTGGCGTGCTTCTTGGCCTTCTTCTCAGCCTTGGGGGCGTCGGCCTTCTTCTCTTCGGCGTTCATGGCCTTCTTCTCGGCGGCAGGAGCGGCCTCGGCCTTCTCAGCCTTCTTGGCGTGCTTCTTGGCCTTCTTCTCGGCCTTGGGGGTGGGGGCATCGGCCTTCTTCTCTTCGGCGTTCAGAGCCTTCTTCTCTTCCTTCTTGGGCTCAGCCTTCTTCTCGCCCTTCTTTTCCTTCTTGGGCTCGGCCTTCTTCTCTTCGGTGTTCAGAGCCTTCTTCTCTTCCTTCTTGGGCTCAGCCTTCTTCTCGCCCTTCTTTTCCTTCTTGGGCTCAGCCTTCTTCTCTTCGGTGTTCAGAGCCTTCTTCTCTTCCTTCTTGGGCTCAGCCTTCTTCTCGGCCTTCTTTTCCTTCTTGGGCTCGGCCTTCTTCTCTTCGGTGTTCAGGGCCTTCTTCTCTTCCTTCTTAGGCTCGGCCTTCTTGGGCTCGGCCTTCTTCGTCTCCACCTTCTTGGCCTCGGGCTTCTTCGCCTCGTCGGCGAACGCGGGGCTGATCAGAGCGGCGGCGACGAGGAGCGCAGCAAGCTTCTTCATGGGGGATTCTCCCTGGGTTGATCCGGCACGGCCGGAAGTGCAATCCAGGAAGCAGCAATCAGGCCAACATTCAAACCCAATAAAATATCCACTTAAAAAATATTGACCCCTTCAACTGCCGTTGCAAACTGCAACTCGTGGCAGCGTGCGACGAGGTGGTCCCTAATCCCCGTCATGGAAGCCGTAGCGCTTCAGCTTCCGGTAGAGGGTGGTGCGATCCACGCCCAGGATCTCGGCGATCCGCTGCTTCTCCTTGTGGCGGCCCACCAGGATCTGGATGTACCGCCGCTCCAGTTCATCCAGGGAGGGCCAGTCCTCGATGAGGGCGGGCATCTCGTCGGAGGCCTCGGGCCGACGGAGGGCCCGCTTGAGGGCGTCCGCCTGGATCTTGGCGGGGAGGTCGTCCACGGTGATCTCCCGGCCGCGGCTGAGCTGCGTCAGGTTTTCCACGGCGTTGCTCAGCTCCCGCACGTTGCCCGGCCAGGAATAGGCCTCCAGGACCCGCCTCGCCTCCGGAAACAGCCGGTAGGTCTGCTGGTCCTTCTGGCCGAACTCGGCCAGGAAGTGATCCAGCAGGGGGGCGATGTCCTCCCGCCGCTCCCGCAGGGGCGGAACGGCCAACTCCACGACGCTCAGCCGGTAGTAGAGATCCTCCCGGAAGGTCCCGGCCTTCACCATCTGGGGAAGATCGCGGTTGGTGGCGGCGATGACGCGGGCGTCCACCTTGATGGTCTTGTTCCCGCCCACGCGGCGGATCTCCTGCTCCTGGAGCACCCGGAGCAGCCGCACCTGGAAGCTGGGGCTGGTCTCGCCGATCTCGTCCAGGAAGATGGTGCCGCCGGAGGCCTCCTCGAAGAGGCCGGGCTTCTCGCCCACCGCGCCCGTGAACGACCCCTTCACGTGGCCGAACAGTTCCGACTCCAGCAGCGTCTCGGTCAGGGCGCCGCAGTTCACCGCGACGAAGGCCCGGTCCCGGCGGTCGCTGGACAGGTGGATGCTGCGGGCCACCAGTTCCTTGCCCGTGCCGCTCTCGCCGGTGATGAGGACGGTGGCGCGGCTGTTCTGCAGGCTGGCGATGGTCTTGTAGACCGCCATCATCTTGGGGCTGGATCCGATCATCAGGCTCCGCTTGCCCTTGGGCGAAGCCTGGACGGCGCTTTGCCCGCTGGACTGGCGCCGGGCCAGGGCGCGGCTGACCAGGGCCTTCAGCTCCTCGTTGTTCCAGGGCTTGCTGAGGAAGTCGAAGGCCCCTTCCCGCACGGCCTCGATGGCGGTCTCCAGCGTCCCGAAGCCGGACAGGAGGATCGTGTCCACGCCCAGGGGCTTGGCCTCGCGCAGCAGGTCGAGGCCGTCCTTCTTGGCTTCGAGGTTGATGTCGGAGAGCAGCAGGTCGAAGGCTTCCTTGTGGAGCAGCTCGATGGCGCGGTCCGGATGGGTGGCCTTGGCGACGTCCAGTCCCATCCCCCCGAGCAGTTCCTCCAGGAACTCGCAGGTTTCCTTGCTGTCATCCACCACGAGCACCCGGGCCATGGATCCCCCTCTTTGCAAGGTATCCCAGACTGCCCTGGCCGCGGGCAAGGGCCGGGCGTATGCTCGGGCGACCTGCGACGGAGAATTCCATGCGGAAGCTCGTGGTTCTTGCCCTTTCCTCGGCCCTTGCCATCGCCAGCCTCAGCGGCGCGGACCTCACCATCACCTCCCAGGTCACCGGAAAAGGCGCCCTGGCCAAGGACGGCTCCCAGGTCCAGTACCTCAGCCCCACGCGGATCCGGGTGAACCACGCGGGCTCGAAGAGCGACACGCTGGTGGACTACGGCAAGGAGACCATCTACGCCATCGACCACGACAAGAAGACCATCACCCGGTTCACTTTCCAGGACCTGCAGGAGGCCATGCAGAGCCTGGAGACCCAGATGGCGGGGATGCCCGAGATGGTTACCAAGATGATGTTCGGGGACGTCTCCGAGGTGAAGGTCGAGCAGCTGGGCTCCGACACGATCCTGGGCCGGCCCTGCAAAAAGGTGAGGATCACCCTCGGCAAGATGGTGGAGGAGCTGAGCGTGGATCCCTCGCTCCAGTTCCCCGTGAAGGACTACGCCAAGGCCATGGGGATGCTGAACCGCGCGCCCGGCCCCATGGGCGTGCTGTTCAAGCGGGTCTACCAGGAGACGGCGAAGCTCAAGGGCGTCCCCCTGCGGACCCGCATCACGGGCCTGATGGGCACGGACCTCACCACCGAGGCCACCGCCATCGCCACGACTCCCATCGCCGAGGGCGTCTGGGCCCTGCCCGCGGGCTACGCCCAGAAGGACGGCGGCAAGGAGATGAAGGAAAGCCTGAAAGGGAAGCGCTAGACTGGACGGGGCCCTCGCGGGCCCTTTCTTCGGACTCCCCATGAGCGCCCAACCCTCCTTCGACGACGGCCTGGACCGGCTGGAAGCGCTGGTGCAGCAGCTGGAGTCGGGCAGCCTGGGCCTGGAAGAGGCCCTGGTCCGGTTCGAGGAGGGCGTCCAGCTCAGCCAGGCCCTCCAGAAGCAGCTGGCGGACGCCCAGCGGCGGGTGGAGGTCCTGAAGGCGGGCCTGGGCGGCGAATACCGGGCCGAGCCCCTGGACGACGCGAAGGACCCCCGATGAGCGGGGCCGCCGCGCAGGTCCAGGCGGACCTGGACCGCCTGCTGCCCATCCTCGACGCCACCCTCACCCGGCCCTTCCTGGAAGGCGAGGCCGCCCGCCTGGGCGAAGCGGTCCGCTACAGCCTGAAGGCGGGCGGCAAGCGGGTCCGCCCGATCCTGTGCATCCTCGCGGCGGAGACCGTGGGGGGCACCGCGGACCAGGCCCTGCCGGGCGCCCTGGCGCTGGAGTTCATCCACACCTATTCCCTCATCCACGACGACCTGCCGGCCATGGACGACGACGACCTCCGCCGGGGCCGCGCCACCAACCACAAGGTCTTCGGGGAAGGCCACGCCATCCTGGCCGGGGACGCGCTGCTCACTGAGGCCTTCGGCGTCCTGGCGACGGCGGAGCTGGAACCTGCCCGCCGGGCGCACGCCTTGGCCCTCCTGGCGGAAGCTGCCGGATGGCGCGGCATGGCGGGAGGCCAGGCCCTGGATCTGGAAGGCGAGGGCCTGGAGGCCTACGACCTGGCCCACCTGATGCTCATCCACCGGCTGAAGACCGGCGCCCTCCTCCGGGCCTCCCTGGAGATCGGCGCGGTGCTGGGCGGCGCGGAACCCGCGGCCCAGGCCGCCCTGCGGGCCTACGGCGAAGCCATCGGCCTGGCGTTCCAGATCCAGGACGACATCCTGGACGCCACCGCCACGGACGCCGACCTGGGCAAGCGCGCCGGCAAGGATGCGGGGAGGGGTAAGATCACCTACCCTTCGCTCCTGGGGCTGGACGGTGCCCGCGAGGCCCTGAGCGAGGCCACCGAGACCGCCCTATGCCATCTAGCTTCCCTACCCAACCGCGACTCCTTGGCAGCCTGGGCCCGCTACCTGGCCCAGCGGGCGAAGTAGGGATCCCCGTGGAAGCGCCTTCCAGCCCCTATCCGCTCCTGGATTCCCTGGCCGCCCCGCAGCAGATCCGCCACTTCTCCCCCGCGCAGCTGGAGCAGTTGGCGACGGAAGTGCGCGCGTTCATCATCGCGTCCGTATCCGAAACCGGCGGCCACTTCAGCTCCAACCTCGGCACCGTCGAGCTGACCGTCGCCCTCTTCCACCACTTCGACTTCCTGCAGGACCGCATCGTGTGGGACGTGGGCCACCAGGCCTATTCCCACAAGATCCTCACCGGCCGCAAGGGCCGCTTCCCCAGCCTGCGCCAGCACGACGGCCTGTCGGGCTTCCTCAAGCGGGACGAGAGCCCCTACGACCACTTCGGCGCGGGGCACGCCAGCACCAGCATCTCCGCGGTGCTGGGGATGGCGAAGGCCCGGGACCTCCAGAAGCAGGACCACGCCTGCATCGCCGTCATCGGCGACGGCTCCATGACCGCGGGGATGGCCTTCGAGGGCCTCAACCAGGCGGGCTACCTGGAGACCAAGAACTTCCTGGTGATCCTCAACGACAACGACATGAGCATCAACCCCAACGTGGGATCGCTCCAGGGCTACCTGAACCAGATCATGTCCGGCCAGTACTACCAGCGGTGGCGCGACCGGATCGAGCACGCCATCAAGGCCATCCCCCTGGAGGGCCTGAGCAAGGGCGTGGCCCGCGCCGCCAAGTGGAGCGAAGAGAGCTTCAAGCGCCTAATGGTGCCGGGGCTGCTGTTCGAGGACCTGGGCTTCCGCTACCTGGGCCCCGTGAACGGCCACGACGTGAACGCCACGTCCAAGGCCCTCGCCGAGGCCAAGGAGAAGATGAAGGACGGCCCGGTGCTGCTGCACGTGCAGACCAAGAAGGGCTACGGGTACGAGCCCGCCGTGCAGGACCCCCTGAAGTGGCACGGCGTCACCGCCTTCGACGCCGAAGCGGGCGAGATCATCAAGGTCCAGGCGGATCCCGCGAAGCCCGCCCCGCCCAGCTACACCAGCGTCTTCGGCAAGGCCCTGGTGGAACTGGCGAAGACCGACGACAAGATCGTGGGCATCACCGCCGCGATGCTGGACGGCACGGGACTGAACCTCTTTCAGAAGGCCTTTCCGAATCGCTGCTTCGACGTGGGCATCGCCGAGCAGCACGCCGTCACCTTCGCCGCCGGCCTCGCGGCCCAGGGAATGCGCCCGGTGTGCGCCATCTACAGCACCTTCCTCCAGCGGGGCTTCGACCAGGTGGCCCACGACGTCTGCATCCAGGACCTGCCCGTGACCTTCGCCCTGGACCGGGCGGGGATCGTGGGCGCGGACGGCCCCACCCACCACGGGCTGTACGACCTGGCCTACCTGCGGTGCCTCCCCAACATCATCCTGATGGCGCCCAAGGACGAGAACGAACTGCGGCGGATGCTGATGACGGGCCTCTACTGCGGACATCCGGCCGCCCTGCGCTATCCCCGCGGGAACGGGCTGGGCGTGCCCCTGGAGGAACCCATCGCCGCGCTGCCCGTGGGCAAAGGCGAGCTGCTCCGCGAGGGCTCGGACCTGCTGCTGTGCGCCGTGGGCGCCATGGTGGAACCGGCGCGGCGGATCGCCGAATCCCTGGCCACCGAGGGCGTGTCCTGCGCCGTGATCAACGCCCGGTTCATCAAGCCGCTGGACGAGGCCCTCATCCACGCCTGGGCCAGCACCTGCCGCGGGATCGTGGTGCTCGAGGAGGGCTGCGCTCCCGGCGGATTCAGCGGGGCCGTGGCCGAATCCCTGGCGGACGCCGGGCTCACCCGCCCCCTGCTCCGCTGCGCCATCGCCGATCGGCTGGTGCACCACGGCGATCCCAAGCGCCTGCTGGAGGAAGAGGGCCTCGGCCCCCTGGCGCTGGAAGCGCGGATCCGGGATTTTCTCCATCGAATCTAAGTAAAACCTTGCGAAATTCTCCGAAAATTCCTAAGGTGGGTCCCAACCCCCACCCGAGGTCGAGTTCCTTTTCAGAGGCCTTCGTGAAGTCATATCCGTTCCGCGCCTTCCTCCTGTGCGCCGCCGCCTGGGCCTTGTCCGCGCCGGCCTCGGCCCAGGTCTGGGATGCCGCGGGTCAGGCCGCCGGCTGGGCGAAGCAGGACAAGGACGACTCCTTCACCTTCTTCGATGCGAAGAGCCGCGCCCTCCACACCTGGCTCCGGGACGGCGGCGTGATGACCACCGTGCCCCTGGGGAAATTGGAGGGCGAGCCCGCGCGATGGGTGGTGGACCCCCGGAACAACGCCTGGGTGGCCTCGGGAGCCGTGCTTTCCCTCGTGGACCGCACCGGCCGGGTGGTCAACACCGTCAAGCTCCCGGCGGAAGTCGGCGACGTCTGCTGGGATGCCAGGGGCTTCGTGCTCTCCTACCGCACCGCCGAACCCTACCTGGAGAGGCGGGACTTCAAGAGCGCCGACCTGATCTGGGCCTTCGGCGCCAAGCCCCCCAAGCGCGACGGCCCGATTCCCGCCAACCGGCGGCCTGTCGTCGCGGACGACGCCGGCAACGTCCTGATGGCGGACGGGAACAGCCTCAACCTCAGCCTCCTGGACGGAGGGACCGGCCGGAAGATCGCCGAGACCGCCCTCACGGCGGAGGGCGCGCCGGTGCCTCCGCTCGAAGGGAACGCCGCCGACCGCGAGCCCCTCGCCCTCTGGACCGGAAAGGGAGTCCTGTTCGCCGCCGTCAAGGCCACGCAGGTGCCCGCCGCCCTGCGGGGCCCGAGTCCCAGCGCCGCCCAGGGCCTGCTGCTGGCGCGGATCGACCTCGCCCAGGGCCGCCTGGCCTTCCAGCCCACGGGCCTGGCCGAGGGGCATCTGCTCGTGGGAATCCTGGAATCCGAAGCGGTCTTCGTCAGCCCCAAGGGCGGGCTGATGCTGGTGAAGATCAAGTAGAGAGCGGCCTCAGCGCGCCAGCCCCTGGATCCGCTCCCGGTCGAGGTAGGGGATGGTGCGCCACCCGTTGCCGGCGGCGAGGCTCAGGCTGGGACGGGCCAGGACGTACTCCAGCAGCAGGTTCCGCTGGGAGACGGGCGTGATCAGCTCCGGCGTCCCCTTGAATCCGATGGCCTCCATGTAGCCGCCCCCGCCCCGCAGGCGGTAGGTGCTGAGGGCCAGGGTGAAGGTCTGGTCCGGCTTCACGGGCTGGCCCTGGAAGGAGAGACTCGCGACGCGGGCGCCCACGGGCTTCCCCAGGTCGAGGGCGTAGGTCGCGCCATCCACGGTGTCGAAGTTGTAGAAGGGCACGTCGCGGTTGTACAGCTCCGGCTCCCAGCTGTAGAGGTAGTGCTTGGCGGCGTGTTCCAGGTAGGCCTTGAGCTGGGCGCCGGTGATCCGGATCCGCGCCACCTGGTTCTCGTAGGGGGCCAGGGCGTAGAACTGCCGGACGCTGGTGGGCCCCTTGGGGATGAACAGCTTCGGCCCCGGGCAGGCCGCTGCGGACAGCTGGGCTCCCGTCGCCTGGCGCTGGACCTGGTGCATGAGCTGCATCACCGGGGTGTCCTCCATCCGGGACCAGCGGCTGTCGAGGTCCACCTGGAGGTTCGTCGCCGCCGTGTCGAGGTAGCGGTCCGTCGCGGCGCGCAGGTCGGCGGTCAGGCTCAGGACTTCGGGATCCGAAGGCGTCTCGGCGTCCGGGCGCAGCAGACGGCCCGAGGCCGCGGCCACCCGCCACCGGCCCCGCTCCATCCTCAGCTGGAGGTCCACGGCGGCAAGCGCCCGCCCCTGGGATTCGGCTTGCAGAATGGGCACGCCCTTGTGCTCGGTCTGGATCGCCTGGTGGGTGTGGCCCGTGAAGACCGCGTCGAGTCCCGGCACCTGGTCCACCAGCCGGAGGGCGGCGTTCTCGTCCCCCTCCCGCCCGCTCACCGCGCCCAGCCCCGAGTGGAGCAGGGCCACCACCACGTCCGCCTTCTCCTTGTCCCGGAGCCGGGGCACCTCTTCCTTGGCGGAGGCCACGATATCGGCGAAGCGCAGCCCGGCGTAGTTGCCCGGTTCCGTCATGGACGGGACGCCGGGGGTGGTGAAGCCCACCAGGGCCACGCGCACGCCGCCCACCGTCACCAGGACGTGGGCGGGAAAGGCCCGCTTGCCCTTGGCGTCCGCCGTGTTAGCGGACAGGAACGGGAACCGGGCCTGCTTCTCCGCCTCGCGGAGGACCTCCATCCCCCAGTCGAAGTCGTGGTTCCCCACCGCCATCGCCGCGTAGCCCAGGGCGTTCATGATGGCCACGCCCGGCTCGGGCAGGTCGCGGCGGAGGACGTTCCGAACGTAGTTCAGGGGTTCGCCCTGGAGGGTGTCCCCGCAGTCCACCAGCACGGTGTTGGGGTTGAGGGCCTTCTGGCGCCGAATGATGGAGGCCAGCTTCGCCCACCCGCGATTGGCGGGCTGGAGGGTGAAAGCGTCTTCCGCCGTCACCCGCCCATGCATGTCCGTCGTCCCAAGGATCTGAATCCGGGTCTCTTGGGCCTGGAGGCCCACGGCGATCAACAGAATCCAGAACCAATGCCGCATGCAGCCTCCGGGACCGCCCGCCAACGCGTGGTTGGAAGGGACCGCCTTCAAGGGTAAACTTTCCGTTCACCCAACGGACGCCCCCTCTTTCCGGAGCCCCCATGCAAGAAGTCCAGATCAAGGCCCCCAAGCACGAATTCACGCTGCTCTGCGATGACATCCGCCAGGAAATGGGCGGCAAGACCTCCCTGATGGGCCTGTACGACCACCACATCGTCGTCCCCCAGGTGCCCTTCACCCTGCCCAAGGTCTGCTTCTACACCCGCTTCTCCCGCATGGACGGCCAGTTCAAGTTCGGCTTCTCCATCGTCAGCCCCACCGGCGACCGCAAGGACGTGATCCGCGACAGCGACGTCCAGATCCCCGACGGCGCCAAGGAAGGCACCTTCAACGTCATCGCCAGCCCCTTCGAGGTGAGCGGCGAGGGCGTCTATGAAGTGATCATCGCCCTCACCAAGGGCGCGGACCGCTTCGAGTACGTCTACAAGTTCGCCATCTCCGACGCCAGCCGCCTCCAGGCCGAGTACGAGAAGGCCATGGCCGAGGCCGGCCAGGGCAACTGAGCCCACGGCGAACGCATCTCGCGCTCCATCAGCGGCGCCCTGCGGGGCGCCGCTGCTTTTAGACTGGGAACCGACCGGGGAACGCCCATGTCCGACCGCTATGCCAAGCAGCGCATTTTTCTCGGCCGCGAGGCGGACGAGGCCCTGCGCGGAAAGCGGGTGGCGGTCCTGGGCCTCGGCGCCCTCGGGTCCGTCATCGCCCCCTGGCTCGCCCGGGCCGGGGTGGGTCACCTCACCCTCATCGACCGGGACCTGGTGGAGGAGAGCAACCTCCAGCGCCAGCTCCTCTACGGGGAATCCGACCTGGGCCGGGCCAAGGCGGAAGTCGCGGCCGAGCGCCTGCGGGAGGCCAATTCCTCCATCGAACTGGAGGCTGTGGTCGCCGACCTCACCAGCGGCAACGCCCGGGAGCTGCTGTCGGGCTTCGACCTGATCTGCGACGGAACGGACAACTTCGAAGCGCGCTTCCTGATCAACGACGTGGCCATCCTCACAGCCACGCCCTGGATCTACGCCGGCGCCATCGGCGGCGAAGGCGTCGTCTGGCCGCTGAATCCACCCCGGACCCCCTGCCTCCGCTGCCTTCTGGAGGAACCCCCAGCGGGCGGCGACGTGGACACCTGCGACAGCGCCGGCGTGCTGGGGCCCGCCGTGGGGATCATCGCGAGCTGGGCGGCCCTGGAAGCGCTCAAGGTCCTCACCGGGAAAGCGCCGCACGCCGACCTGGCCCGCTTCGACTTCTGGCGGAACGAGCGCCAGTTCCTCAACCCGCCCAAGACCCGCTGCCGCTTCTGCGCGGAAAAGGTCACCGAGTTCCTGGACGACCGCTGGACCCTCAAGGCCAGCGCCCTGTGCGGGCTGGAAGGCGTCCAGATCCGCGTGAATCCCCCCGGTCGCCTGAATCTGGAGGCGCTGCGGATCCGCCTGGAGACCCGCACCCGCAGCCCCTGGAAGCGGGCGGGCCTGATGCTCAAGGGCCGGGACGGCGCCGACGAGATCACCCTCTTCGCCGACGGCCGCGCCCTCGTCCACGGCCCCATGACCCCCGAGCGCGCCCGCAGCTGGTACACGGAAGTGGTGGGGTACTGAAAGGCCTGAAGACGGGAACCGCGAAAAGCGCGAATCGCCCTTCGGGCGCGCGAAAAAGAACCGGTACCCTGGACCCCATCCTTTCGCGGTCCCCGATTCTGCTGGTAGTGGCCTCAAGCGCCCACAGTTGACCCCCGGACGTAGGGACTCGGAAAGGCCTGAAGACGAGAACCACGGAAATCGTGAATCGTCCTTCGGACCCGCGAAAGAGAGCCAGTACTCTGGATCCAGTCCTTTTCGCGCCCCTTCGCGTCTTTCGCGGTTCCTGTTTCTTCTGGTGCTCGATGCTGAAAGTCCTTCTCGCCTCCCGCAACGCCGGCAAGCTGCGCGAGTTCGCGGCCCTGCTGCCGGACGTCACGCTGGTGCCCTGGCCATCCGAAGCGCCGGAACTTCCCGAGACGGGCGCCTTCTTCCAGGACAATGCCCTCCAGAAGGCGGAGGGCGCCGCGGCGTGGTGGCGGGAACACGGGACGGAAGCGATCGACGGCGTGCTGGCGGACGATTCCGGGCTGTGCGTGGACGCGCTGTGGGGCGGCCCCGGCGTGCTGTCCGCCCGCTTCGCGCCGGATCTCCCCACCTACCGGGACAGGAACCGCCGCCTCCTGGACATGCTGCCGGAGGGCGCCGACCGGACGGCCCGCTTCGTGTGCGTCCTCGCCTGTGCGCCTTCGACCGGCCCCGCCTTCACCGTCGGAGCCTCCGTGGAAGGGCGCCTCGCGCTGGAGCCTCGGGGCGAGGGCGGCTTCGGCTACGACCCGATCTTCATCCCCGAGGGCTCCGACCTCACCTTCGGCGAACTGCCCGCCGACGCCAAGCACACGCTCAGCCACCGGGCCCGCGCGTGCGCGGCCCTGCGGGAGAAGCTGGCCATCCTGTCCTGAGTTTCGGCGCCCGGGCAAAGCGCGGTGTGACGGCGCCTGCGGAGGGAGTCCGGTAGGGTGGACTTCATGTCTGTCAGGCTCGGATCCCGTCATTGGCTGGCCATCGCCGGCGCGCTGCTGCTGTGGGCATCGGCCTTTGCGGGCATCCGCGCGGGAATGCGGCTGAGCCCCTCGGGGGCCGCGGGACCCGGGGGCTATGGTCCCGGCGAGCTGGCCCTGCTGCGGTTCGGCACCGCGTCCCTGGCCCTGGCGGGCTACGCCGCCGCCAAGCGGATGCGGCTGCCCGCCCTCGCGGACCTTCCGCGAATCGCTATCGCCGGCTTTCTGGGGATCAGCGTCTACCACGCGGCCCTCAACTTCGGCGAAGTCACGGTCCAGTCCGCGGCCGCGTCGCTGCTCATCGCCGCCGGTCCCGTCTTCACCGCGCTCCTGTCGGCGGCGTTCCTGGGCGAGCGGCTGACGCGCCTGGGCTGGGCGGGCATCTTCGTGGCCTTCGCCGGCGTGATCCTCATCGCCCTCAGCAGCGGCGACGGCCTACGGTTCACGCCCGGCGCCCTGCTGATCCTGCTGTCCGCCGCCGTGGCGGCCGTGTACTCGATCCTGTCGAAGAAGAGCTTCCCCCGGCACACGGCCCTGGAGTTCACGGCCTATTCCATCTGGGCCGGCACCCTGCCCCTGCTGGTCTTCCTGCCGGGACTGGTTCGCCAGCTTCCCGCCGCGAGGCCCTCCGCCACGGCCGCGGTGGTCTACCTGGGCTGCTTTCCGGGCGCGCTCGCCTACCTCCTGTGGAACGACGCCCTGTCGCGGATGCCCGCCGCCCTGCTGTCGAGCTTCCTGTACCTGTCGCCGGTGCTGGCCAGCGCCATCGCCTGGGCGTGGCTGGGCGAAGTGCCCTCGCCCCTCACCGTCCTCGGCGGCGCCATCGCCATCGCCGGCGTCGTCCTGGTGCAGACGCGGGGGCGCGTGCGGGCGTGATCAGGGCTTGCCGGCCAGGAACAGCCGCGGGTCCACCCGCGCATTGTTGAGGCTCAGCGACCAGTGGAGGTGGGGGCCCGTGGCGCGGCCGGTCTTCCCGACGTCGCCCAGGATGTCGCCGGCCTCCAGCCGCTGCCCTTCGCGGACGCGGATCTTCGACAGGTGGGCGAACAGGCTCACCACCCCCTCGCCGTGGGCCAGGAACACCGCATTTCCGCTGAAGAAGAAGTCGCCCGTCAGCACCACCACACCCGCGGCCGGCGCGCGCACGGCTTGGCCCGCGGGCGCCTTGATGTCCAGCCCCGAGTGGGGCGACCGGGGCTGGCCGTTGAACACCCGCCGCAGACCGAAGGAGGCGGTCAGCCCGCCCGGCGTGGGCTGGCGGAAGCTTAGCGAGGGAACGAGCCCTTCGGGCCGGGCCTTCCAGGCCGGTCCCATCAGCGCCTGTTCCCGCGCGATGCGGGCCTCGTCCTCGGGATCAGGCGTCACCTGCCGCGGATTCTCCAGGCGCACCCGCTGCTCCGCGTAGCGCTTGGGCCGGATGGTAAAGGACACCGCGCGGCCGTCCGCCCGGATCTCGTCGCGCCCGGCCTCGGCGCTCAGAGGAATCCCCACCACCGCCGCCCAGCTCCGCCCGCTGCGCCGCACCAGCACCGGTTCCCCGCGGTAGGTCACCACCGGCGGCGCAGGCGCGTCCGGCAGAGCCACCACGGCCACGCCACCGGGAACAGGTGAAGCCTTAAAGGGAAGAGCACCGGGCGCCGTCCAACCGATCGCCGCGCCGGCGGTCATCAGCAGCAGGGGTCGGCAAGTGACGAGGGGACGAGGAAGCATCCCCTGAAGCCTGCCAGAGGAAGGGGCTTCGAGTCACCCCGTCGAGCCCCGAACCGGCCTGCTCAGGGACTCGCCGGACCGCGGGGTGCGATCGTCCTGGCCCGGATCTCGAAGTCCCCGACGAGCCCCGTATTCTCATGGACGGCCCACACGGCCGCATCGCCTTCGAAACGGATGGTGAACCGCCAGTTCCGATCAGCTGCGGCTTCCCGATAGGCCATGGCGAAGGTATTTTCCCTGCTCCACCCTCCGGAAGCCCCTGCCGCGAGGCCGTGCCGGGAAGTGGAAGAAAGGCGATAGACCCCGTCCAGACCCACGGGAATGATCTTGTCCGCCGGCTCGTCGCTGCCCAGCCGGAGCTCGGCTTCGCTTTCGCCAGGGAAGGTCAGCGAGAAGGTCTTCAGGCCGAGGCGGTTTGCCTCCATGGTGTAGGTCCGGCCCGACACGCGGGTAGCGATGGGAGGCGGGGGGGCCACGGGTTTGGCGGGCGGAGGGGCCGCCGCCTCGGCCAGCTTCTGGTGCAGGCGCTTCAGGCTCGGCGGATTCTCCGGGAGGGGTTCGTCGGCCACCACGGCCTTGATCAGGGTGGCGCCGATCCCGCCGAGGGTGTACCCACCACTGCCCAGGAGCACGGCCACCAGATGCTTCCGGGGCCACACCGCCAACCGTTGCCCCCCGCGCCCCCGGCCTTCGTAGAGTCCGGCCGGCTCCTTGGGAATCCACCATAAGTAGCCGTACCCGGTACCGCCGGATTCAAACACATGGGGCGTGGCGGAGGCTTCGACCCAGGCCTTCGCGACGATCTGCTTCCCGTCCCAGCGCCCCCCTTGCAGCATGAGGTAGCCGAGCTTGGCCAGATCCATGGGGCGGATGAACAGGTCCCCCCAACCATGGGTGTAACCCTGGGGATCCGCATCCCAGAGCACTCCGCTGATCCCGAGGGGCGCGAAGAGTTCCTTTTCCGCGAAAGCCTTCAGTGGCCTGCCCGTGACCCGCGTCAGGATCGCCGAAAGCAGGTGGGGACCCAGCGAACAGTAGACAAAGTCCCGACCCGGTGGCGCCACCAGGGCATGGTCCAACATGTAGGAAAGCCCGTCACGCGCGCGCTCCATGTCACCCGTCTGCCCCTCCCCCTCCCGGAGGTCCCGACACAAGCCCGACGTCATGGTGAGCAGATGCGCCACGTTGAGTTGCCCTTCGGCCTCATCCGCAAGAGGGGACTTCCGCTCCGGGAAAAGGCTGAGGACGGGAACCTGGACGCGCTTCACCCATCCCCGGTCGATGGCAATCCCGACATTGAGGGACGTGATGCTCTTGGTGATCGAGGCCACATCGTGCAGCGAGTCCTTGGCGAACGGGAAGAACGTGGCATCCAGCACCAGGTACCCGTGGCGGACGATCAGGATGCGGTCCACCTCGATATTCCGTTCCCGGATCTGGTCCAGCGCCTGGCAGAGCACCTCGGAGCTGAGGCCCTGCTGCTCGGGCGAAGAGGTGCGCCAGGTCTCGCTTGGCCAGTAGCCTCCGGGAGCGGTCGGCGGCCCCGCCTGCAGCGTCGCGACCACCCATGCGAGGCTCCAGCCCGCAAGCCGGCGGAACGTCCTTGAAGAACGGGCGGCTTCGAGGAGGCTCGACCCTGATCCCATGCGGCCCTCCACGCGGGCATCCCGGAATGGACTTACCGGAAGATGCTAGCGCCGCGACGGAAGGTCAAGAAGCCGGAGTTTCCTGGTCTTCCGGGGAAGGATCCGATCCCGAGCCGGCCAGGGGATCTCTGCCCCCTTCGCGGAACCCCGCCTCCCGCATCTTCACCGCCTCCTGGTAAGCCGCGAGGACGGCGGTGCGGACGCGGAGGTAGGACGTCTCGGTGACCTTGGTGTTGAAGGTGAGGGTGGCCACCAGGTAGTCGCGGCCGTCGGGCAGGACCTGGGGGGCGCTCACCTGGATCTGCGGGGGCATGATGGCGGAGGAACTGCCCTCCCGCAGGCGGAGGGAGACGTCCTCGCACCACGCCTGGAGCCGGGGTGCCAGCGCCAGTCCCTCGGCGGAAGACACCAGCATCACGCGGCCGTACAGCGTGAAGAACAGGCGGAGCTGCGGCGGATCGAAGGAATGGTTCAGGTAGCCCGACATGCTGGCGATCTGCTGGAAGTCCTTCAGCAGGGCCTGGAGCTTGGGACTGGGCTGGGCCAGCGCCATCAGGGCGTTCCGTACCCGTACTTGGCCACGAGAAGGTGGAGCCGCTTCCGGGCGTCCTCCGGCACCAGGTCCGGATTCGTGTAGAGGCCCGCCTTCAGGGCCTCGCCGCAGGCGCAGGGCCGCGGCGCCGCGGACAGCGCGGGCACGGCGGCGCGGAGCAGGCGCTGGGCCTTGTCCACGTTGGCGTGCATGACTTCCAGCACGGAGGCGGCGTCCACGCCGGCCTCCTCCTCGCGCCAGGCGTCGTAGTCGGTGACGAGGGCGATGCAGGCATAGCAGAGCTCCGCCTCCCGGGCGAGGCGCGCCTCGGTCACCTGGGTCATTCCGATGAGGTCCGCGCCCCAGCTCTGGTGCAGGCGGCTCTCGGCGCGGGTGGAGAAGGCCGGCCCCTCCATGCACACGTAGAGGGCGCCGCCCTCGATCGGCAGGGACAGTTCCCGGCCCGCGGCGAGCAGCGCACCCGTCACGTGGGCGCAGGCGGGCTCCGCGAAGCTGACGTGGGCCACCAGGCCCTCCCCGAAGAAGGTGTCCTTCCGGTGGCGGGTCTTGTCGATGAACTGGTCCACCAGCCGCAGCTCGCCGGGCTTGTGGCGGGCCTGGAGGCTGCCCACCGCCGAGACCGAGATCAGCCGTTCCGCCCCAAGGAACTTCAACGCCCAGATGTTGGCCCGGTAGTTCACCTCGCTGGGGGTGAAGCGGTGGCCGTCGCCGTGCCGGGCGAGGAACGCCACCGGCGCCCCGTCCAGGGTGCCCAGGTGGACGGGCCCGGACGGCGAGCCGAAGGGCGTCTCCACCAGTTCCGTCCGGTCCAGGACCAGGCCCTCCATCCGGTAGAGCCCGCTGCCGCCGATGATTCCGATGGGTACGTTCATCCGCCCATTGTACTTGCGGGGGTCCCGGGCGCGTGGTTCCCTTGAGGTCCTGACAATTTCGTGCTGGATGCACGGGAAGCAGGTGTGAATCCTGCGCTGCCCCGCAACGGTATGCACCACGCCAAGACACCTCCGGCGTGAGACCTCAAGCCCGAGCCACTGGGATCGTCCCGGGAAGGTGAGGGGGGAGCCGCAAGGCCCCCGTCGCGTGCGAGCCCGGAGACCGGTCCTGCACTTCACCCCCCGTCGCGGGAACGGGCTGGGCCATGGTTCCCCTCTCTTCCGGGACCGGTCCCGCCGCCGCGGCTTCATGCGTGGAGGCATGATGGGTTCCGCCCGAATTCTCTTCTCCCTGGTGGCCGTGTCCACCCTGGCCGGCGCCGCCGAGGCCGCCGAAAAGGCCGCCCCCAGCGCGACGGTCACCGTCAGCGCCGAGGCCCAGCCGGTGGAGGTCACCCGCACCCCCGCGCCCGTCCGCATCGTCGAAGCCGACGAGCTGGCCCGCCTCGGCAGCCGCACGGTGGCCGAGCTGCTGGCGGTGCTCCAGCCCGGCGCCGTCATGGCGACCGGCGGCCCCGGCAAGGCCGCCTCGGCCTTCCTCAACGGCACCCTCAGCCGGAACATCGTGGTGCTCCTCGACGGGATGCGGCTCAACGATCCCACCGCGCCCAGCCCCGACCTCGGGATGCTCAGCCTGGTCGGCATCGGCCGGGTGGAGCTGCTCCTCGGCCCCTCGTCCGTGCTCTACGGCAGCGACGCCATCGGCGGCGTGATCGCCCTCACCAGCGCGGGCCGCGGCCCCGCCGGCTTCCACGGCGAAGTGGGACTGAAGGCGGGCACGGATTCCCGCCTCGGCGGCTCCGCCCAGGTCCAGCTCTCCGGCGCCGCGGGCTGGATCGCGGCCGGAGGCGAAGCGCAGAAGGAGGAGAGCGGCTTCCCCGACGACGCCTCCCGCCAGGCCGGCGGCTTCCTCCGCCTGGGCACCACCTGGGGCGCCGCGGACGTGACCGGCTTCTACCGCAACAGCGGGCAGACGGCGTCCGTGCCCTTCACCACCCTGGCCTACCCCGGCTTCGGCCGCAGCTACGAGCCCGGACGCGAAACCCGCGCGCGGCAGGAGAGCTGGGGCGCCAGCCTGCACTGGACCCTCGCCCCCGGCCTGGTGCTGGAAAACACCCTCCAGGCCCTGGAAGGCCTCACGGGCGATCCGAACGGCCCCCTCCGCCAGCAGACGGACCGCGACTTCCGGCGGGTGGAGGATCAGCTCACCCTCCACTGGACGCCCTCCCAGACCTTCCGCCTGTCGGGCCGCCTGGAAGGCCGCGAGGACACCGCCCACGCCAAGAACTACTACGACCCGTCCACCTACGCCGCCGTGCCCTACCGGGGCGAAGGCCGCGACGTGGCCGCCGCCGTGGAGGCGCGCTGGACGATCCTTTCCGGCGTCGACTGGGTGGCGGGTCTCCGCCGCGACGGCGGCCACCGGGACCTGACCCGCACCGACACCGGCCTCCGCACCCGGGCGGGCAGCGCCGAGGCCACCACCTGGCGCACCGGCCTCAACTGGGTCGTGGCGCCGGAACTGCGGCTCTACGCCAGCGCGGGCCGGGGATTCCGGATGCCCAACACCACGGAATTCGCCCTGAACGCCCAGGCGGAAAGCCAGGACGGCAGGACCTACTCCCTCACGCCCGAGTACAGCCGCACCTTCCAGATCGGCGCCACCGGCCAGCTCGGCGGCCACTGGGAATACCGGCTGGAGGCGCAGCGCACGCGCGTCTCGGACCTGCTGGCGTACGTCTATGACACCAGCCTCGCCTGGCCCGCGCTGTTCACGTCCCACTACGAGAACCGCGGCGCCATCCGCGCCCAGAGCGTCGAAGGCGCCCTGGGGTGGCGCGGCGGCTCGACCGTCGCCTGGGGCTGGGACCTGATCCTGCGCAGCCAGGAGACCCGCGACCTCGACCACAACACGGAAGCCGATCGCTTCGGCCAGCAGAACACGGCCATCGTGCGGCACCCCTTCTTCACCGCCTCGGCCGCTGCATTCGTCCAGGGCGGCGCCTGGCGCGCGGACGTGCGGCTGGATCGCGTCGGTCCCCGCTACGACCTGAACGACACCACCTACGCCGTGGCGTCCACCGGCCGGCCCTTCCGCGACCTGTCCGTGGGCGCCTCCTTCGAGCCCGTGAAGAACCTCACCGTGTCCCTGCGCGGCGAGCACCTGCTCCAGAAGCGCATGAGCGCCGAGGATTGGCTCAGCGGGCGCTACGATCAGGACGGGGACGCCTTCCTGGTCTACGGCTTCCCCGCCCCCGGCCCCCGCTGGACCCTGGGCGCGACCTGGAAGTGGTGATGGAGGCAGCTTCGGTGAGAAAGCGAACGGATCATCGCCAAGACCTCAAGACACCAAGGCAAGCCCTTCTTGGTGGCCTTGGTGCCTTGGTGGTGAGAAGTTTTCTTGTCTTTCTGATCTCGGCTGCGGCTCTGTTCGCCGCGCGGCCGCAGCGGGTGGTGAGCCAGGCGGTGGGGACGGACGAACTGCTGCTGGCCCTGGCCGATCCCGGCCAGATCGCAGCGCTCAGCCACATCAGCCGCGACGCGCGGTTCAGTCCGGTCGCTTCGGAAGCGGGGCGCTATCCAGCCCTGCGGGACAGCGACGCGGAGAGCGTCCTCCGGTTCCGGCCCGATCTGGTGCTGGCCGCCAGCTTCACCCGCCCCGAGACCCTGGCCCTGCTCCGGCGGGCCGGGGTCCGGCTGGTGGTCCTCGATCGGTTCGATACGCTGGAGGACGTCTACGCCAGCATCCGCGTTCTGGGCCGCGAACTGGGCCAGGAGGCCCGGGCCGACGCCCTCATCGCCGCCTGCCGTGGTCGCGTGGATGCCCTGGCCACGCGGCTGAAGGGCGTGCGGTCCACCCGCGTCCTCACGGCCGCGGCCTACCCCGTCACCTCCGGCGCCGGCACCACCTTCCAGGACCTCTGCGACCACGCGGGCGCCGTGAACGTCGCGGCGGAAGCCGGGCTGAAAGGCCACGCGCCGACGCCCTCCGAGAAGCTGCTCACCTGGAACGTGGAGGTGCTGGTCATTTCCGGCGACAAGCCCGACGCCTCCGATACCCGGACGCGCCTGGCGGAGCTGCCCCACTACCGCGCCCTGCCCGCCTTCAAGGCCGGGCGCTTCGCGGTGCTTTCCGGCGCCCTCATGTCCTGCGTCTCCCACCACCGCATCGACGCCTACGAGCGCCTTGCGAAGGCCCTCCATCCCGAACGATTCCCGTGAGATCCCGCGCGGCCGTTTCCGTCCTGGTGGCGGCGCTGGTCCTGGCCTTCCTGGCCTCCCTCGCCTTCGGAGAGCTGCGGTTGTCCTTCGGGGAAGTGCTGGCGGCCCTGGGCGGCGGCGGGGACGAGATCGCGCGGACGGTGGTGCGCGACTTCCGCCTGCCCCGTGCGCTGGTGGGCGCCGCCGCGGGGGCGGCGCTCGGCGCCAGCGGCGTGGTGATGCAGGCCTTCTTCCGCAATCCCCTGGCGAGCCCCGGCCTGCTGGGCGTGAGCAGCGGCGGGGCCCTGGGCGCCGTGGCGGTCCTCGCCCTGGGACCCGCGGCGGGGCTGGGCGCCGCCACGCTGTGGGCCTTGCCCGCGGCGTCCATCGCCGGCGCCTTCGTCGCCACGGGCGCCGTCCTCATCCTGGCTCGGCGCGGGGCGGGCGCCGAGCAGCTGCTGCTGTCCGGCGTAGCCCTCAACGCCCTGCTGGGCGCGGGCACCAGCTTCCTGCTCACCACCACCGTGGGCCACTTCGAGGTGAACGCCCAGATCCTGTTCTGGCTGATGGGCGGGTTGGAGAGCCGCAGCTGGGAGCACGTGTGGATGGGCGTTCCCGCCATCCTCGCCGCCTGCCTGTTGCTGCTGCCGCTCGGCCGGCCCATGGACCTCCTGAGCCTCGGCGAGCAGAGCGCCCAGAGCCTGGGGGTGAACGTGGTGGGCCTCCGCCGCCGCCTCATCGTCCTCTCCACCATCCTCACGGCCCTGGCCACCGCCGTCGGCGGGATCATCGGCTTCGTGGGCCTCGTGGTCCCCCACCTGCTGCGGCTGGCATTCGGGCCCGACCACCGGCGGCTGCTTCCCTACTCCATGCTCGGGGGCGCGGCCTTCCTCCTGGGCTGCGACCTGATCACCCGGCTGTTTCCGCTGGGGCTGCGGCTCGGCGTGGTGACCGCCCTCATCGGCGGTCCCTTCTTCCTGTGGCTGCTGCGGAGGCCGCGATGACGCCCGCCCTTCACGCTGCGTCCCTGGGCGTTCCCGGGCGACTGGAGGCGGTCTCGCTGAACCTCGGTCCCGGCGAAATGGTGGCGGTGGTGGGGCCCAACGGCGCAGGAAAATCCACCCTGATCCAGGCACTGGCGGGGCTGCTGCCAGCGGAAGGAACGGTCCATTGGAATGGACAGCTCCTATCTAAAATTCCCGTGGCTGTCCGCGCCCGCCAATTGGCGTGGGTGGGGCAGGAGGCCCAGTTCGAGTTCGCCTTTCCCGTGCGCGAGGTGGTGGCCCAGGGCCGCTACGCCTGGGGCGACGATCCCGGGGGCGTGGCAGAGGCCCTGGCGGAACTGGACCTCGCCCACCTGGCGGATCGTCCGGCGACGCGCCTCTCCGGCGGCGAGCGCCACCGCGTGGGCCTCGCCCGCGCCCTGGCCACCGGGGCGCCCATCCAGCTGTGGGACGAGCCCGTGGCTCAGCTCGACGTGCGCCATGCCCTCGAAGTCCTGCGCCTGGCGCGGCGGCTGGCGGACGGCGGCGGCACCGTGGTGGTGAGCCTCCACGACCTGCGGGCCGCCTACCGCTTCGACCGCGTCCTGGCGCTCGACGGGGGCCGGCTCGTGGGCGACGGCCCGCCTCACGAGGTGCTGACCGCGGCGCTGATCCGCGAGGTCTTCCGCGTGGAGGCCACCTTCGTCGAATCCTTCGTTCCGGAGCTGCCGTGCGAGTGACCTGTCCCGTCCATGGAACCGTCCTCCACCTGGATGCGCCGCCGCGCCGCGTCGTCAGCTTCGTGTCCAGCGCCACGGAGGCCCTCTTCGCGCTGGGCTGCGGCGACTCGCTCGTGGGCGTCACACCCTACTGCGGGCGCTACGTGGAGAACCTCCAGGTTCCCGTGGCGGGCGACTACCTCAAGGCCGACCTCAATGGTCTCCGGGCGCTGGAACCCGATCTGGTCCTCGTCACGTCGGGCATCCAGACCACCTTCGCCCAGCGGCTCGCGGAAGCGGGGCTGCCCGTCTTCGCCCTGCCCCTCCCCGCCAGCCGCTTCGGGATCCTGGAGAACCAGATCACCCTGGGCGGGCTGATGCACCGCGTCGCCGAGGCCCGCGTTCTCAGCTCGCGCATGGAGGCCGGCTTCGCCGCCCTGGCCGCGTCGGCCCCCTCGAAGCGCCCCACCGTCTTCGTCGAGATGTGGTGCGGCCGCCACCTGCGCGGCATCGGCGGCCTGTCCTTCATCCACGACCTGGTGGAACTGGCCGGCGGAACGCCCGTGCCCCCACCCGCCGCCGAAGCCTACCCCCACCCCGACCTGGACGCCGTCGCCGCAACCCGGCCCGACGCGATCCTCCTGTTCCAGGAACCCGAGCACCCCGTGGACGGCGCCGCCCTCCTCGCCGACCGCGGCTGGGACTGGAATCCCCGCATCATCGATTCCGACATCACCAAGGGCCACAACATCATCCACGACGGCCCGAGCTACCTGGACACCGCGCGGTGGCTGAAGGAGCAGATTCAAAATGCTCCTCTCTGATTTCTACTTCACCCGACATGCAATTTTCACGAGCTGGAATTGCTTGCGGGGGTGAGTCCACGAGGATTACGCGGAAGTAAGAGGTTCGGATCAATGGCCATGACGTGGTACATCCCATTCAGGTTGGCGATCATGTCACGGATGAACTCGACCATCCCTTCCACTGCGTAACCCGATTCCCGCAGATCCTTCATTTCACGCTGGAGAGCCAGCCTTAACGCTTCTTCCGGTGACTTGTAGAGGCAGATACCGCCAAAGACGTTCCAATGGCGACTCTTGTCACTCCCGTCCTCCTTATTCCCCGGCAGAAGGAAGTTGTCCAAGGCCAGAGACCCGGGAAGCTTTTCCGACGGGATCGACTTGACCCAAGAGAAGGGAATGCGGATGGCCTCATCGAGCAGTCCCACTGCCCGCTTCTTATCGCCATCCTTGATGCGAAGGGCCTCGCGAAACAACAGAACCATGGGAAGGTTGTGGTTTTCGACGCGTAGATCGTCGTGCTTCTTACTCGTTCGGGAAACGGCACGCAAGTAACGTGGATCGTGTTGAGCGTAGTCCAGAAGCTTCAGGAAATCGTCTGAATGGGTCGACGTTTTGTAGTACTGCCACTCGGCACGTTGAAGGTAGTTCTGAAGATGAGTGAGATTCCGGGGAGGCGGAAGCGTATCGAGCCGAAGATCCAACCTAAAATCTGTTTTCAGGCTCTGCTCCATCACTTCGAGCACATTTCTCCAGGATGCATCTCCCCTCTGATAGTTCTCGAATAGGGGAGATGCCAGCAGCTCCCTTAGGTGATCCCGAAAACGAAGGATCCTCAAAAGGTCTACCCGAGAGGGGTCTGCTCGAAGGGTCTCCGCATCTTCAACCAAAGCGATCAGTTCGAGCAGCAATTCAAACCGCTCCCCTTTTTGAAACAAGGCCCGGCACCTTGCGAGCTTGGCCTCGGCATGGGCCCTCTCCACGGCACTCAACCCCGATTCTCGCTTGCGGTATGCCTCTCGTAACCGAGTCGCCTCATTATAGAGATCCGCCTCCAGAGCCTGTTGGTACCCACCTCGCTCCGAGGCCATCGGAGTTTCTTCGAGCCAACTCAATAGCTGAACTGAGTGTGGTTGAGGAAGTCCCCACAAAGGTCTGGCGCGGTAGGCTCCAACCGCTTCGTAGCGATACAACTCCCGGGGTCTTGGAAATACCTTGCCCCGCTCCTTGGCAAATTGCTCCGCGAGATAAGGATCCGGTTGGCTGGAAAGAGCACGAAGAATCGCCAGGTCTTCCGAATCTATGCGCCCATTCTGGTTGAGGTCGACGCGTCTCACGAATTCATCGGGGAAACCAAAAGGATCTGCCAGGAAATCATTCAGGAGATTTAGATCCTCTGGGCCCCACCGATGATCGCCATTCAAATCCCCCAGCATCACCAAATCGGACCGGATTTCCACACGATAAACGGGGATCAATTTACGATATCCATACGACGCAAACAGAAGCAGGGCGGCACCCAAGCCCCATTTAAGCCAAGCCTTCATGTCGCTCTCCTCTCCTACCGTTCAGTGGTTTGCTTCAGGAGAAGCCGACGGATGGCCTTCTCGCCGCAGCACCCACCCCAACCCCACCGGCCCCGCCACGGTGGTGAGCAGCAGGGCGCCGATGATCCCAGCCTGGACGTCGGGGCTCAGGAGGGGAACGCCGTTCAGCTGGAGCTGGGCGCCGGCGGCGACGAAGATCAGGCCCACTTCGCCGCGGGGGACCATGCCCCAGCCCACCACGGCGGCGCGGACGTCCTTTCCGGCGCCGAAGCCGGCGACGTACTTGCCTGCCACCCCGAGGCTCGCCAGGACCGCCGCGAACCCCAAGGTCGCCGGGCGGAAGAGGGCGGCAGGGTCGACCTTCGCGCCCATCAGCACGAAGAACAGCGGCGCCAGGACGCTCACCAGGGGATGCACCAATTCCTCCAGCGTGTGGCGCTCGCGGCGTTCGAGATCCTCGATGTGCGCGGGCTCCAGGATCAAGCCGGCGGCGTAGGCGCCGACGATGGAAGCCAGGCCCGCGAGGTTGCCCAGCCACGCCAGGAGGAAGGCGAACCCGAGGCTGAACGGCAGGAGCAGCTGTTCGCCGCGGAAGCGCGTGGCCAGGCGGAAGAGGCGCGGGGTCGCCAGGCGACCCAGGGTTAGGGCCGCGGCAAGAAAGGCGAGGGCCAGCCCGAAGGTCCGTACCAAGTGGGGTCCCAGGGCGCCGCCCGAGGCGGCTCCCACCAGGCCGGAGACGGCCACCAACACGAGGAGGCCCAGGACATCGTCCACCACGGCGGCGCCGACGATGATCCGGCCCTCCAGCGAGCCGGCGGCGCCCTTCTCGCGCAGCACCTGGGCGGAAATCCCGATGCTGGTGGCGCACAGGCACGCCCCGATGAACAGGTCGAGAACGAAGGGCGCGCCGGCGGAGAGCAGCAGCCAGGCTCCGGCCAGCCCCGCGGCCATGGGCACGGCCACGCCGATCAGGGCCACGCGCAGCGAGGCCGCGCCCACCTTCAGCATCTGGGGAACGGTGGATTCCAGGCCCACGGCGAACATCAGCACCACCACGCCGAGGCCCCCGAGCAGTTCCGCGGCGGGCGAGGCGGCCACGTCCGGAACCACCGGCCACGCGCGGTGGAGCGCCGCCAACGCGAGCCCCGCGGCCAGCTCGCCGGTGACGGCGGGCAGCTTCAGGCGCACCGCAAGTTCGCCGCCGGCCTTGGCGGAGAGCCACAGCAGCGCCAACAGCAGGAGGGTTCCGGCCAGGGGATCGTGCATCAGCAGCAAGGCGAGCGGCATGGGAATCTCCGGACTCGAACGGAAGGGATCAGGCCTGGCCTTCGCGCACCAGCAGGTAGGCCACGGTGGAACCGACCAGGGCCGGCACCACGAGGGCGGCCTGGGCCGTCGTTTCCGCCAGGAACACCACCGGCACGAGCAGGGATTCGTGGGTGGCCCCCGCGAACGCCGCCGCGCCCACCAGCGTCAGATAGCCGGGCTGGCCCACTCCCAGGAGCGCGTCGAAGGCCGCGCCGATGGCGGCTCCCATGGCGAAGGAGGGCAGCCATTGGCCGCCCACTCCGCCCGCCGCGAACGTCAGGGCCGTGGCCACGAGCTTGAGCGCCAGGAACAGCCCCGCCTGGAACGGCAGCGCCTCTCCCGCCAGGAGATGGCGGACCAGCTCCAACCCGCCGCCTTCCGTCACCGGAAGCCCGCCCCAGAAGCACCGCGCGGGAAGCAGGAGGAGGGTGAGTCCAACGCCGCCGACGAGTCCCCGCCACAGCAGCGGAATGCGCGCGAGCAGCGCCTGGAAGAGCCGCCGGACGCGGAAGTAGGCGTTGGCGCCGATGCCCACGGCGATGCCGAGAAGGAAGGCCCAGGCCAGATCCGGAGGGTGCAGGCGGTAGAGCCGCGCCTGGGGGAAGAGGGGCAGGGTCCCCATCAGGCTGGAGAAGATCACGTAGCCCGTGGCCGACGCCACCACGCAGGGGATGAGGGCGCCGGGCGTGATCTGGCCGTGGTGCTCGGCGGCCATCAGCGCGCCGGAGAGGGGCGCCCGGAAGACCGCCGACAGCGCCGCCGCGGCGCCCGCCTCCACCATCACCAGCGGATGGGCGTGCAGCCGCCGGAAGGGAGAGACGCGCCGGCTGAGCCACCGCGACACCCGGTGGTACTGGAGCCCGAGGGCCGCGCCCAGCCACTTCCCCGGCCCCTCCACGCCGGCGCTGCCGCCGAACCCGATGGTGAGGACGCAGGCCAGCACCTTGCCCATGGACTTCCGGAAGGGGAAGGCGGCGTGCGGAGCGCCGTGCGCCACGTCCAGGTCGCGGACGAGGGAAACCTCCCCGATGCCCGAGATGCTGAGCCAGGCCGTGGTGAGGAAGAGCCCGATGGCGGGCAGCACGATCACGAGGTGGGTGCGGCTGCCCCATCCCGCGATGAGGGGTTCGAGGCGGCCCAGTCCCGCCAGGGCGGCCGTCACGAGGAGGCCGATCAGCGCCCCCAGGGGCATCACCACGAACACCAGGCGCCGGGTGTGCGCCAGCAGGCGCAGTTGCTGGAAGCGCCGCGGCAGGAGATCGGGGGTCAGTGCGGCCATGCGGAGGACTCCAAAGGGGGCGTCAACGCCTCCAGTCTGACACTTGCCACTCCGACGATCCGAGCAGCCAACCTAGGCCTGGACGCTCCCCTTCCCCGCGTCCATCCACGGCAGGTGGTGGACGCGGATCTTTCCCTCGAAGGTGACGTGCAGCCCGTCCTGGGCGGCGTCCTGGTGATTGAGGACGGAACCGCGGGCGCGGGCCTGATCCAGCATCGCCAGGTCGATGTCGCCGACGAGGACCATCTCCGAATTGGGGGCGGCCTCGGTGGCGATGCCGTCCATGGGAAAGGGGAAGTCCGAGGGCGTGTACAGCCCGCTCTGGGCGTACTGGGCGGTGAGATCGGTGATCAGCGGCAGGCTGCCCACCATTCCGGCGGTGGCCACGTAGATCTGGTTCTCCACCGCCCGCGCCCGGGCGCAGGTGGTGACGCGGTTGTAGCCGCGGCGGTCGTCGGTGAGGTAGGGGACCACCAGCAACTGGACGCCCTGCTCCGCCTGGATGCGGGCGACCTCCGGGAACTGCACGTCGTAGCAGATGGACACGCCCATCCGCCCAAAGTCGGTCTCGATGATGTGGATCTCCTGCCCGGGCTCGAACTGCCACACGTGCCGCTCCGTCGGCGTCAGGTGGAGCTTGGGCTGATGCACCGGCCCGTGGCCCGGAACGAAGACGGAGGCCACGTTCTGCAGCTTGCCGTCCACGAAACGCGGGTGGGTGCCGGCCACGATGATGCGGTCGTATTTCGTGGACAGTTCGAGGAACAGCTTTTCGAAGGGCTCGGTGAACCGCTCCGCCAGCTTCCGCATGGCCTCGGCGGGATCGAATCCGCGCTCCAGGCAGCTCAGGAGCTGCACCGCCAGCAGCTCGGGGAAGGCGATGACGTCGGCGTCGTAGTCGTCCCCCACGTCCACGTAGTTCTCCACCTGCTCCGCGAAGGCCTCGAAGCTGGCCACCGGCCGCAGGGCGTACTGGATCCCGCACACGCGGACGGGGCGCGAGATGAAGGGGGTGGGAGCCTTGAACCGCATGTCGCCTCCTGGGGGTCGGCGCGGACCGTCAGAGTTCCATCACGATGAGGGCCGCGTGGCCCAGGGTCTCGGGGTCGGGGGCGTAGTCCCGCAGGACGCCGCGGACCTGGAAGCCTACCCGGATCTGCTTGGAAAGGGTGGGATCGAATAGCCGCTCCGCCACGACCGCGTCCACGTAGGCTTCGAGGGTCATCTCCTCCGCCACGCGGTGGTAACCGGGAACCCGGGCTCCCGCCACGAAGGCGCGGCAGCCCACCCGCCGGGCCAGGTCCAGCCGCTCCTTGTAGAGGAGGCTGCCCACGCGCCGGCCCTGCCACTCGGGATCGACCGCGATGTTCACGCCGTAGAGCACTTCGCCGGCGGGCTCGTGGTTGGACAGGGTCCCCCGGGCGGTGATTCCGGACCAGGTGTGGGGCGCCAGGGCGGCGTCCCAGGGGACGCGGTGCGTGGTGGAGGTGCCCACCAGCCGGCCGGACACTTCCACCACCATCTGTCCCTCGGGGAAGTACTGCATGTGCTTCTGGAGGTTCTCGGCGCTCCAGATCGCCTCGGGGCCGTGGGGCGGCGGATAGACCCGGGCCATCAGGTCGCGGATCTCCGCCACGTCCTCCGGCTTGCGAAGGCGAAGGATGGGGGTGGCCGGATCGCGCTCGTCCATCGGGCTCCTGGAAAGAGTCCGACCAGCGTAACCGATCCCCGCAAGCCGCCCGCCACTGTCCCCGGCTAGCCTGAGGGGTGTCCTGGATCGATGCCGCCGCCTGGGCCGCCGCTGCCCCCCCCTTCGCCGCCCTGGCCCTGCTGCGGCGCCACTGGGCGCGGCTGCCCGCCCTGCCGCCCGCGTCCGAGGAGCCCTCTTCCGCGTCGGTGTGCCTGTGCGTGCCGGTCCGCGACGAGGCCCGGGAGCTGGCCGCGGCGCTGGATTCCTGGCTGGCCCAGGACCATCCCCATCTGCGGATCATGGCGGTGGACGACGGTTCCACGGACGGCAGCTCCGCCCTTCTCGCGGAACGCGAAGCCGCCCGACCGGAGCGTCTCCGCGTGATCCGCAACGACCACCTGCCGCCGGGCTGGCTGGGGAAGAACCACGCCCTCCACCTCGCGGTCAGCCAGCCCGAGGCGCACCAAGCGGACTGGCTGCTGTTCGCGGACGCCGACGTGCAAGCCGCGCCGGATCTCCTCCGCCGGGCCCTCGCCTTCGCCGAGGCGCAGCCCACGGACATCCTCGCCCTGCTGCCCGCGGTGGACGTCGGGAGCTGGGCCGAACGGGTCATCCTTCCCCTCGCGGCCTGCACCTTCCTGCTGGGCGTGCCGCCCCACCGCGTGCCGGCTCCGCGGCATCCGGCATTCTGCGGGATCGGCGCCTTTACCCTGGTCCGGCGGCGGGCCTACGACGCGGTGGGCGGCCATGCCGCGGCCCCGATGGAAGCCATCGACGACATGATGCTGGCCCGGCGGGTGAAGCGCGCGGGGTTCGTCAACCGGGTGGCGCGCGGCGGTCCCGACCTCCACCTGCGGATGTACCACGGGCTGGCCGACCTCGTCCGCGCCATGCGCAAGAACACCGCCGCCCTGCCGATCTGGTGGCTGATCCCGGCCGTCCTCCCACCGCTCCTGGTCGTGGGTCTGGCGCCCCTGTGGCTGCCCTTCGCGGGCCATCCGGTCCTTGCCCTGGTCCTATGGCTGCTGGTGCCGGCCCTCGCCGGGGACGTGCAGCAGCGGATGACGCACCGCCCCATGGATGTCCTGTGGGCGCTGTGGCCCCTCGTTTCCGTGGTAGGGGCCCTCGGCGCCGCCTGGGCCTTCCTGGACCGCCTCCGCGGCGTGAACCACTGGCGCGGACGGAACGTCAGGATCCGCTAGGCCGGCTTGCACTCAGGAAAAGGATCACCACCAAGACTCGAAGGCACCAAGAAAGCTCTTCTGCAGTCCTTGGTGTCTTCGAGTCTGGGTGGTGAAAAAGGGTCTTCCCGATTACCGCCACGGGAAATCAGGCGCCCTCGAACAGGCGCAGGGTGTCGTCCAGCTTCCGGAGGATGGCGAGGATGCGGAAGGGTTCGACGGGGAGGTAGTCCACGGCTCCCGCGGCGACGGCGTGATGGCGCTTCTTGGCCTCGTCCTCCTCGGTGCCAGCGAGGATCACGGGCACGGGGCACTGCTCCTGGCCCACGATCTGGCGGCACAGGTCCAGGGGGCTGGCCAGGCGGAGCTGGTTGTGGACCATCACCATGCGGATGCGGCCCCAGGCCGGTTCGGTCCCGCCCACGTCCAGCAACTGCGTGCGGACGGGTCCCTTGATGTGGTCGAGGACGGCAAGTCCGAACTTGCGGCTGAGGGCCTCGCCCAGCCGCCGGGCGAAGTCCTCTTTCTCCGACAGGAGCAGGATCATCGGATCGCGGTCCACCAGGACTTTCACCGTGGGCATGGCGGCGGCCCGGTTGATGCGGGCGGTGGCCTCCTGGAATCCGCGGGGCGCGAAGTCGTCCTTGTCCTGCTGGGCCTGCATGACCTGCTGGGCCTGGACCCAACTCCGGTAGCGGCCCAGCATCGCGGCGTCGACCTGCTTGGTGAAGCGCAGTCCCACGAGGTTGTCGCCGAAATAGGCGACGGTGGTGCCGGTGCGAAGCCGCAGGTCGTTGTCCAGGGGCACGTCCAGCAGGGATTCCTCGCCCATCCGCAGCAGTTCGCGGATGTCCTGCTTGGAGCTGCGGAGCACCAGTTCCAGGCCCTCTTCGCCGAAGCTCTGGACGGCGCCGTCGATCAGGGCGTTGCGGGTGTTGGTGAAGGTGGCCGCGCGGGCCGCGCCGCGGTCGGGGATGAAATCCGCGAGGCGGTGCGCGTCGGACCGGCGCATCACCCGGGGAATGGTGACGTAGCAGGCCTCGACGCCCTCCAGGACCTCCTGTCCCGACTGAGCGGCCACGCACTCGTACTCCAGGCCGCGGTCCTTCAGCTTGAGGGCCAGGTTCTCCCCGGGGCGCAGGCCCCAGGCGGCGATCTCGTCGAAGGGCATCCGGAAGGCGAGGCGCTCGCCGTCCTCGGTGAGGATGGGAAAGGCCGCCCGCTGCGCCTTGTAGGCCACGTCCAGGCGCGCGCCCGCGAGGCAGAGCCGCTGGAGGCTCATCCGGATGGCGGTGCTGTCTTCAAGCAGGATGGGAGCCTTCGCCATCTCAGGCGCCTCCCGCCAGCGAGGCCGAGGGCGGCGGCGGAACCGCGCCGGCGGGCAGCCAGCGCGACAGGGCGCGGTGGAGGTCCGCCACCCGGACGGGCTTGGGAATGTAGTCGTCCATGCCCGCCTCCAGGCACCGCTCCCGGTCGCCCACCATGGCGTTGGCGGTCATGGCGACGATGGGCAGGCGGCGGCGGCCCCGCTCGCGGTCGCGGATCCGCCGGGTGGCCTCAAATCCGTCCATTTCCGGCATCTGGCAGTCCATCAGCACCAGGTCGTAGGCCACGCCCACCAGCGCGTCCAGGGCCTCCGCCCCCGTGGCTACCACGTCCGCGCGGATGCCGAAGCGGGAGAGCATCGTGAGCGCCACCTTCTGGTTCACCAGGTTGTCCTCCGCCAGCAGCACCCGGACGTTCACGGGCCCGCCCGCGGGACCGGCCTCCGCCGCTTCGGCCGGGCCGCCCGCGGCTTTGCGCGGCGGGGCGAGGAGCGCCCGCAGTTGGGTGGGGCGCACCGGAAGGGGCAGGAAGGCCCGCACGCCGCGCCGGGCCGCCGCCTCGCGCACTTCGGGCTGGTAGAGGGGGCTCGCCAGCGCCAGAATGCCTTCCCGGATCTCGGCGCGGGCCGCTTCCAGACAGGTGGGTCCGACGATCACCAGGGCGTCGGGGCGCCCATGGTTCCTCAGCCACGCCGCAGGATCGGCCCCCACGGGGAGGATCCGCGGCTCCATCCGCCACGCCCGGAGCTGCTCCTCCACCAGCCGCGTGGTGGCCGGGGGAAGGCCCGCCAGGAATACGCCGCCCGCGGGCCGGTGGGGAAGGCGCTCGCAGCCGCGGGCGGCCAGGCCCAGGGTGAACCAGAAGGTGCTGCCCTGCCCCAGGGTGCTTTCCACGCCGATGTCGCCGCCCATCATCTCGACCAGGCGCTTGCAGATGGCCAGGCCCAGGCCCGTCCCGCCGTACTTGCGGGTGGTGGAGCTGTCGCCCTGGAAGAAGGACGTGAACAGCCGCTCGACCACGTCGGGCTTCATCCCGATCCCCGTGTCGCGGATCTCCACACGCAGCAGGCCCCCGGCGCGGGGGCGGGTGTCGGGCTTGAGGCGGACCTCCACCGACCCGGCGTGGGTGAACTTGAGGGCGTTGTCCATCAGGTTGGTGAGGACCTGCCGCAGGCGGGTGGGATCGCCGGTGACGAAGCCCGGCGTGGTGGGATCCACGAAGACGCCCAGTTCCACGCCCTTGGCTTGGGCCTTCACGCCGAGAACGCTCATCACGTCCTCGATCACGCTCAGCAGGTCGAAATCGAGGGCCTCCAACTCCAGCTTGCCCGCCTCGATCTTGGAGAAATCCAGGATGTCGTTGATGAGGGTCAGCAGCGTCTCGCCGCAGGAGCGGACGGTCTCGGCGTACTGGCGCTGCTCGGCGTTGAGCGGCGTGTCCAGGAGCAGGCCGGTCATTCCGATGATCCCGTTCATGGGCGTGCGGATCTCGTGGCTCATGTTGGCCAGGAACTCGCTCTTCAGCCCCGACAGCTCCAGGGCCCGGTCCCGGGCCTGGGCCAGCTCGCGGGCGGCCTCCTCCAGCTTCAGCTCGGCCCGGCGCCGCTCGGTGATGTCGTGGAACTGCCACAGGTGGCCCAGGTATTCCTCGCCCACCTGGATGGGGACGAAGTCGCGCGACAGGATGCGTCCGTCCTTCAGGCGCCACTCCTCGCCGGTGACGGGGCTCCCCGCCGCGGCCACCTCCGCCTGGCGGGCCAGGAAGGCCTCCGGCGCTTCCAGGAGGGGCAGGCATTCCTCGATGAGGTCGCGGGTCTCGCTGTCCGTCAGCACGTGGGCGGGAACGGGCACCTGGAACATCCGGCAGAAGGTCTCGTTGAGGAGCGCGATCCGCTGCCCTTCCGTCTCCACCAGGATGCCCGCCTGCATGTTCTCGATCAGGGTCCGCAGGCGGCTGGTGGCCATCCGCAGGACGATCTCCGTGTGCTTCCGCTCGGTGATGTCCGTGAACGTGCCGGTGATGCCCTGGAGCACCCCCTCCTGATCGAAGGAGATGCGCTGGTAGCCCTCCACCCACTTCACCTCGCCGCCCTTGGTGGGAAGGCGGAACTCGCCCTCGAAGGACTCCTGCCCCGTGTCCACGGCGTAGGTCAGCATGTTGAGGTAGCGGGGATTGTCGGCCGGGTGCAGGAAGCCCAGGAAGGCCTGGCCCAGGCTCTCCTCCACCCCGAAGCCCGTGAGCTGGGTCCAGGCGGGATTGAGGAAGGACCACTGCCCCTGCCGGTCGATCTGGAACACCACTTCCTTGAGGTGGTCCACCAGGGCCCGGTAGCGCCCGGTCGACGGGCCGGTGGCGGAATCGGCGGGCAAGACGGGCGCCGGGGAAACGACCTCCATCCCCTCCCCCGGCGCGCCGAGAGGAGCGTCGGGAAGGGCGGAGGAGGACTGCGGCTCGATGGGCATGACCTCTCCTCTTCGGCGGGCGGGCCCTCTAGCCTAAAAAAAGATTTCTTGTTTTTTTCGCTTTTTGGCGCCATTCTGCAGGACACCCTTTGGAGGATCCATGGCCGCGGCTGAGCAAGACGATCGCCTCAAAGCCCTTTCGCGGACCGTCGCGGACATCGAACGGGCCTTCGGCAAGGGCTCGATCATGAAGCTCGGCGACCGCATGGCCGGGGCCGAGGGGATCGAAGTCATCAGCACCGGGTCCATCGCCCTCGACTCCGCCCTGGGCGTCGGCGGGGTCCCCAAGGGCCGCGTCGTCGAGGTCTACGGACCGGAAGCCAGCGGCAAGACCACCCTGGCCCTCCACATGGTGGCCCAGGCCCAGAAGAAGGGCGGCCTCGCCGCCTACATCGACGCGGAGCACGCCCTGGATCCCGAGTACGCCCAGAAGCTGGGCGTGGACGTGGCCAACCTGTTCATCAGCCAGCCCGACAGTGGCGAGCAGGCCCTGGAGATCTGCGATCAGCTCGTGCGCAGCGGCGCCCTGGACATCATCGTGGTGGACTCCGTGGCCGCCCTGGTGCCCAAGGCCGAGATCGACGGCGAGATGGGCGACAGCCACGTGGGCCTCCAGGCCCGGCTGATGAGCCAGGCCCTCCGCAAGATGACGGGCACCATCAACAAGACCCGCAGCTGCGTCGTCTTCATCAACCAGATCCGCATGAAGATCGGCGTGATGTTCGGCAACCCCGAGACCACCACCGGCGGCAACGCCCTGAAGTTCTACGCCTCCGTCCGCCTCGACGTCCGCAGCATCCAGAGCATCAAGGGCAACACCGGCGATCCCCTGGTCGCCGCCAAGGACGAGGATTCCTCCGTCATCGGCAAGAAGACCAAGGTCAAGGTGGTGAAGAACAAAGTCGCGCCGCCCCTCAAGATCGCCACCTTCGACATCATGTACGGCGAGGGCATCAGCCGCACCAGCGAGCTGGTGGAGCTGGGCACCCAGCTGGAGATCATCCAGAAGAGCGGTTCCTGGTACAGCTACAAGGACAGCCGCCTGGGCCAGGGCGCCGAGAACGTGAAGAAGCTGTTCAACGACAACCCCGAACTGGCGGACGAGGTCGAAGGCCTGATCCGCGAGCGCCTCGGGATGAAGCCGTCGGCCGTGGAGGCCTAGGAAGCATCAGCTGCGCGCCCTTGGAAGGGGTCGGCAGGCGGCGGCGGTCCCGGAAGACCGCCGCCGTTTTTTGTACGGCGCCAATCCTCAGCGCCCGCGCTTTGCCGAAGCCGTGCCTCCAGGGGCCCGAAGAGATCTCTGCCACGCCCCCTTGAGCCGAACCTCCGCCTCCGGATCCAGATCAGCCAGGCGAGCCCGGATCTCCGCGATCCGATTCCCTCGGCCCAACTCCACCAGCAGCATCCCGAACTCCAGCCAGAGGTCCGCAGCCAGGGGGCGGTAGCGGAGGGCGGTCTCATAGGTGGCGACCGCGGTTTCCCGCTGACCCTGCAACCGCTGGCAGGTCGCGAGGCGCCCCCAGGCCTCGCCTTCATCCGGGCGGAGCGCGAGCCCCTCCTTCAGGGCGATCGCGGCCTCGGAGAAACGCCGGGCATTCAGGCGGGTGCCCCCGAGGTTGAACCACGCGAGGGCGTAGCGGGGCGCCAGAGCAAGTGCTTCACCGTAGGCCCGCTCCGCTTCGTCCGTCCGGTCCAGAAGGTCGAGGGCCCCACCCAGGTTGTTCCAGGCTCTGGCTTCGGAATGCAGCGCCAGCGAGCGCCGGTAGGCCGCCACCGCCTCCTTCAGTATCGAAACAGTGGAGCTCGCACCCTTCTCTCCATCTCCCCTCACCGCTTGGTCGAGGGCGAGGCCCAGGGCGAGCCACGCCTGCGCATCGTCGGGCCGGTCACTCACCCACTGGCGGGCAGCGGCCTCCCAGAGCGGCGTGTTCCTGGGGTCCGTGGCCAGTCGCTCCATCAGATCCACCGCCAAGGCAGGGCCCGGCTCCAGGCGAGCCCCCTCTCCCGTCGTCTGGAGGGCGTCGATGGAGGTCCAGGGCACCGAGAAATTGAGGCGCGGGCTGGTGGTGAACGTGAGCGTGGTCAAGCCCAGCAGACGTCCCTCCAGATCGAAGAGTCCGCCTCCGCTGCTTCCGGGATGAGTGGGCGCGTCGCTCTGAAGCAGCAGGCTCTTCCCGTAATGCCAGATGCCCCGCAGATGCCCTGCCGTCACAGTGGCTCGGCCGCCGGGATAGCCCACCGCCACAACCGCTTGACCCGGCTCTTCAGGATCGGGAGCGGAAACGGCGGGAGGCGCCGTGAGCCCCGGGACCGCCAGTAAACAGAGGTCGAGGGACGGGTCGAGACGGACCGGAGTCGCCGGCCAGGCCCCGCCATTGTGGTGAACGGTGATGCCCCCGCCCCCGACCACCACATGCGCGTTCGTCGCCACCAGCTCGGGTGCCACCACCACACCGCTGCCCTGGTGGACCCGGGCACCTCCCAGCCGACTGTGCACCAGGACCACGCTCGCTTGGCACGCTGCCTGGGAAGTGACGGCCTGGATGGCCGGCGGCTCCTGAACGGCGGGAAGCGGCCCAGGCAGGATCATTCCCCGTCCTGAACTCCCAGTCCCGCGCCGCGCAGGTGGCGGGGGAGGGACGTGGCCGCGAAGGGGCCGCCGGAGGGAGCCCCCGCGGCAGGCGCCTTGGCGGCGGGTCGCCCGGATCCACTTTGCAGATTCCGCATCTGGTCGGCGGTGGCGAAGGTCTCCAGCCGGGCCACCTGCTCGGCGGTGGGGAAGCCCTCGTAGCGCACCCGCCGCGGACCCCAGATGTCCACCGCTGCGCCGCGCAGCTCGTGAATGCGCGGGAGGGTCTGGCGGAGAAAGATCCCCAGGGGCTGGCCGCTCCCGTCCACGAACCCGATGAGGTCCGTCTCCGGCAGCAGCGCGGGGGCGCCCGCGGCCCATAGCGCGAGGGTCATCGGCTTCCCCTGCCCGGTCTTGACCAGGCTGACGGGCGCGGGACGGCCCAGGGCCGGGTCCAGATCCTGCTCCTGGTTCCGCAGGGCCTCCAGGAAATCCATGTGCTTGAGTTCCTTCTGGGGCGCCGCCATGGGATGCGGATCCTGGAGCCGCGCGGTCATCAGCTTGTCGCCGATCCGCTCCAGCACCGCCACCTGGAGGGGAGGCGCGCCGGCCTGCATCACGCGGCCCACTTCGTCCATCAGCTTGGGCAGCAGGATCTGGGGCGCCGCGAGCAGCGCGTCCGCCGCGGGAACGGCGAAAAAGGGATGCTGATCCTTGAAGATGCCGTGCCACACCTCGGGCAGCAGCAGCCGCGCGGCGTCGGCGCCGTCCCGCCAGGGACTGCGGTAGATGCCCGAGGGCAGGCGTTCGAAGGTCCCGGCGCTGCGCTGGCGGAGGCGGTCCAGGGCCAGCTCCAGGACGTCGTCGGCAGGCTGGTCCCACAGCTTCAGCCACGCGGCGGGCATCACCACCTCGCCCACGCGGATCCGCTGGCTCAGCCCGTCGATGAAGCCGCGGCTCCAGCGGCCTTCCCGTTCCGCCAGCCAGGAAGGGACGAGTTCCGGCAGCAGGTGGTCCTGGGCATCGATCCAGGGCTCCGGCAGGGGCAGCCCCGCCGCGTGGACCGCCGCCACCGCATCGGCCCAGGCCTCGCGCTCGTCCGCCTGCCGGTGGGCCTCGAAGGCCGGAAGCAGCGCCTCCAATCCCGGGAGAGACGCGGACACGCCCCGCGCCTCCAGCAGGACCGTCAGGTCCGGCAGGGGCGCCGCCTCGGCGCGGGAACGGAATCGATCGAAAAAGCCCATGTTCTCAGGTCCATCCAAACCACCCATTGTGACCTGCCGGGAGGATTTATGCTGGGGGATCTATGGAGCCCCTCGACGCCCTGGGCCGCCCTCTCCGGGCGCTGCGCCTGTCGGTCACCGACCGGTGCAACTTCCGCTGCCCCTACTGCATGCCCGAGGGCGCCTTCGGGCCCGGCCACCCCTTTCTCCCGCGGGAGGAATTGCTCAGCTTCGAGGAGATCGCCCGCCTGGCGCGGATCTTCGTGGGCCAGGGCGTCGCGCGGATCCGCCTCACCGGCGGCGAGCCCCTGCTGCGCCGGGACCTGCCGGTCCTCGTCGGGATGCTGGCGGCCCTGCCCGGGCTGGAGGACCTCGCCCTCACCACCAACGGCGTGCTGCTTCCCGACCTGGCCGCGGACCTGCGCGCCGCGGGCCTCCGCCGCGTGACCGTCAGCCTGGACACCCTGCGGCCCGACCGCTTCCGGCGCCTCAGCGGGTCGGACCTGCCCCTCGCTCGCGTGCTGGAAGGGCTGGAAGCCGCCCGGGCCGCGGGGTTCGGCCCCCTCAAGCTCAACTGCGTCCTCCAGCGGGGCGTGAACGACGACGAGATCCTCGACCTCGCCGCCTTCGCCCGGGCGGAGGGCCACCTCCTGCGCTTCATCGAGTTCATGGACGTGGGCACCACCAACGGCTGGCGGGCGGAGGACGTGGTGCCCGCCGCGGAAGCCCGCCGCGCCATCCACGCCCGCTGGCCTCTGGAACCCGTGGCTCCGCCCGCGGGCGCCGTGGCCCAGGAGTGGCGCTACCGCGATGGCCGGGGCGAGGTCGGCTTCATCGCCTCCGTCACCGCCCCCTTCTGCCGGGACTGCGACCGGGCCCGCCTATCCGCCGACGGCCGGCTGTACACCTGCCTCTTCGCGGCGGAAGGGCTCGACCTTCGGGCCTTCCTCCGCGCCGGCCGCAGCGACGCGGACCTTGCGGCCCTGGTCGCCTCCCGCTGGAAGCGCCGCGAGGACCGCTATTCGGAACGGCGCCACGCCGCGCCCCCGTCCCTCCCCAAAGTCGAAATGTCCCACATCGGCGGCTGACCCCGAGGCTCCCATGCGCCTTCCTTTCCTCCTCCCCCTTGCCCTGGCTCCGCTCCTCGCGGCGGCGCCTCCCGCAACCGTCGTCCACGGCGGCGCCGGGAGCCTCCGCGCCCTCATGGACGGCACGGACCGCGCCGCGGCGAAGGCCCTGGCGGCGCTGAAGGCCGGAAGCGGCGCCCTGGACGCGGCCCTGGCGGGCGTGGTGGTGATGGAGGACGATCCCCGCTTCAACGCCGGCACCGGCGCCAACATCCGCCTCGACGGGAAGACCATCCAGATGGACGCCGCATGCATGGACGGCGTGACGGGCGGCTTCGGGGCCGTGGCCGCCATCGAGCGCGTGAAGAACCCCGTCCTCGTGGCCCGCAAGGTCATGGACACGCCCCACATCCTTATCGTGGGCGAGGGCGCCACCCGGTTCGCGCGGGCCATGGGCTTCCCGGACTACGATCCCACCTGCGCCGAGAACACCGCCCGCTTCCGGAAGGTACAGCGCATCCTCCAGGGCGAGGATCCCGGCCGGCTCGCCGCATGGACGCGCTACGACTGGAAGAAGGCCTGGAACTTCCCCACGCCGCTGAAGGAGGCGCTCGGCCCGTCCGACACCGTGGGCTGCGTGGCCCGCGATGCCGCCGGGCGGTTCGCCGCGGCCATCAGCACCGGCGGCACCACCATCACCTTCTACGGCCGCGTGGGCGACGTGCCCATCTACGGCGCCGGGATCTACGCGGGTCCCAAAGGCGCCGTCGCCTGCACCGGCAACGGCGAGGACATCGTCAAGCGCCTCGTCGCCAAAACCGCCTACGACCTCCTGGCCAAGGGCCTGACCGCCCAGCAGGCCGTGGACCGCACCCTTCGCGCCTTCCCCGCGGACATCGACCTGGGCCTCGTCGCCGTCGGCTCCGCCACCACCGGCGGCGGCTGCAACTACTCCGCCGAGAAGAAGGCCTTCGTGACCCGCGATTACCGCGGCCAGATGGCGTGGAGCGCGGCGAAGTAGGCGGCCGGGAACGATCAAGGGAAAGCGATCTTAAAGCGGAGGAACGCGGAATCACCGAGAAAAACAGAGAAAGGCGCTCTCCGCTTTCATACCTTGGCAATGGGCCGCTGTTTTGCATTCAAAAGCGAAAGATCACCACCAAGCCGCCAAGAAAAGCAAAAAGAACTTCCTTGGCGCCCTTGGTGTCTTGGCGGTGAAAAAACCCTGGATCCTGACTTCCCAGAGATATCAAAGCGACACCACCGAGAAAAACAGAAAAGGCTTTTCTCCGCTTTTCTCAGTTCCTCCGTTTTCCTCCGCTTTTAGCCCTTGGCATTGAGAGAAGCGGTCAGGCGTCCGTCCGGGGATAGCTGCCCAGCACCTTCAGCGAGGCGCAGGCAGCGCGGAGATCGTCCAGAGCCTCGGCCAGCGACGGATCCTCCGCATGGCCCTCCACGTCGAGAAAGAAGGCGTATTCCCACAGGCGCCGCCGGGTGGGGCGGCTCTGGATGCGGCTGAGGTTGAGGCCGCGGCGGGCGAGCGGCTCCAGCAGGCGCAGGAGCGCGCCCGGTCCGTCCGGCGCCATGGCGAGGAGGGTCGTCCGGTCGCAGCCCGTGGGCTCCGCGGACCGCGGCCCCAGCACGAGGAACCGCGTGGCGTTGGCGGCCAGGTCCTGGATCCGCGCCTCCGCCACCTTGAGGCCGAACAGCTCCGCGGCCAGCTCGGACGCCACCGCCGCACCCTCGGCGTCCTCCCGCGCCAGCCGCGCCGCTTCGGACGTGGAGGGCGCCTCCACCCGATCGGCCTGGCTCAGATGGACCTCCAGCCAGCGGCGGCACTGTCCCAGCGCCTGCGGATGGGAATAGACGCGGCGGACGGCGGCCAGATCGAGGTCCGGCCGCAGGAGCAGGGCCTGGTCCACCGGCAGGAGAATCTCGGCGCAGATCCGCGACGGGCTGTCGAGAAACGCGTCGAGGGTGGAATCCACGGCCCCTTCCGTGGCGTTCTCCACGGGCACCACCCCGTAGTCGGCGCGCCCGCGGTCCACTGCTCCGAACACCGCTTCGATGGTCCCCTGCGGCAGCGCATGGCTGGAGCCGCCGAACTGATGGCGGGCGGCCAGATGGCTGAAACTGCCCTCCGGCCCGAGGAAAGCCACGCGGAGCGGCTTCTCCAGGCTGAGGCAGGCGCTCATGATTTCCTGGAATACCGTCCGCACCGCGGCGCCGGGAAACGGTCCTGGATTGGCGGCGCCCAGCCGCGCGAGCACGTCCCGCTCCCGCCGGGGCGCGTGGAACGGCGCTTCCGGAGCGGCCTGTGCCTTGAGACGCCCCACGTCGGCGGCCAGCGCCGCGCGATGGTTCAGCAGTTCCAGAACTTCGTCGTCCACGGCGTCGATGGCCCGGCGAAGGGCCTCCAGGGAAGTCGGGTCGGGTTGGGTCACGGGATCTCCCACAAAGAAAAACCCCCGAGCCATGCGGTCTCGGGGGCGGGAAGGAAGCGGTTCCGATTCTAGACGCCGCCCGTCCCCGCGCCCGAGGCGCGAAAGCGGAAAGCAAAAAAGCGGAAGGAAAGGGTCATCACAGTTCAGACACCTTGCCCCAAACAGCGCCCTCCGGCAAGGGCACGCGCCTCAGGGCTGTTTCCTCCCCGGTGGAGCCGACCGCGGCTGCCCGCCCTTCCGATTACCCAACCCCTTCGCCATCGCCGCCCGCGTATCGTCGTCCACCGTCCCCACCACCTGCGCCCCGCCGGACGGCGCCGGCGGAGCCTCCTCGGGAACCTCCTTCCCCGCCTCCGGCCGCCGCACCTGGATCGGCTTCGACTCCCGCACCCACCGTGCCTGCGTCGAGAGTGCCCACATCACCCCGCCCACAAGCGCCGCGAAGCCGAGGCAGACGAAGGCGATGTCACGACGGCGCATGGAAACTCCTTGAGCGAAGCAGAACGGCGGCAAGATTCAAGCCCCCATTACCTGAATTAAGACGCAAACAGACATCCCATGCCAATCGTATTTCCGCCTTTTCCACATAAAAACACCATTTAATAAACTTAGTTGTCTAGCGCGTTTTGGACGCTCATTGTCGCATTCGTCTCGCTAAAGTTGATCGGAATATCATTGATGGCAATTCAGGGAGGCCCCCATGCACCTTGAACTTGTATTTCCCCTCACCGGAGCGAGGGCAGTCCCTGTAGACCACGGACACGGACTGTACGGTGCGCTTAAACGAGTCATTCCCGCGCTGGAAGACCTCCCCGGACTCGGCATTCACTCTCTGCGCGGGCAACCTCTTCCTGGAGGCATGCTCCTGCTGGATGCGAAACAGGGCGGCCTCAGGCTCCGCCTGAACGCCGAGCATCTCCCCATGGTGATGCCCCTCGCCGGTCGATCCATTTCCGTATTGGGTGCTCCCCTCTGCCTCGGAAGCCCGAACCTTCACATGCTGACCCCCTCCAGGAACCTGTGGGCAAGGAGCGTCACGCTCCATTTCGCCACGATCGCTTGGGAGGAAGCCAGGACCCAGCTGGATCACCATCTGAAGCAAGGGTATCCCGCAGTGACATGGCAAATCCGAAAGCCGCGAACCATCCGGATTCATGGCAAGCAGATCCTGGGCTTCGAGGTAATGGCAACTGGAGTGAGTGAGGAGGATAGTTTGCGCCTTCAAGAGAATGGCTTTGGCGGAAGGCGCGCTTTCGGATGCGGGATCTTCGTTCGGGTGGGAGGAAAAAGCAATGCCTAGGCACCTTCTCGCAAAAAGTTGCGGGAAGGACCAGACCCCCATCCCGACGCTGGCATGGCATACCTGCCATGTCATGGAGGCAGCGGAACGCCTGTTGGCCAGGCGTGGCCAGGCGGCGCTGAGATCAACGGGACTTCCCAATGAGCACTTACCCCTTCTTGAACGCATCGTGCGCTTCGCGGCTTGGTGGCACGACATCGGGAAAGTCATGGAGCACTTCCAGAGGGGGGTGCATGGAGAGGAGTGGCATCAACCTTTCCGACACGAAGCCGTGAGCTGGTACCTCGCCACCGGGCCACTCAAGGACTTTCTGGCGGCCCATCTACCGGACGCCATCGAACGATGGATGGTGGCGGCATGTGCAGCGGGTCATCACAGGAAGTTTCACGATCAGGCCACCCCAGCCATCAGCGATGAAGCAGGACAGAGTCTTCTACACCTGGATCATCCCGACTTCCAGGAGTGGATGACGCTTGTCCCCGGAGGCGCGAAAACGGAGCTGCCAAGACTGGGTGCCATGACACTCCGTTCCAGCACGCTGAAAATGGCCATGACGGATGCCATCGAGACCCTTGAAGACGGAAGCCCCTCGCTTTCCCAATACCAGCAGCGCATCCTCGCCATCGCCAAAGCGCTGTTGATCGCCGCCGACATGGCCGGATCGGCCCTCCCCAAAGAGCAGAAAGACGCCGATTGGATTGCATCTGCCCTGGGCACCCGCGCGACCGAAGAAGACCGGTGGACCTTGCTTCGCAAGAAACTCAAAAGCCGCCCTCTCCGCCCTTTCCAGGAGGCCGCCGCCAGCAGTACGGCCCCATGGACCTTCCTCAAGGCTGGATGCGGGACAGGGAAGACGGCCGGGGCCTGCGCGTGGGGAGCCCGCCAACACGCCGGGCGCCAGCTTTGGCTTACCTACCCCACCACCGGCACGGCCACAGAAGGGTTCCGAGACTACGTACTGGAAGCCGACCTGGAAGGTGCCTTGGTCCACTCTCGGGCAGAACTGGATCTGGCCATTCTGGGAACCGGGGAAGAAGGCGAAGATGACCGCCAGCGGGCCCGGGAACTCGCCTTGCGAGGCTGGGCCGCGGATACCGTGGTCGCCACCGTGGATACGGTGCTGGGCCTCATGCAGAACCAGCGGGCCGGGCACTACGCCTATCCAGGAATCTGCGATGGCGCCTTGGTCTTTGACGAACTCCACGCCTACGACGACCGGCTTTTCGCCTGCCTGCTCCGTTTTCTCGAAGCGCATCCCGGTTTGCCATGCCTCTTCATGACGGCAAGCCTCCAGGCGGGCCGCCAGCAGGCCCTGGAATCTCTTTGCCAACGCCTTCACCAGAGAGGACTGGAGGTGATTCCAGGGCCCGAAGGACTGGAGACGCTTCCGCGCTACCACAGGCTCCAGGGTGATCCCTGGGAGGCAGCGACAACCAGCCTCAAAGCGGGCGGCAAAGTGCTCTGGGTTTCCAACACCGTCGCGCGCTGTCAGGCCGTCGCCGATCAGGCCGAAACCCGCATCTGGGGCCCTTTGCGCTACCACAGCCGCTACCGCTACCTGGATCGCCTCGACCGCCATCGGGACGTGGTGGAAGCCTTTTGCGCGCCGGGACCGGCCTTTGCTTCCACCACCCAAGTAGCAGAGATGAGCCTCGACCTGTCTGCGAGCCTCCTCGTGATGGACCGGGCCCCCGTCCCCGCCATGATCCAGCGCCTAGGACGGCTCAACCGCAGAGCCGAGCCTGGGGGTCCGACCTGTCCTTTCGTGATCGTTGAGCCGGAAGATGCTATGCCGTACACCGACCAGGAACTCCAGGAAGCCCGTGATTGGCTCGCCAGACTGGGAGATGGCCCCCTTTCCCAGCAAGACCTTCTCGATGACTGGCAACAGGACTCACGAAATCAAGGAGGAAACGCTTCCGCCTATTGGCTGGATGAAGACCTCTGGACGAGACCCGGCTCCATCCGTGAGCCCACTCCTGGCATGAGCGTCCTTCTCGAAGAAGACTGGCCCAAAGTCCAGCGTCGCGAATACCCCGCATCTGCCTGCCTCATCCCCATGCCACCCAAATCCCAACGAAGGGGCCTGCTCGAGCGAGGCCACCTCCTGATCGCCCCATCCACCCTCATCACCTACGACCCCCTGCGAGGTGCTGCATGGCAGTAGCAGGAACTGCTTCCAAACCGCAAAAGAAGTCCCAGGCAAAAAAGGGTGGAAGCGGCAGCCTGGACCTTCGGCTCCATGGTCCCGGCATGACCCCCATTCTCCGGGCAGGCCTGGGAGGGCTCGCCGCCAGCCTCCGGGCGATCCTGCGGGAACGATCGAGAGAAACCAAATGGGAGGAGGGCGTGGTGGTCCCCTTGGGGCCGGGGCAAGCCACCATCGAAGCGCATCGCGTTGTCATCTCCTGGCCCGAGGGCGGACTGGAGCCCACCTTGAAAGCTCTGTGGGAAGGTTCCTTTAGGATTTCCCACGGCGTCATCTATCTACCCGGCGCGCATTTGGAACCTTTCGATGGAACCAAAGTGGTACCTCTGCGCTTGCAGGAAGGGCTGAAACGAACCTTTCTCCAGCATGGGAAATCCACCGAAAAAGATGGTTCTCCCAAAGTGCTCAGCGTTGATCAAGGGGAAGGCCCCATTGCCTTGGGGTACCAGCCCTTTGCAAGCTATGCCCATGCCAAGGCAATAAAAGATATGCTTCAGGCACTCGCAAAGGGCACTTCGGTCGAGTTGGCAGGCTGGGCTTGCCCAGGTGCGGCCCAACGCCATGTCGCCTTCGGCGCCACCAGGGCAGCCTATGCGCCCCAGGAGGCTGTGGCGGCGCTTTTCAGCCTGGTGGGATGCATCAGCCTTCCAGAGGGCAATGGTGGCGGCTTCCTCATCATCCCCGAGCCCAACCATTTGATCTCGTTCGCCAAAAAGCTCCCACGCCTTCTCCCAGCATCCCCGACCGATACGGCCCCCGCCAGCCTTGGAGACGCGCTCTTGCTGGCGGAGATGTCGCTCCTGATGGAATCGATGGAGCAACCCTTCGTGGCCTCCCTCCACGGGACCTTGCTGGAGTCCATGGCCTGGGACAAGAAGCAGAAATATCGGGCTGCGTTGGTAACAGTCGGACAGTTCCAGAAAGATCGCATGGAACTCTTCCGAACTATTCGTTCTGAACTGAAGCCAAGGCTGATCTCAACCAAACAAGGGACCACCTGGATCAAACCAAGCCATCTTCGCGCCTTCGCGGCGGACAACCTCGCCCGGGGGAGGCCGTGGTACCAAGGATTTGCGATCCACACCATCACAGAGCAAAAGCAGACGCGCTTCCTCCACACCTACCGGAGTTCCGAGAAAAGCAATCTCGGGGCCCTTCAACATTCAGAAAGGCAAGGGTTGATCCGCATGACCGAACAACTTTCTGGTACCGAGCAGCGACTGGTGGCCGCCACTCACGAGGCCATTCGCAACCAGTTCGGAAAAATATCCCAGACCCAGAAGGCCCTTGGGGGCGATCTGAAAAAACGATTCCAAGACGAGCGCCAGCGTATTCGCGTGGCCTTCTCCAGCGCCAAGACCCAGGACCAGGTACGCTCGGCCTTCGCAGATCTCTGGAGCCGGTCGGGTTCCCTTCCGACGCTCCAGGCGCACTGGTCCGAAGTCATGGCCCTGGTTCATGGCCCCAAATGGGCACTGGCCCGGGATCTCGCTCTGGTGGCCCTTGCCAGCTACAAGGGACAACGCTCCGAAGAGGAAGAACACGCCGAAGACGCAACGGAAATTTCTGCCGAATAACCCCCACTTCAAGGAGATCATCATGGCCCTGCACATCCACGCTGCCCTGCTCACCCCCCACGGTGTTGCCGCCAACAACCGCGGACTCACCGAGGGCAACATCACGACGCTCCAAAAACTGGTCTGGGGCACGGGAAAGGTCCACAGCACCGTTTCTGCGGAATCCATCCGATTCGCCCTGCGGAGCCGTTTTCAGGAATCCGGAGAAAAGCTCAACCGAACCTATGATGATCCTAGCCGTAGCAATACCTGGTTGGATCCTGAATTCAAGGACTGGTCGAAATTCCTCGACGACGATCTCCTCGGTTTCATGTCCGCCAAGGCTGCCGGGGAAGAAGGAGAAAAAAATACCAAGGTTCGGCGGAGCCTGCTGGAAGTCAGTCGCGCCGTGAGCCTTTCCCCCTGGCTGGGCGATGCCACCTTCAACGCCGCCAGTCCCGGCGCCACGCCTTCTGCTCAGAAGAAGGGATCCAATCCCGTGCCCTACGGAACGGAGATGCACGCCACGCGCTATCAGTACGGCCTGAGCCTCACGCCAGGTCAGCTCAAGGATCAGAAGCGTGCGGCCACGGCCCTGAGGGCCATCTGCGCCCTGGGGCCCGTGGCGGGCAACCACGCTCGTTTCCTCTTCGACTTCAGCCCCGACAGCGCGGTGCTCCGCGTCACCCATGACCCCGCGCCCCGCCTGCTCTATTGCTTCGATCTCAACGAGGATGGGTCGGTCAACCTGAATGCCCTGATCCAGAGGGTGCGCCAGAAGGACATCCTTCCCGAGGAGATCTTCCTCGGCGGCGCCGTGCTGTTTGGCTTGGACGCGGACACCCTCAAGCTCCTGGGCCAGTCCAGCCCTGAACAAGGTGTGAAGGCCGCCTGCGAAGCAGCCATCGCGAAGGTCGACTTGTCATGATCGGCCTCCGGCTTACCGTCCCGGTCGCCTGCTGGCGGAAGGGGCGGGCCCGGGAGTTCTGGGAAACGGAAACCCTTCCACCCCCGGCCACCTGTTACGGAGCCCTGCTCTCCTTCGTCGGCGAGGTGGACCGCCGAGTTCACGAGGGTTCACGCGTGACCTCGGGCCTCTTGAACCAGCCCCACCTCAGCACGGTGCTGCGCACCCTCTGGAAAGTGAAGGATCCCAAGACGCCCCAGGGCAATAGCCAGAACGCGCGCCCCGACCTTCAACAACTCTGGTGCCAGGCGGATTTGATGATCTGGTGCGACAGCAGCGAAGAATCGGGCTCTCGCCTAGAGGATCGCATTCGAGAGGCCTTTATCCACCCGGAACGCATTCAGCGTTTCGGGGGGTGGTCCCTCGGTGAAAGCACTCACCTCATCAACGATGCCTGGTTGATTGACGATGGCGTTCCCCCCACGGCTTGCCGCGTCTTCCTAGAGGATCCCAAAGGCAGCCATACGCTGCCGGTCTGGGTCGATCATGTGGGCATGGCAGGCACCCGTTACGCCGTGGGCAACTTGGTGGACATCACCTCCGCACCTTCGCCTGAACGGCTCCCTCGGATCCTCGCGTCATGACCCTCACACGAGCCATGGCGGTCCATGCCTGGGCGTACTGCCCCCGACTTTTCTACCTCGAAGAAATTGAGGAGATCCGCGTCGCGGATGAGCGGATCTTCGAGGGAAGAGAACTGCATGAGCAATTGGAAGCGAAGGAAGAAGGCGATCTCCACACCTTCACCCTGGAAAGCGAAACTTGGGGTTTGAAAGGGAAACTGGACGCCTGCCGCCACCGGGACGGGCGGTGGATCGTGGTGGAGCACAAGAAGGGGCGCAGCCGCAAAGGCGAACGTGGGGCTGAGGCATGGGAGAGCGACCGCCTCCAATCTGCCGCCTACGGCGCCCTTCTGGCGGAGCACCTTGGAGAGCCCGTACTCGAAGCCCACATCCGCTACCACGCAGACCATAAACGCGTGGTGGTCCCCGTGGACGCTTCCTTGCTTCAGGAACTGGAAACCGCGCTGAGGGAGATGAGTCTCCTGCGGAACACGCCGGAACGCCCATCCGTCACACCCCATGCCCAGCGTTGCATCCATTGCAGCCTGGCCCCAGTCTGCCTTCCAGAGGAGGAACGGTTCCAGCAGCGCGAGGACTGGGAGCCTTTGCGCCTCTACCCCCAGCACCATGACCGGCTCACTTTACATGTCCTGGGGCATGGTTCCCAGCTCGGGCGTTCCGGAGACCAGCTGGTGGTACGCCCCCTGGAAGGCCCTGAGGAGCGCTTTCCCGTGGAGCAGGTGGAGCAGATCGTGATTCACGGCTATGCCCAAGCTTCCACCCAGGCCCTTCATCTTTGTTTTGCCCGGGACATCAATGTCCATTGGTTGGGCGCGGGAGGCCGGTACCTGGGCGGATGCGCCGCCGGTTCGGGAGGCGTTCAACGCCGCATCCGCCAGTACGAGGCGTTGCGTGATCCAGCCTTTCGACTGGAACGCTCAAAGGAGCTGGTCAGGGGGAAGGTTCGAATGCAGATTGGTTTTCTGCTGCGAGCCACCCGGGGACGGGATCGAACAGATCATGTGCTCCGACGCGTGAAGGACCTCCGAGCCTGTTTGGCAGGCCTGTCTGCCGTATCCAGTTTCGACGACCTGCGCGGGGTAGAAGGATTGGCTGGGCAAGCGTATTTCGGTTGCCTGGACAGCCTTCTTCTCCCAGAATTGCCGGAATCTTTACGTTTTTTGGGACGCAGCCGAAGGCCCCCCGAGGATCCCGTCAATGCCCTGCTTTCCTTCGGCTACTCGCTCCTCTACCGAGACGTGGTGGCTGCGATCCTCGCCGTAGGACTGGAACCCGCTTTCGGGCTATTTCACACCGCCCGTTCAGCGGCTTACCCCCTGGCTCTGGATCTGATGGAATTGTTCCGAGTCCCGTTGGTGGACATGGTGGTGATCGCCAGCCTCAACCGCCGCCAATGGGATGCCGAACGCCACTTCCGGCGCCTGGGCCCGGCAATCTACCTGAACGAGGAAGGACGGGAGCAAGCCATCTCCCTGTTCGAGGGAAGGAAGGCAGAAACCTGGCGCCATCCAGTCCTTGGCTACAGCCTCAGTTATCACCGTCTGATGGAACTGGAAGCGCGGCTGCTGGAGAAGAGCTGGATGGGACACCCAGGCCTCTTCGCCCGCTGGAGCCTCCGGTGAAGCATCCTCCGGAACGCCACTGGTATCTGGTGGCCTACGACGTGGCCGACGACAAGAAGCGGGCCAAGGTGGCGAAATGTCTGGAAGGCTTCGGCGAGCGGATTCAGTACTCCGTGTTCCGCACCTTCCTGAGCGGCCGTGCCCTCGCTCGTCTCCGCTGGGAGTTGAGTCGAATCATGGCTCCCCTGGACGGACTGCTGATCATCCATTTGTGCCCGTCCTGCCAAGCCCGCATCCAAGACCGGAAGGGCAAACGAGATTGGAAAGAGGAAGCACCCTTGGGATTTCGGATTTCGGGGCAAAGCCTCAAGCACCCCAGCCCGGGGGGGATCGCGACCGACTCATCTCAAGACTTATCAAAGAGTTCAGAACCATCCGTCTCGCCCCAGTCCATGAATGCTGCCGGATCAAGGAAATACAAGGGATCCCGCTAATCTGAGCATTTCCCTGGGGCCATCTTGAGGGGTAGGGACGGATATCCATGAAACAGGTATTTGAAACTTCAATAAATTATATGTTTACATTTATGGCACTGCCTTCAGATCGAATGCCTTCGGGCGTTGAGCACACGTTTTCCGGGCGCACCATCACGGCTCCTTGGGGGCGCTGCCTTCAGATCGAATGCCTTCGGGCGTTGAGCACGGGTGAGTTTCACGGAGACCGGGTCCCTCCACCATCTGCCTTCAGATCGAATGCCTTCGGGCGTTGAGCACCCGTAGGCGTAGCGGGCTTCCAGCATGGCCGTCTCCTGCCTTCAGATCGAATGCCTTCGGGCGTTGAGCACGCCCGGCAACGCCTGGTACCCCGGGAGGATCAGGCGGCTGCCTTCAGATCGAATGCCTTCGGGCGTTGAGCACCAGCACGGCCTCCGCAAAATCACACGCAGCCAGGCGCTGCCTTCAGATCGAATGCCTTCGGGCGTTGAGCACCTGTGCTGCCTCCTGCCGAGCGAGCAGCCTACCGGCAGCTGCCTTCAGATCGAATGCCTTCGGGCGTTGAGCACTTGCAGATCGCGCGAAATGTTCCTAAATTTGTGATCCTGCCTTCAGATCGAATGCCTTCGGGCGTTGAGCACGAGTCGTTCTGGATCGTCAACTTGTGAGCGTCTTCGGCTGCCTTCAGATCGAATGCCTTCGGGCGTTGAGCACAAGACCTTGATCCAGCAACTCGCGGCGTCCAGTGCTGCCTTCAGATCGAATGCCTTCGGGCGTTGAGCACAACAGGCCGCGTTCGTATTTTCCCCAGTCACTACGCTGCCTTCAGATCGAATGCCTTCGGGCGTTGAGCACCTCTTAGTCGGCATGCCAGACTTTCTAAAGCTGTGTTCTGCCTTCAGATCGAATGCCTTCGGGCGTTGAGCACGATCAGCATGTCTTTTACAAACCAGGTCTCGCGGCCTGCCTTCAGATCGAATGCCTTCGGGCGTTGAGCACCTGGTGGTGGCCCCGGTGCGCGTGTGCTGGCTCGCTGCCTTCAGATCGAATGCCTTCGGGCGTTGAGCACCGATCTTTCTTCTTCTCGTCACTTCCCGTACTCTTCACTGCCTTCAGATCGAATGCCTTCGGGCGTTGAGCACAGACAGCTCGGGTTCACGACGACGCGACCTCCGGCTGCCTTCAGATCGAATGCCTTCGGGCGTTGAGCACTTCGACATCCTGACCGCCGCGGGCGCCCCGTCGAACTGCCTTCAGATCGAATGCCTTCGGGCGTTGAGCACTTCGCGTAGTCCTGCTTGCCCTGGGACTTCATCGTCCTGCCTTCAGATCGAATGCCTTCGGGCGTTGAGCACAGGTGGTGGCCGAGCAGATGGAGCGTCGACTGGCCCTGCTGCCTTCAGATCGAATGCCTTCGGGCGTTGAGCACCTCTGGCAGATGGCCTGCACCGGGGCGCCGTGGTGCGCTGCCTTCAGATCGAATGCCTTCGGGCGTTGAGCACTGCCGATTAATTTCGGAGGGCGACACCCTGACGCGCTGCCTTCAGATCGAATGCCTTCGGGCGTTGAGCACCGCGTAAGAGTGGTGGACACGTAGGCTCCTGCTGGCTGCCTTCAGATCGAATGCCTTCGGGCGTTGAGCACGAGTCGTTCTGGATCGTCAACTTGTGAGCGTCTTCGGCTGCCTTCAGATCGAATGCCTTCGGGCGTTGAGCACAAGACCTTGATCCAGCAACTCGCGGCGTCCAGTGCTGCCTTCAGATCGAATGCCTTCGGGCGTTGAGCACAACAGGCCGCGTTCGTATTTTCCCCAGTCACTACGCTGCCTTCAGATCGAATGCCTTCGGGCGTTGAGCACCTCTTAGTCGGCATGCCAGACTTTCTAAAGCTGTGTTCTGCCTTCAGATCGAATGCCTTCGGGCGTTGAGCACGATCAGCATGTCTTTTACAAACCAGGTCTCGCGGCCTGCCTTCAGATCGAATGCCTTCGGGCGTTGAGCACCTGGTGGTGGCCCCGGTGCGCGTGTGCTGGCTCGCTGCCTTCAGATCGAATGCCTTCGGGCGTTGAGCACCGATCTTTCTTCTTCTCGTCACTTCCCGTACTCTTCACTGCCTTCAGATCGAATGCCTTCGGGCGTTGAGCACAGACAGCTCGGGTTCACGACGACGCGACCTCCGGCTGCCTTCAGATCGAATGCCTTCGGGCGTTGAGCACTTCGACATCCTGACCGCCGCGGGCGCCCCGTCGAACTGCCTTCAGATCGAATGCCTTCGGGCGTTGAGCACTTCGCGTAGTCCTGCTTGCCCTGGGACTTCATCGTCCTGCCTTCAGATCGAATGCCTTCGGGCGTTGAGCACAGGTGGTGGCCGAGCAGATGGAGCGTCGACTGGCCCTGCTGCCTTCAGATCGAATGCCTTCGGGCGTTGAGCACCTCTGGCAGATGGCCTGCACCGGGGCGCCGTGGTGCGCTGCCTTCAGATCGAATGCCTTCGGGCGTTGAGCACTGCCGATTAATTTCGGAGGGCGACACCCTGACGCGCTGCCTTCAGATCGAATGCCTTCGGGCGTTGAGCACCGCGTAAGAGTGGTGGACACGTAGGCTCCTGCTGGCTGCCTTCAGATCGAATGCCTTCGGGCGTTGAGCACAAAAACCTTGCCACTGCCGACCTTGCCACTGCCGCCTGCTGCCTTCAGATCGAATGCCTTCGGGCGTTGAGCACATCCCCTGTTACGTAACTACTGTGGGATCAGGGGGCTGCCTTCAGATCGAATGCCTTCGGGCGTTGAGCACCAGGCGAATCCCGACAGGAGAGAGAAGATCAAGGCGGCTGCCTTCAGATCGAATGCCTTCGGGCGTTGAGCACATGGCCTCCATCTTGTCGCCCATGGCCTCCAGGCGCCTGCCTTCAGATCGAATGCCTTCGGGCGTTGAGCACTAGCTCCCCCGGAGGCGGTGCGGGGTGAGGCCCTTCTGCCTTCAGATCGAATGCCTTCGGGCGTTGAGCACGCGGCACGGGCGGCAGCATCCAGCTGCTGTCGGGTAATCTGCCTTCAGATCGAATGCCTTCGGGCGTTGAGCACATTAATCTAATTAGGCAGGGGGCGGTGCCTTCAGATCGAATGCCTTCGGGCGTTGAGCACGCTCCCCGGATGGTATGCCAGCCGCCTTCATGCAGTCTGCCTTCAGATCGAATGCCTTCGGGCGTTGAGCACGAGGTGAGGCCGGAGGGGAGGGCGTGGCCGTAGCCCCCTGCCTTCAGATCGAATGCCTTCGGGCGTTGAGCACAATCCGGCCGAGGCCAACAAGGAGGCGGCCATCCTCCTGCCTTCAGATCGAATGCCTTCGGGCGTTGAGCACCCGATGCGGTTCCGCCGGAGACCGGGACCCTCCAGACTGCCTTCAGATCGAATGCCTTCGGGCGTTGAGCACCGCGACAAGGCCGTCGCCCTGCTGCTGGCGGAGGGCTGCCTTCAGATCGAATGCCTTCGGGCGTTGAGCACTCGAACGATGCGACGTTCCGCGCCTGGGCCCTCGCGTCTGCCTTCAGATCGAATGCCTTCGGGCGTTGAGCACGCCAACAAGGTCACCGCCGTCGTTGTGGTGGGTCGGCTGCCTTCAGATCGAATGCCTTCGGGCGTTGAGCACGGATCTCGCGCGGCCTGGATTCATGGTTCGTCCGTCTGCCTTCAGATCGAATGCCTTCGGGCGTTGAGCACCAGCCGTACGAGACGCTCCCCTTGACCACCTTCCGGTTCTGCCTTCAGATCGAATGCCTTCGGGCGTTGAGCACACGCGCACGGCGATGTCATCGATCTCCGCCGTGTAGCTGCCTTCAGATCGAATGCCTTCGGGCGTTGAGCACAATGAGGTCAGCTTGGAGCAAGTGAAGGAAGCGGTCCCTGCCTTCAGATCGAATGCCTTCGGGCGTTGAGCACACCCTTGAATCCCCGCGCTACGCCTGCACCACCTGCTGCCTTCAGATCGAATGCCTTCGGGCGTTGAGCACAAGACGAATCGGATGTGACCCGGCCCCCGGTTCGGCTGCCTTCAGATCGAATGCCTTCGGGCGTTGAGCACAATCAGACAGGGTGGGAACGAGCTTGCCGTCCACCTGCCTTCAGATCGAATGCCTTCGGGCGTTGAGCACAAACTCTTCCGGGTCCGAGCGTTGACCGCCCAGCCCTGCCTTCAGATCGAATGCCTTCGGGCGTTGAGCACAACTTGTTCAGCGCCCCGTACTGCGCCCCCGTGATGCTGCCTTCAGATCGAATGCCTTCGGGCGTTGAGCACTGGACCACGAAGGCGGAGGGGAAGTCCTGCTCGTCCACTGCCTTCAGATCGAATGCCTTCGGGCGTTGAGCACCGAAGGTCAACGGCTACCGCAAGGACGGTTTCGTCTGCCTTCAGATCGAATGCCTTCGGGCGTTGAGCACTCCACGCCCGCCCTTGGATGCGACAGGAAGAAGCCGCTGCCTTCAGATCGAATGCCTTCGGGCGTTGAGCACCCCGGCATCGGCAGGCGCACGCCCCCATCCCGAATCCTGCCTTCAGATCGAATGCCTTCGGGCGTTGAGCACCCAGTCAGGCGCGCGTCCACGCTCGACTCGAAGCGCTGCCTTCAGATCGAATGCCTTCGGGCGTTGAGCACCCGAACCGGCCCAACATCCAGCATGGGGGCGACCGCTGCCTTCAGATCGAATGCCTTCGGGCGCTGAGCACTGAATGCGGCTTTCCCTCGCACCCCAAGGACGGAAGTCGAAGGCGAGGCAGCGAGCAAAGACCATGAGTGAAACCACGGGGCTCGAAAGATCTGAGGCACAACAACTCACGCCCCCAGCTTCGCTCCTACCTCCTCCAAACACGCCTTCCACACCTCATCCGGCGTCTCCACGAGGAAGAACTCCACGGCGTGTCCGGCGGGGCGGGCTTCGGGGTGCTCGGACCAGGCTTCGAACAGGGCGTCGAGGGGGGCGGCGTCGAGGGGGTTGCGGCGCAGCTTGTGGGATTTGCGGGTGCGGTCGGGGTCGGGGCCTCGGAGGCAGACGCCCTCGCGGCGGGTGGCGACGAAGGTGAAGGCCTGGACCCACTTCCCGTCCATGAGCTGGTTGAAGTGGAGGAAGGCGCCGTGGTGGCTGCGCGAGTAGTCGAGGACGCGATGCTTGCCGCGCCACTTGGCCACCCACTGGACGAGGATGGCCTCCAGCCGCGCCCGCTCGGAGGCGTGCTTCAGGCACCCTTGCGCATAGGGCAGGAATTCTTCGAGCTGGTCCACGGCGATCCTCCCGGCTCTTCCACCCTAGCGCACGACCGCCGGCGGCCGGGCCCTTCCTCCGGATGGCTACCATGGGACCGGTCGCCTTCTTCCCCATGCCGCTCCCGTTCCCGTCCCCCGCTTTCCCGTCGCGCCCGCCGCGGGGACCGCTGTGGCTTGCGCTGGGGGTGCTGGCGGTGGGACTCGCGGCGACGCTGCTGGCCTGGAACGGGGCCCGGCTCCGGCGGATCGAGGGCGATCGCGGCCGGCTGGCCCGATTCGTGGGACGGACGGAGTGGGGGCTGCGGAACCGGCTGGGGCGCTACGAGGACATCCTCCGCGGGGCGCAGGGGATCCTGGCCCTCGACCGGGACGATCCGACGCCGGAGGAGTGGAAGGCCTACGTGGACCGGCTGGACCTGCCCGGCCGCCATCCCGGACTGGCGAGCCTCGCGTTCGTCCGGCCCATCCCCGAGCGCGGCGTGGAGGCCTTTCTCAGGGCCCGGCCGCGGCTGAAGGGGCGGCTGGGCCGACCCGTCGCGGATCCGCTCCCGCCCGGGGAAGCGGCGTTGGACGGCGGCCGGTTCGTCATCGAGCTGTGCGAGCCGCGATCCGACGGAGATATGGCGCCGGGCCTCGAGCTGAGCGCCAGCCGCAGCCAACGGATGGCGGCGGAGCGGGCCCGGGATTCGGGCAACGCGGTGCTGTCGGGGCTGCTGTACTTCAGCCCCGAAGCGGGGCGCAAAGAAGCGGTGACGCTCTTCCTTCCCGTGTATGCGGGGATGGACGCCCCGACGACTCCGGCGGAGCGGCGGCAGCGCCTGCGCGGTTGGGTCTCCGCGGGAATCCTGCTGCGGCCCCTCGTGGACGACCTGCTCCGCGGGGAGGACGGCGCCCTGGCGTTCGAGATCGTGGACACGTTTCCGGCGGCCGGCCCCCGACGGCTGGCGACCGGCGGCGAGTGGCCGGAAGGAACGGCGCCTTCGCAGATCCGCACCCTGGATGCGGGAGGCCGCGCCTGGCAACTGCGCTACGCCATTCGGCCGGGCTTCTACCACACCGAAGGGCGCAACCAGCCGCTGCTGATCCTGGTAGGGGGACTGATCCTCACCTTCTCCCTCACCACGATGGTGTGGTCCCTGGCGGGAACCCGGGTCCGGGCGCTGGGGCTGGCGCAGGGCATGAACGCCTCCCTGTCCGAGGCCCTTCAGCGGACCCGCAGCCACATGGCCTTCACGCCCCTCGCCGTGATCGAGACGGACGCCGCGTTCCGGATCCGCGAATGGAACCCGGCGGCGAAACGGATCTTCGGCTACGGGCGGGAAGCGGCCCTGGGGCGGGATCCGCGGTTCCTGGTCCCCCCCGAGCTTCAGTCCGAGGTGGCCGCGCGCCGCGAGGCGCTCCTGACCGGGGCGGCGGGGCTGCGCCTCACCATGGAGAACGTGACGCGGACGGGCCAGCGGATCCTGTGCGACTGGTACAACACGGCCCTGCGGGACGGCGACGGCCGCCTGCTCGGGGCCATCTTCATGGCGGACGACATCACCGAGCGCCGCCGCGCCGAGAGCGTCCTGCAGCAGACCCAGAAGCTGGAGAGCCTGGGCGTCCTGGCGGGGGGCATCGCCCACGACTTCAACAACCTGCTGACGGCGATCCTGGGCAACACGGAGATGGCCCTGGAGTTCGCCCGCGGCCACCTGGACCTCCAGGCCGCCCTCCACCGCATCGAGTCCACCACCCAGCGCGGCTCCGACCTGGCCCGGCAGCTCCTGGCCTACGCGGGCAAAGCGCACTTCGCGGTGAAGCCCCTGGACCTCAACGCCGTCATCGCCGAAATGGGCGATCTGCTGGCGGTGTCCATCTCCAAGAAGGTGACCCTTCTCCGGGACCTCCAGCCGGGCCTGCCGCCGGTGGAAGCGGACGCCGCCCAGTTCCAGCAGGTGGTGATGAACCTGGTGATCAACGCCTCCGAGGCCATCGGGGACCGGCCGGGGACGGTCACGGTCCGCACGCGGGCCGAGGAATGGGCGGCGTGGCGGCTGGCGGCGGAATTCCCGGGCCAGGTGCTGGAACCGGGCCTGTTCGTGCGGATGGAGGTGGAGGACGACGGGGCCGGCATGGACGCCGAGACCATCGGTCGGATTTTCGATCCCTTCTTCACCACCAAATTCACCGGCCGGGGCCTGGGGCTGTCGGCCATGCTCGGGATCGTGCGCGGCCACAAGGCGGGGCTCCACGTGGCGAGCGTCCAGGGCAAGGGAACCACGTTCACCCTCCTGTTCCCCGCGGGGGAAACCACCGTGCTGCTCCCCTCGCCCGAGCCCGCGCCCCAGCCCAAGGTCACGGGGACGGTGCTGGTGGTGGACGACGAGGGGCTCCTCCGCGATCTGGCCCGCATGGCGCTGGAGGGCGCGGGTTTCCGGGTGGAGGAGGCCCGCGACGGAGCGGAGGCCGTGGAAGCGGTGGGCCGCCGCCCGGCCGCCTTCGACGCGGTGCTCCTGGACATGACCATGCCGCGGATGGGCGGCGCGGAGGCCTTCCAGAGGATCCGGGCGCTGGCGCCGGCGATGCGGGTCCTCCTCACCAGCGGCTACACCCAGGCCGACTCCCTCGAATCGCTCGAAGGGCTGTCCCCGGACGGGTTCCTGCAGAAGCCCTTCCGGATGGGCGAACTGGTGGAAAAGATGCGGGAACTGCTGGTGGCGCCCCCCCGCCGAGGGATGCCCGAATAATCCAGGCGACATCCTGGTGACGCCATCTAAGTCCTTGCGATTCCAGCCTTCTGTGGCGTGGATCACAAGTGTTTCCGGTTAGGTTTTTAGACACAGAATTCCCCCAATCCCCATCGCATGCTGAACGATCCGGAGGCATCCCATGCCCGATACGGCTACCAACCTGATCAGCGCCGACAACCTCCCCGCCCCCCACTGGCACGCCACCCATCAGGAAGCCCAGGGGCGACTGACGGCCATGGGCCAGGCCCTGGCCGCTTCGGACTGGAAGGCGGTGGACCGGGGGGCCCGCTGGATCTTCGAGGTGCTGCGGCCCCACAACGAGGCCGAGGAGCGGGAGCTGTTCCCCCTGCTGGAGGAGATCGGCGCCGAGGCCCTCCACCAGCGGCTGCATGACGACCACCGCCAGATGTGGGAGCTGAACCTGCAGCTGCTGGCGGAGATCGACGACGGCCAGGTGCGCGCCCCCCGCTCCCTCACCCTGCTGGGCCAGCGGCTGATCGACCTGATCCGCGACCACATCGAGGCGGAAGAGCGCCTGATGCTGCCCCTGCTCAAGGGGAAGACCCTGTTCTGGTCCGACGCGGAGACCCAGGACGGGTACCTCATCCTCGAAAAGAAGCTCATCGCCCCGGAGACCTGGTCCTTCATCGTCCAGGCCCCGCAGGTGGCCCGCGGCCGGAAGCCCGGCCAGTTCTTCATGGTGGCGCCCTTCCCCGAGAGCGAGCGCATCCCCCTCACCCTGGCCGGCGGCGACGCCCGCCGCGGCTACATCCACTTCATCATGCAGGAGGTCGGCGCCACCACGAAGGCCATGGGCCGCCTGAGCGCCGGTGACCGCCTCTACGCCGTGGCCGGCCCCATGGGCGCCCCCACCGAGCTGGTGGGGGAGGGCACCATCGTCCTGATGGCCGGGGGCTACGGCTCCGCCGCCATCCTGCCCGCCGCCGAGGAACTGCACGCCAAGGGCCGCCGGGTCATCACCATCCTGGGCGGGCGCAGCAAGGAGCGCGTGCTCCTCGCCGACGAGCTGGGCGCGGCCTCCGCGGAACTGATCGTCACCACCGACGACGGCAGCCTGGGCCGCCAGGGACTGGTCACCGACGCCCTGAAGGAACTCATCGCCCGGGAACCCATCGCCCAGGTGGTGGCCGTGGGCCCGCTGCCCATGATGCGGGCCGTCTCCAACCTGACCCAGCCCCACGGCATCTTCACCCTGGTGAGCCTCAACGCCCTGATGGTGGACGGCACCGGAATGTGCGGCGGCTGCCGCGTGAGCGTGGGCGGCCAGACCAAGTTCGCCTGCTTCGACGGCCCCGATTTCGACGGCCACCAGGTGGACTTCGACATGCTCCGCATGCGCCAGGACTGGTACAAGGAAGAGGAAAAGGGCATCTGCGACCCCTCGGAATGCCGCATCGGCCGCGTGGCCGCCACGGGTCCGGTGGACTATTCCCAGTACCTGAACGAGCCCGTGACTGAACTGGACTGGCAGAACCTGGACCTGCGCGCCATCAAGCCCAGCCAGAAGATGAAGATCCCCCGCCAGGATATGGCCTGCCAGTCGCCCGAGATGCGCGTGGGTAACTTCGACGAAGTGAGCCTGGGGCTCTCCGCCGACCAGGCGAAGCTGGAGGCCGCCCGCTGCATCATGTGCAAGCACCCCACCTGCATCGAGGGCTGCCCGGTGAGCATCAACATCCCGGCCTTCCTCCAGCGGATCGTGGACGGCGATCCCCAGGGCGCCGCCCGCGTCATCAAGGAGAGCTCCTCGCTGGGCTCCGTCTGCGGCCGCGTGTGTCCGCAGGAGAAGCAGTGCGAGATCAAGTGCGTGGTGGGCATCAAGGGCCTGCCCGTGTCCATCGGCCGCCTGGAGCGCTTCGCCAGCGACTCCATGCTGGGTTCCCAGGAGCTGCCGCCCGTCGAGCCCCCCACCGGCAAGAAGGTGTCCGTCATCGGCGCGGGTCCCGCGGGCCTCACGGTGGCCGGCGAGCTGATCAAGAAGGGCCACAAGGTCACCGTCTACGACGCCTTCCACAAGCCCGGCGGGGTGATGCTCTACGGCATCCCCGAGTTCCGCCTGCCCAACCGGATCGTCGATCAGGAAGTGGATACCCTCCGCCGCCTGGGCGTGACCTTCGTGATGAACACCCTCGTGGGCCGCAGCATGACCCTGGAGGACCTGCGCCGCGAGCACGACGCGGTGTTCATGGGCACCGGCGCCGGCCTGCCCAAGATGATGGGCATCCCCGGCGAGGAGTACAAGGGCGTCTACACCGCCAACGAGTTCCTCACCCGCATCAACCTGATGCGCGCCGACCTCTTCCCCAACTACACCACGCCGGTGACGGTGGGGAAGAACGTGGTCATCGTGGGCTGCGGCAACACGGCGATGGACGCCGCCCGCGCCGCCCGCCGCATGGGCGCCGAGAAGGTGACGGTGGTCTACCGCCGCACCGTGAAGGAATCCACGGCCCGGAAGGAGGAGCTGGAGCACGCGCAGGAAGAGGGCGTGGACTTCAAGTTCCTCACCACCCCCGTCCAGCTCCACGGGAACGAGAAGGGCTGGATGACCCACGCGGAGTGCGGGGTGATGGAGCTGGGCGAGCCCGGCCCCGACGGCCGCCGCAGCCCCAAGATGACCGACGAGCGCCTGATGCTCCCCTGCGAGACCCTGGTGGTCGCCCTGGGCTTCGACGTCAATCCCCTCCTCGCCATGACCGACAAGGGCCTCAAGACCCTCAAGGGCGGGGTCGTGGTGGTGGACGACGAGACGGGGGAGACCTCCCTTCCCGGGGTCTTCGCCGGGGGCGACGTCATCACGGGCGGAGCCACGGTGATCCTGGCCATGGGCCAGGGCCGGCGGGCCGCTGCGGCCATCCATCAGCGGCTCGTACCCGAGCCCCAGGGCGTGGTCTGACCACCCGACCTTTGTGATCAAGTTGACCGAACGATCAGGTACGATGGTGGTGGCGTAAGCCCTGTCCCGAATACCCAGTCCCGGAGATCCCCCCGCCCCCGGAAGGAGTGAACCATGACCCAGAGAGTGATGAAGACTTTGGATGGAAACGAGGCCACCGCCTCGGTCGCCCATCGCCTCAGCGAGGTCATCGCCATTTATCCGATCACGCCGTCGTCCAACATGGGCGAGTGGTCGGACGAGTGGAGTTCCCAGGGGAAGACCAACGTCTGGAAGACCATTCCCTCGGTCATCGAGATGCAGTCCGAGGGCGGCGCCGCGGGCGCGGTCCACGGCGCGCTCCAGGCCGGCAGCCTGACGACGACCTTCACGGCGTCCCAGGGACTGCTCCTGATGATCCCCAACATGTACAAGATCGCCGGCGAGCTGACGCCCTTCTGCATGCACGTCACGGCCCGCACCCTCGCGGCGCACGCGCTGAGCATCTTCGGCGACCACTCCGACGTGATGTCCTGCCGCATGACCGGCTTCGCCATGCTGTCCTCGGAGAGCGTGCAGCAGGCCCATGACTTCGCGGCCATCTGCCACTCCGCCACCCTGCGCAGCCGCGTGCCCGTCCTGCACTTCTTCGACGGCTTCCGCACCAGCCACGAAGTCGCCAAGATCGAGATCCTCAACGACGAGGACCTGCGCCACATGGTGCCCGACGAGCTGGTGGCCGACTTCCGCAAGATGGCCCTGACCCCCGATCGCCCGGTGATCCGCGGCACGGCCCAGAACCCCGACACCTTCTTCCAGGCCCGCGAAGCCTGCACCCCCTACTACAAGGCCTTCCCCGCGATCGTGCAGCAGGAGATGGACCGCTTCGCCGCCCTGACGGGCCGCGACTACCGCCTCTACGACTACTACGGCCACCCCGAGGCCGAGCGCGTCGTGGTCATCATGGGCTCCGGCTGCGACGTCACCCATGAGTACGTCGAGTGGGCCGTGAAGCAGGGCGAGAAGATCGGCGTCCTCAAGGTCCGCCTCTTCAGGCCCTTCGCCATCGAAGAGTTCGTCCGCGCCCTCCCCGCCTCCGTGAAGAAGATCGCCGTCATGGACCGCTGCAAGGAGCCCGGCTCCCCCGCGGATCCCATGCACCTGGACGTCATCGCCGCCCTGCGCGAAGGCCGCGAGGAAGGCCACACCACGCTCGATCCCATCGTCGTGGGCGGCCGTTACGGCCTGTCCTCCAAGGAGTTCACCCCGGCCATGGTCCAGGCCATCTACGAGAACCTGGCCAAGGACAAGCCGAAGAACCACTTCACCATCGGCATCGTGGACGACGTCAGCCACACCTCGCTGCCCTACGACGCCAGCTTCGACGTGGAACCCTCCGACGTCACCCGCGCGCTGTTCTACGGCCTCGGCGCGGACGGCACGGTGGGCGCCAACAAGAACTCCATCAAGATCATCGCGGAAGAGACCGACAACTTCGGCCAGGGCTACTTCGTCTACGACTCCAAGAAGTCCGGCGCCATCACCATCAGCCACCTGCGCTTCGGGCCCCGCCCCATCAAGAGCGCCTACCTGGTGACCAAGGCGAACTTCATCGCCTGCCACCAGACGAGCTTCCTCGACAAGTACGAGATGCTCGAGACCGCCGTGCAGGGCGCCACCTTCCTCCTGAACACGCCCCACAGCAGCGAGACCGTGTGGGAGACGCTGCCCACGGAAGTGCAGGAAGCCATCATCGAGAAGCAGCTCAAGGTCTACGTGATCGACGCCTACGAAGTGGCGAAGAACACGGGCATGGGCGTCCGCATCAACACCATCATGCAGACCTGCTTCTTCGCCATCTCCGGCGTGCTGCCCCGCGAGGAGGCCATCGCCCAGATCAAGAAGGCCATCAAGAAGACCTACGGCAAGAAGGGCGACGCCATCGTCCAGAAGAACTTCGTGGCCGTGGACGAGACCCTGGCCCACCTCCACGAGATGAAGGTCCCCGCCACCGTCACCGCCACCCGCAAGCGTCCCCCGATGGTCGCCGACGAGGCCCCCGACTTCGTCAAGCGCGTCAGCGCCGTGATGATGGAGGGCAAGGGCGACCTGCTGCCCGTCAGCGCCTTCCCCGTGGACGGCACCTGGCCGGTGGGCACCACCAAGTGGGAGAAGCGCAACATCGCGCTCGAGATCCCCGAGTGGGACGCCTCCATCTGCATCCAGTGCAACAAGTGCGCGATGGCCTGCCCCCACGCCGCCATCCGCGCCAAGGTCTATTCCCCCTCCGAGCTGGAAGGCGCTCCCGCCACCTTCAAGGGCGTGGACTACAAGGGCCCCGAGTACAAGGGCCAGAAGTACACCATCCAGGTGGCCCCCGAGGACTGCACCGGCTGCACCCTGTGCGTCGAAGTCTGCCCCGCCAAGGACAAGAGCAATCCCAAGCACAAGGCCATCGACATGGTGCCCCAGGCCCCGCTGCGCGAGGCCGAAGCCGCCAACTTCAAGTTCTTCCTCGACCTGCCTGAAGTGGACCGCACCACGGTCAAGCTCGACGTGAAGGGCACCCAGTTCCTGGAGCCCCTGTTCGAGTTCTCCGGCGCCTGCTCCGGCTGCGGCGAGACCCCCTACGTCAAGCTGCTCACCCAGCTGTTCGGCGACCGCACCCTGATCGCCAACGCCACCGGCTGCTCCAGCATCTACGGCGGCAACCTGCCCACGACGCCCTACACCACGAACCGCGACGGCCGCGGGCCCGCCTGGGCCAACAGCCTGTTCGAGGACAACGCGGAATTCGGCCTGGGCCTGCGCCTCTCCGTGGACAAGCACCAGGAATTCGCCCTGGAACTGATGCACCGCCTGGCCGCCCAGCTCGGCGACGAACTGGTCGCCGGCATCGCCACCGCGGATCAGGCCACCGAGGCCGGGATCAAGGCGCAGCGCGAGCGCGTCGAGATCCTGAAGCAGAAGCTGGCCGCCATCGCGCTGCCCGAGGCCAAGATGCTGCTCGACCTGGCCGACTACCTGGTCAACAAGAGCGTCTGGATCCTGGGCGGCGACGGCTGGGCCTACGACATCGGCTACGGCGGCCTGGACCACGTCCTCGCCTCCGGCCGCAACGTGAACGTCCTCGTGCTCGACACCGAGGTCTACTCCAACACCGGCGGCCAGGCCTCCAAGTCCACGCCCATGGGCGCCGGCGCCAAGTTCGCCATGGCCGGCAAGAGCATGCCCAAGAAGGACCTCGGCATGATCGCCATGACCTACGGCGGCATCTACGTGGCCAAGGTCGCCTTCGGCTTCCGCGACGCGCAGACGGTCAAGGCCTTCCAGGAAGCCGAGTCCTACAACGGGCCCAGCCTCATCCTGGCCTACAGCCACTGCATCGCCCACGGCTTCGACCTGGCCCACGGCTGCGACCAGCAGAAGATGGCCGTGGATTCCGGCCACTGGCCGCTGTTCCGCTTCGACCCCCGCCGCATGGAGAAGGGCGAGACCCCGCTCCAGATGGACTCCGGCGCGCCGAAGATCTCGCTGGGCCAGTACGTCCGCAACGAGACCCGCTACCGCATGATCGAGCAGCAGAACCCCGAGCACTTCAAGAAGCTCCTCGACCAGGCGCAGCACGACACCACCAACCGCTTCTCCGTCTACGAACAGCTGGCGAAGCTCTCCATCAACGCCAAGGAAAGCTAGGGAGCAGCCATGAACCTCTCCACCACCTACCTCGGCCTTGATCTCGCGCACCCCCTGATGGCGGGCGCCTCCCCCATGGTTGACGACATGGGAATGGTGAAGCGCCTCGAAGACGCGGGCGCCTCCGCCCTCGTGATGCACTCGCTCTTCGAGGAGCAGATCACCCGCGAAGAGCTGGGCACCATCATGGACATGGAGCTGCACGCCAACTCCAATCCGGAAGCCCTCTCCTACTTCCCCGAGCCCGACGAGTTCCGCCTGGGCCCCGAGAAGTACCTGGAGCAGCTCCGCCGCGTGAAGGAGGCCGTGTCCGTCCCGGTCATCGCCTCCCTCAACGGCACCACGCCCGCGGGCTGGCTGCACTACGCCCAGCTCATGGAGCAGGCCGGCGCGGACGCCCTGGAGCTGAACGTCTACTACCTGGCGACGGACCCCTCGGAGTCCGCCGCCCAGGTGGAGAAGCGCACCCTGGACGCCGTGAAGATGGTCAAGTCCCAGGTGAAGATCCCCGTCGCCGTGAAGCTCTCGCCCTTCTTCTCCTCCCTGGCCCACTTCGCCGTGGAGCTGGAAGCCGCGGGCGCGGACGGCCTGGTGCTCTTCAACCGGTTCTTCCAGCCCGACATCAATGTGGAAGAGCTGATCGCCGAGCCCAGCCTCCAGCTGTCCACGCCGTCGGACCTTCTCCTCCGCCTGCGCTGGCTCGCGGTGCTGCGGCACCACGTCAAGGGCAGCCTCGCCATCACCGGCGGCGTCCACGACGCCGTGGGGGCCCTCAAGGCCATCATGGCGGGCGCGGACGCGGTCCAGATGGTCTCCGCCCTCCTCATCCACGGCCCCGAGCGCCTGGCCCAGTCCCGGGCCATCCTCGCCGAGTGGCTGGAGGAGCACGAGTATGCGTCCCTGGCCCAGGCCCGGGGCAGCATGAGCCTGGAGAAGTGCCCCAACGCCCAGGCCTTCACCCGCGCGAACTACATGCGGATCCTCAACGGATGGCGGGCCTGACCCCACGCATCCCGTGCCAAGACCCCCGGGTGATGCCGGGGGTCTTGCACATTGCAGTCGAGGACGCATTCTTCGAATATGTTTTGACCTGAAGATCGTCTATCATTGGCAGTGACCATCCGATCTCAACTGCGCAGGTGACCATGCTCCCTCTGTCCCAGTCCTCCGGTTACGCCGTACTCGCCATGAGCTGCCTCGAAGATCCGGGCGGCAAGCCCACCCTCGTCGTGGACGTGGCCGCGCGGACGGGCTTTCCCCGCCCCTACCTCTCCAAGATGATCCACAAGCTGGCGAAGGTGGGGTTGGTGATGGCCAAGCGCGGGAACAAGGGCGGCGTGGTCCTCGCCCTGGCCGCCCGGGAGATCACCCTCGACCTGATCGCCGAGGCCGTGGACGGCGCCGAGTGGCGCAACCAGTGCCTCCTCGGCTTCAAGGAGTGCACGGACGAGCGCGCCTGCCCCGCCCACACCTTCTGGAAGGCCGAGCGCGACCACATCCACCGCTGCCTCAAGGACATCTCCCTGGAGGAGATCCGCGCCTTCGAGCAGCACAGCCGCACCTGGCGCCTCGCCGACGCTTTGCCGGAACGCAAGCTGAAGCCCGCCGCCAAGCGGACCGCCAAACCGGCCGGTGCCAAGCCCGCCGCCAAGAAGCCCGCGGTGCCGCGGAAGCCGGCCGCCAAGGCCGCTCCCGTCAAGAAGGCCGCCCAGTAAGGAACCTTCGTCCTGGAAAAGCGGGGGTGCAGCCGATTGAGGCCGCGCCCCCGCTTTCTTTCGGGACCGTCCTTCAGCGGAAGCCGTGGTCGGCGCGGAAGCGCTCCACGCCGGGATCCTGATGGCGCGCCATGTCCGCCACGGTCACGGCGCGGAGGCGCGCCAGGATCGAGGTGAGGGTCTCCTTCCAGAACTCGTGGAGGACGCACGGCGTCTCGTCCGTGCAGCCGGACAGCCCCACCATGCACCGGTCCCGCCAATTGACGCCGTCGATGGCCTCTGACAGGTCCTCCAGGGTGATCTCCCGGGAAGGCTTGGCCAGCACCACCCCGCCGTGGTGGCCGCGGCGGGCCGTCACCAGGCCCTTCTTCGCCAGCTTGTGCACCAGCTTGGAGAGGTAGGAGCGGGGAATCCCCGTATAGTCCGCCACGGCCTCCACCAAAACGGGCTGGCCGCCCGGCTCCTGGAAGCAACGCATCGCTCGCAGCGCGTAACCGGTGGTCTGGGACAAGGGGAGCACGGCGCACCTCCGGGAGGTGGATCCAGCGCGCCTCCCTCAATGAGGATCATCCGGTAATCTAACGAGTCAACCATCCTTGTGATCTGCATCACGGCCCGAAATCCAAGTAAATACAGGAAAAAGCCCCCGATAAAGGGGGCTTTTCACAGTCGGGGAAAGACTCATTCCGCTACGGCAGGATTCCGGCGGTGGGCCCAGAGGCCCCAACCCAGGAAGGCGATTTCCGCCAGGGCCACGATGATCATCCACTTCACCACGGGGGAATCGCCCATCCCGTAGGAGTGCATCCCCGTGGTCAGGACGAAGTTCACGCCCAGGTAGGTCATCACGATGGTCTGGAAGGCCAGGATGCTGATGGCCGCCACTCCGAACTTGCCGATCATCCGGTCCAGCTTGGCGTGCAGGATGGCCATGTAGGCCAGGAAGGCCACCAGGGACCACACTTCCTTGGGATCCCACCCCCAGTAGCGCCCCCACGAGGACGCCGCCCACATGGAGCCGGTGATGATGCCGGCGATGAGGAAGATGGAGCCCACGAACATGTACCAGTAGAGGAGGTCGTACATCCGGTCCACCAGCTCCACCCGCCGCGGGGCGAAGATGGTCGCGCCCACCTGCATGTGCGCCACCACCAGGCCCAGGGCCAGCACCGCGTAGCCCACCATGATGATGGGCACGTGGATGGCCAGCCACGGCGTCCCCGCCAGCACCGGCGCGATAGGATGGATGAGGCGGTCGATGGGCAGCAGGTCGGTGAGGGCCATGGTCAGCGTGGCCATCACCGCGGCGTTGAGGACCACCATCCGGTTCTTCAGCAGCGCGTAGGCCACCAGCGCGAAGAGCCCCACGCCCCAGGCCAGGAACAGCATCGACTCGTACATGTTGGCTGCGGGGATGCGACCCCCCACCTGCCAGCGCAGGGCGATGCCCCAGGTCATCACGGCGAACCCGGCGGCCAGGAGCCCCAGGGCCACCCGGTCGAGCGCGGCGCTCTGCCGCTTCCAGGCCACCACGGAGGCGGCCAGGGAGGCCAGGAGGACGATCCAGGCCAGCCGGACGGGGTTCAGGCGGTTGTAGAACACTTCCCGGTCCATCGCCGCGGCGGAGGGCCAGCCTTCGAGGCGCGGCCCCTGGGCGAGCTGGACGAGGCCATCAGCGGGCGGGCCGGGATAGACGGCCCAACGGGCATGGGGATCCGGCGATACGGGCATGGGGCGCACGCCCTGGTTGAGCCCGATGGACTGCATGGCCCGAAGGCGCGACTCGAGCTTGCGGACGTCCTGCAGCTCTCCCTGAAGCGGCCGCTGCTCCATCTCGGCCATCTGCGCCGCCCGGAGGAGGGCCCCCAACTTGGGGTTCCGCACCAGCTGGACGAAGGAGGCGTGCGTGGTGCCGGCCGGCAGGTCCAGGGCCTTCACCAGCGCCTTGGAGCCCACCTGGATCATCGGGGCCTCGGCGCCGGTATTGGGCTCGAACATCCAGCCCATCATGGTCGCCACGGGGTCCTGCCCCTTCCACGTGGAGGAGCCGGTGACGGTCCACACCATATCCCGGGCCAGCGTGTCGAGGGGCATCACCCGACCGTCGTGCTGGACGGGGAGCCGCCGGAGGGCGTCGGGCGAGGGCGCCGCTCCGTGAAGCCCGAGCCCCGCGACCGCGAGAAGTGCCAGGAGCGCGCCCCGCCCCGCGTTCGCGGCGGTGATGGACGCTTCCAGGGCGGCGCGCGCGCGGCTCTGGGAAATGCGGGTGAACAGGACGATCAGCATCCCCAGGATGAGGGTGATGTAGCCCGCGAACACGATGAGCTGGCCCGGATCCTTGGACACGGCCAAAACAGTCGCTTCGCGGCCCTCCTCCTGCTGGTAGCTGGACTGGAACAGCGCATAACCGCGGTAGTGGAACTCGTGATTCATCCAGATCTTCGCGGGGAAGGTCTTCCCCGTTTCGGAATCCGTGATCTGGACCTGGCTGGAGAAGCCCGCGGGCCGCATGGTGCCGGGATAGGTATCCAGGACGAAGTCGTCCAGCTTCACCGTAAACGGAAGCTGGTGGCGCGTCACCGTCTCGCTCTCCCGGTGCTCGCCGGCGGTGTGGACGTGGTGCTCGATCACCGATCCGCTCTGCCCCTCCCACAGGCTGAGGTTCCCCTCCACCTTGAAGAAGTAGGTGACCGCCGCCCCGACGAAGATGAGGATCAGCGAAGCGTGCGTCACCACGAACCCGATCCGCCGCTGGTTCCAGGGGAAGAGGTCGGCCAGCGACATGGCGAGGTTGATGGCGAAGAGGCCCTGGAGACCGAGGAACCACCACGCGTAGTAGACGAGGCGCCCCGCCTCCTCCACACCCGACCGGGTCTCGACGATGGTCCCCACCGACAGCCCCACCAGCAGCAGGACGAGCAGGATGACCGCCAGTTTCAGGGATGCGAGGAACTCGAACAGTTTTCTCATGGATCTGATCCCGAAGTGATGGAAGGGGAGCGGCCTAGCGGACCGGACCTGACTGCTTGGCGATGACCTTGTCCTTGATCTGGGCATAGACGTCCGCCGAGACGATGCCTCGGGTGAGGAGTTGGGCCTTGGTCCGGTAGGGACGGCCGGCAATGATCTTGGCCGCGAGATCCTCGGGAATATGGAGCATGAAGCCCAGCTCGTTCTTGGCAGCGCTGTTGATGTCCACCGGCTTCAACTTGCTCTTCACCGGCGCGCTCAAGGTCGGCTTGGGGGCAGGCTTGCCCTCGGCGGCCACCGCCGCAGCGGCGCCCAGCAGAAGGATCGCCGTGGCCAGGGACGCCCGGATGGTGCGGATGTGCATGGAAGGCCTCCGAAAAGGGCCCCGGTCTGACCGGAATCCTTGAAAAGGTAAACATGGAAACGACCCGGATACGGTCACGTACCCGGGTCGTCTTCTATGAGGGAAGCTGAGAAGTTCCAGCCTCCCTAAGCTGGTTCCTACTTGTGGACGACCGTGACGTCGTACTGTGAGCCCGAGCCGTGGCAGACGGCGCAAGCTTCGCCTGCGACGTTCAGGGCACTGCGGTTCACCTTGATCTGGCCACCGTTGGTGACCATGTGAGCCTGGGCAGCGCTGCTGTCGTGGCAGGTGACGCAGGCGGCGGTGTAGGGCGTGATCATCTTGTCGGTGGTGTTGATCAGGCCCAGCGCAGCCTTAGCCAGCGCGGTGGTGGTGTTGCCGGAGGTGTTGATCGCTTCCTCGCGGGTGGCGAGGGCGTTGGTGGGAACACTGGCGTAGCCGGTGCTGGTGTGGCAGCTCTGGCAGTTGTTCAGGATGCCGGGGAAGCCGATGTTGGCGCCGTTGATGATGTTGACGGCACTCGGCGTCCGATCGCGCACGATCTTGATGGGGGTCGTGCGGTCCTTGCCGGCGTGGATCCCGTGGATCATGTCCTTCAGGTTGTTGGTGGTCTGGGGGAAGGCCAGCGCGAAGTTGGAACCGGCGACCACGGGGTTGGGGATGGTGATGCCCCAGGAGGAGAGGCTCGCCAGATCCTTCGCGGTGAAGGTGGTGGCGGCCGTGCGATAGGCCTCCAGGCCGGCGTCGGTCATGCCCTTGCCGCTGGTGGTGAGACCGGGGACGTGGCACTGGACGCAGATCTGGATGTCATAGTTCCGGTTGCCGCCGTGACCTTCGAACCACTCATGGCAGTTCGCGCACTTCTTGTTGTCGATGACGACGCGGCGGGTGGTGTCGCTGCCGACCGTCTTCACCACGGAAATGGCATGGCGAGCAATGGCGGCGGTAGTCGAAGCCGGGGCGGTCGTCTGGGTGAAGTACCCCTGGAGACCCACGGTGCGCATCTTGGCGCCCACCGGGAAGAGATAGTTGCCACCCACGATGTTCGCGGTGTAGTAGCCGCTGGCGTCAGGGCCCGAGAGCGTGCCGACCGAGGTGGCCTTCGTGGTGTCCAGCAGGTTGGCGATGGAGACCGTGCGGGGCTGGAAGTTAGCAGCGGAGGGCGCGCCGTTGTCGGTCAGCAAGTTGTTGAAGTCTGCGGGAGTGGCAACGTTGTCCTGCATCATGGTCCAGGCCAGCTGGAAGCTGGGGCCTCCCGTGAAGCCGGTCAGGGGGTTGGTCAGCCCGGAAGCGGCGGCCAGGAAGGTCACGGGAGCGGCGGTGGCTCCGTTGACGGACTTCATGATCCGGAACTTCACAGTCACAGGGCCGCCCGAGGTGGTCTGGGTGGCGGTGTTGAGTTCGTAGGTGAAATTGGCCAGGCCGGTCGCGACCGTCGGATTGTGGGTCGTCACGTTCTGGGTCAGGTGGTAGGTCTTGATCGCCGCGGAATCGTGGCAGATGGCGCAGGCCTTGTCGTCCGCCAGGGGCACGTCGGTGCCGGGCATATGGTTCGCGCCGGTGGCGAAGTTCACCGCGTCGTGGCAGGTGCCGCAGGCAAGACGGCTGGGCTTGAGGTTCCAGTTCTGGGCCTGAGCCACGCCGTCATGGCACTTGGCGCAAAGGCGCTGTCCGCCGTCCAGGATCGAGTAACCGAGGGTCTCAAACTTGACGTTGGCGTAGTTGTAGCCCGTCTTGGTCAGCTCCGCGCCCATGTGGATGCGGTGGGCGAGAGCGGTCAGATCGCCTGCCGCGCCGCCGTTGAGCTTGTTGGTGCTGCCGGTGTAGGTGGTGGTGGTGCCGGCAGTCGCTTCGGCGTAGCCGTACTTCCGCTGGTCGGTGTGGCAGACCGCGCAGTAGCGAACTTCGACCCGACCGCCGCCGTGGAAGGCGAGCTTGTCGTGGCACTCGTTGCAGTTCTGGATGGCGACCACGTCGCGGATGTCCGTGGTAGCGGTCACCGCAGCGCCCGTGGAGGGCACGAAGTCGTAGATGGCGTTGACGGGATTCTTCATGTTGACGGCGGTGGCCACCGTGACCGCATCCGACGTATTGCTGCCCGTGCCGCGGGCGGCGCCGGACATCTGGATCGTCACACGGTGAACCAGGGTCGGGGCGTAGGTAACGTCACCCAGGTCAGCCTTGACGTTGTTCCCGGTGTAGGTCATCGCGTCGAGGGCGGCCTGAACCTTGGTGATGTCGCGGTAGAAGGTGTACTTGTAGGTGCCGTCGCCGTTGTCCACCAGGGTGCCGGTGTTGTCGGTGGTGGGACGGGTGGGAGCCGAAGCCGCAGTCGTGGTGGGGACCGTGGTCACGATGTAGCTGACCCACTTGCTGGGGGCCTTCGTGGTGGCGTCTTCCGGGACGAGCTTGGCGATGGCGAAGCTCAGGTTGGGGTAGCTCGCCACCGTGGCGGTGGAAGCCTTGGCCGTAAAGGCGCCGAGGCCCTTGACGCCCAGGCCCGTCGTGGGATCCGTGATCCGGAAATTCACCACCGGAGCGGTACCCATGGTGGCGCCCGTGACCGTGACGGTGGGCTTGAGTTCCGCCCACTGGTCAGGGGTGAGCTGAGCCGCATTCACGACGCTGGGAACGTTGGTTCCATTGGTCCCGTTGGTTCCATTGGTCCCGTTGGTGCCGTTGATTCCGTCCTTCCCGTTCTGGCCGCTGCTTCCGTTTTTGCCATTGCAGCCCACCAGCGCCAGCGCGATGGCTGCGGTGGCGAGAAGGCTGCAAAGCTGTTTGAGGGGCTTGTGTTGCATGGATTCGTCTCCCGTGAAGGGGTGAAGCTGTGGGGGGTTGGGTGAAGCCGATGGGATAAAGCGATGTCTACGTCAGAAATCACCCAAACTATAGCCCCCTCTTTGATCACCTCAAAGGTGGATATGACGAAACACAACATTCCTGGATGCTCCACAAGAACAGCTACAAAATTGCCTGTCTAAACGAATTGTTTGGAGCAACATCTTGACCGATAGTTCAATTGATCGTGGTTCCATAGATGCGATTCGGAAGATGAAGGAAGGAACGTCCATCGCGAAGGTTCCCCGGCGCGACAAAGTTGTGACCTTTTCCACTGCGCGGGACCTCTCTCAGAAAGCACAAAAAAGCCCGGAGGAAGACCTCCGGGCGGACTGCAGGGCGAGACGAGGTCAGGGCTTCGTGGGTGCCTGGCGGACCACGAGGCGATCCTTGATCGCCAGATAGATTCCTTCTGGAAGAACCTGATTCGTGACCAGGTGGGCCTTGGTCAGGTAGGGTCGGCCCGTGATGATCTTGTCCACGTAGGCCTCGGGAAGACCCGGGATCGCCTTCAACTGATCCCTCGTGGCGGTGTTGACGTCCACCCGCTTGGCGTCGCGGGCGGCCTTGGCTTTCGCCTTGGCCTGGATCTTGGCAGCCCGGGCCTTCGCCTTGGCCTGAGCCTCCCGGGAGACCTTGGGTGCGGGCTTGATGTCCGGATCCGGCTCCTGGGCGTGGATTCCGCCCCCTCCGCCAAGCAGGACCACCAAAAGGATCGGAACCAGTCCCTTCTTCACGTTCACTCCTTGCCTCGACGGTCATTGTCGATTTTGCAGTGAGTGGGCGTCAATCGCTCAGCCCACTTCTGAAAAGCAGACGACCCGGCTGCAGAGCACCCGGGTCGTCTGGTACTGCGTCCGGAAGGCGGCAAGCCGCCTTCCGGAATCCATTACTTGAAGTTCATGTGGACGGTCTTGATGTCCGCGGTCTTGCCGGTGCCGTGGCAGATCATGCACTGCTCGACCTTGGCCAGGGCCGTGGTGCGAGCCTCGTAGAAGGCACCGCCATTGCCCTTCATGTGGGCGAGGGCGGACTGCGAGTCGTGGCAGGAAGAGCACGCCGCCGTGATCGGGGTGCTGATCAGGGTCGTACCGACCGCGTCAGTGTAGGGCGTGGTGCTGGCAGTGGCGAAGTTGGTCGCGAAGCCATTACCGTACGCCGTGTTGGCGGTCACGAAGGGGGAGTAGTAGGTGCCGGGGACGACATCCGTGCCATCGCCCTTCACGTAGTTGATCGTGGCGGGGGTGGTGCCGGTGGCCACGGTTGTGGACAGCAGGTTGGGCAGAGCCGCCGCGTTGGTGCTGTTGCTGAAGTCGTACGAGCCGGACACGTGGCAGGCTTCGCAGTTGTTCAGGATGGCGGGGTAGGTGACTTCCCAGTAGGTGTCGCCCGCGGAGACTTCCCACGAGAACTTGTTCACCCGCTTGCCGGCGGCGTGGATCGCGTGGACCGCATCCTTGATGTTCACACCCCAACCGCTGTTGACGCGGTTGACGTTGTGGCAGAAGGAACAGGTCGGCGCGTCGTTGCGCTGGCCAGCGTGGTACACCTTGCCGGTGAAGACGCCGAGGGTGGCGTGGCAGTCGTTGCACTTGTCATTGCTGACGATGGTGCGGCGGGTCGCCTGGGCGGCGAAGCCGGTGGGCAGGGTTCCGCTGATGAGCTTGTAAACGTTGGGCGCGGGAACACTCAGGCCGCCCTGTCCGGTTCCCAGCGTGGTCGTCTTGGGAATGTAGGCGTAGCCGGCCACATTGGTCTGGGTCAGGGGCTGGGTGTTCGTGGCGGCGGCGATGGTGCCGATGCCGTAGGTGTAGCCGATGCCACCCGTCATCATCGTAGCGGTGGTGGGAATCTTCACGCCGGTCAGGGTGAGCGTGTAGTAGCCGCTCGCATCGGGGCCAGTCATGGTGCCGCCGGTCGTGCCCGTGGCAGCCGTCTTGTTCCAGATGTTGCGGACGTAGCCGCTCACCGTGGCGTTCCAATCCGCAGGCTTGGCGATGCCGTCCTGAGGAACCGCAAAGGTCAGGTAGACGCTGGGGCCGCCCACGAAATTGGGAAGCAGTTCCACGCTGGCGTCAGCGGCGGCGGGAGCCGCGTTGAAGGTCGCAGCGGTGCCATCCAGAAGGAAACGGAACACGAACACCGGCTGCTGGCTGGCGTTCAGGGTCACGCTCTTGAAGTCCCAGGTGGGCTTCACGGCGCCCGGAGGCAGGTTTCCGGTGTAGCCGGCCACATAGGAAGCGTTGGTGTTGGCGTTGCCGCCGTTCACCAGCCAGGAATTGTTCGCATCCGGCTTGACCACGGGGACGTGCACCAGCTTGATGCCGGCGGAGCCGTGGCAGGAAGCGCAGTTGACGTCGGAGGTGGCGGCACCACCGGCATGGTTGGCACCCGTCGCCCAGTTGATGGCGTCATGGCAGGCGCCGCAAGCCATGCGGCTGGGCTTCGTGTTCCAGTTGTCGCCCTGGGGAGTGGCCGCAACGGTGGCGGTGTGGCACATCACGCAGTTGCGGAGATCCTGGGGATAGGTGGTCTCATTGAAGTAGACGTTGGCGTAGTTGTAGCCCGTCTTGGTCAGCTCTTCGCCGGCGTGCAGCTTGTGGATGAACGCGGGGAAGTCGCCCACGGCCATGCCGCCGATCTTGCGCTGGCCGGCGGTGGCGTCGTAGCCGGTGCTGGTGGTGGTGGCTTCCGCATAGCCGTACTTGCGCTGGTCGGTGTGGCACACGACGCAGTACTCGGCGTTGATGCGGGCGCCGCCGTGGAAGGATTCGAACTTGGTGTGGCAGCGGTTGCAGGCGGCGGTGTCGACGACGTTGCGCAGTTCGTCGGTGCCGGCGACCGCGGCCTTGCCGGTGGCGGGAACGAAGTCATACCACGCGTTGGCGGGGGTCTTGACGGTCACCGCGGTCACGCCGCTGTTGGAACCGTCGGCGGTGTTGGTGCTGGTGCCGCGGGCGTTGCCGGCGATCTGGATGGTCACGCGGTGGGTGAGGGCGGCCTGGTAAGTGACGTCGCCCAGGTCGGCCTTGGTGTTGGTGCCGGTGTAGGTCTGAGCGTCAAGGAACGCCTGGACCGCGCTGATGTCGCGGTAGAACGTGTACTTGTAGCTGCCGTCGCCATTGTCCACCAGGGTGCCGGTGTTGTCCGTCGAGGGACGGGTGGGCGAAGCGGTGGCGCTCGCGCTCGCGGGCATCGTGGTCACGATGTAGCTGACCCACTTGCTGGGGCTGCCGTTGGTTCCGGGCACCAGCTTCGCGATGGAGAAGGCCAGATTGTTGTAGCTGGCGGCCAAAGCGGTGCTGCTCTTGCTGGTAAAGCCCAGGCCGACAACGGGGGTGCCGTTGCCGTCGGTGACCGTGAAGTTCACGACCGGCTTGCCGGTGACGACGGCGGCGCTGGTGATCGTGCTCTTGAAGGTGGTCTGGCCCCACTGGTCGGGGGTCATCTGAGCGGCGTTGACGGTGATGACGGCGTTGGTGCCATTGGTCCCATTGGTGCCATTGGTCCCGTTGACGCCGTCCTTTCCATTCAGGCCGTTCTGCCCGGACTTGCCGTTACAGCCGATCAGCACCAGGGCGACGGCTGCGGTGGCGAGAAGCCCGCAGAGCTGTTTGAGGGGTGGGTGCTTCATGTTTCAGTCTCCTTGTTCGGGGGGTGAAGCTGGGGGGGTTGAGAGGTCGGGGTAAGTTGGGGCCGACGCGCCTCCGCCCTCTCCGAAAATCGGGAGAGGGCGGAGGGGACGGGGCCTCAGGAAATGGTGCGGCCGTGGCACATGGTGGCGTTGAAGCAGCCGGGCTGGGTGCCGGCGGGGGCGGGCGTGGCCGGCTTCAGGGTGGAGTTGGCGCCCGTCGCGTGGCACTTGAAGCACTCGGGGGCATTGCCCGGATCGGTGTTGACGTGGCTGGGCGAGACGAGGGTGGACCCGGTCCAGGGGCGGTCCGGGTGGGGCGCCTTGGTGTGGCAGCTGCGGCAGGAAACCGTGAGACCGTTGTCGTAGTTGGAGCCGTGGCACTTGGCGCAGTGGGCGAAGCCCGCCATCGCCTTGGGATCCGCGGCGTTGGGAGCCAGCTGGGCACCCATCCGGCCATGCTGGGCGGGAGCGGACCAGCCCGCGGGATGGTCCACGCCATTGGCGTGGCAGGTGTAGCAGCTCACCTTGGAGATTCCGCCCGCGGCGTCGGGGTTGGAGGTGGAACCGTGGCAGGAGCGGCACTGGTCGGGCGTCTTGACGTATTCCGCCCAGTGGGTCTGCTGCCAATTGGCCGGATGCTGGCCGGCGGGATTCTGCGGCGCCGCCTTGCCGGCGCTTCCGCTGCATCCCCAGGAAAGAAGGGCGAGGGCCACCGCGAAACAGGTTCCCATCCCCAGCTTGGCTTTATTCATGTCATTCCCCTTCGAGGCTTGGGCAGGTTCCTACCGGTGGCACGCCCGGCACTTGTCGTTGTTGGCGCGGCCGTGGCAGGTGTAGCAGCTGGAGGGATCCATCTTTCCTTCCATCCGGTGGAGGGTCAGGTAGTCCCCCCGGTGCGGCGTGTCGCGGTCCGGCCGGTCGCTGAGCCGGATGGAGGGCTTCATGGGCGCCTTCCCGGCATGGCAATCGGTGCAGAAGGACTGGGCGTGGCAGGAGGCGCAGGTGTTGGCGTCCTGCCGGGCCTGGACGCGGTGGTCCTTCACGAAGGTCGCGGTGTGGTCGAAGGAGGCATACGGCTTTAGGGCGCCCTTGGCCACGTCGGTGCTGTGGCACTCGGTGCACATGGGACGGCCCGCGGTCAGCTCCTGGGGGTGCGTGGGGGCGAAGCTCGTCTCGGGAGAGATGAGGCTGCAGGCCATCAGGAAGCCGAGGCCCAGGGCCGCGCCGAAGAGCTTGAAGACGGATTTCCGGGCCATCACTGACCTCCCTTCCTAGCCATGCCGAATCGGTACTCGGCGCGCAACAGTCCCCGCGTCTCGTGCTTCGCCAAGGGGGTGCTCCCGTAGCTCACGTCGCCGGAGACCTTCACGTTCGAGGTCGCCTGGTAGCCCAGCGAACCCACCATTTCGTAGACGCTCCGGATGCCGGCCAGGTACGGATTGTTGCTCTCGTAGCGCTGGAGGATGCCGTCGAAGCTGCCGGTGAACTTGCCCTTGGTCCACATCACCCAGGCGCGGCCCTCCTTGTGGGACAGGCTGCGGGAAGGCGCCGCGGGATCCACGAAGATCGCGTTCCCGGCGTTGACCCAGTGACCTCCGACGCCAATCAGGAGCGTCTTCTCGTTCAGGCTCCAGCGGATCTCGCCGCCCGTACGGTTGGCGTCGCCGAAGGTGTCGCGGTGCATGTGGCGGTAATCGGCCAGCATCTGCATCACGTCGCTCGCCGTCCAGGTGACGCTGCCGCCCCAGCCCTTGAAGGTGTCGTTCTCGTCCTGCCGGAAGAGCGAGGGAAGGTTCGTGCCCGCGAAGTAGGCGAAGAAGTTCCGCTCAGCGTAGTTCCCCGAAACGCTGACCTGGCTGCCCAGCTTCACGGTGGCGGTGTAGTCGTGCTCCGCGATGCGGGAGGGATCCTGCCCGGTGACGAGCGGCGCGTGGCTGGCCACGTCGAACACCGTCTTGCCGCGCAGCTGGAAGAGGGAGGTGGGGGCGATCAGGACGTCGACGCCCACCTGCTTGCGGGTGTAGTCCGTGGCGGAGGGGATATCCAGATCCTTGGCCGCCTTGGTGCCGTCCTGAAGGTAGGAGAGGCCGATCTCGCCGAACTGCGAGGCGCGCCAGGCCAGGCGGCTCCCGAAGATGAAGTCGCGCTGGTACTCGTAGTCGCTCTGGGTCCGGGGATCCACCGTCTTGTAGTAGACGGGGCGGCCGCCGAAGGCCGAGATGGAGAAGCCGCCGCGCAGGTCGGTGCGGGCGCTGACGCCGTCCACCTGCTCGAAGCCGGTGGTCTGGTTGGCGGTGAAGCGCCCCGCCTTGATCTCGGCGTTCGCCTGGTCGAAGCGGTACTGGAGGTAGCCGTAGCTGAGGTAGCCCGCACCCTTCGAGCCGTCATAGGAGCTGGCATCGGAGAGGTCGGTGCGCCCCCATCCGAAGAGGTGCAGGGACAACTTGTCGGTCCCCAGCTTGGTGGCGTCGATCCCCAGGTACTGCGTGGCCGGCGTGTAGGTGGCCTTGTCGAAACCCGGAGTCTCCTGCTTCCACATCTGGGCCATGGTGGTGCCGTAGACACTCACCTCCTGGCCCCAGGCCGCGGCGGACATCAAGGTGGCGAGCAGGGCCACATGGGTGCGTCGTTTCATGATTCGCCTCATGGTTCGAAGGGGGCGGTGTGATGGCCGTTCTGTGACGAATGTTCTCTGCCCTGTGACATTCAGGCCCCTCATTCGGACTTCGTGCGGCGGCGGGGGCTTCTCGGGGTCTGACCATCGCACCGGGACTAAGCCGATGCTCGTGTCAGGAACGACACTAGGCCCGAACTCAGCCCACCTCAAGAGAGCAAATGTCTTTTCCTGTATTACCAAATAATAGTATAGATCGACCCGAAAACATCTTTGTGACATTTTCGTTGCATTTCTAAAAATTGAAAATAGATCAATTAAAAAATGACTCCTTGTCAAAAAACCGTCATAAAAACCATCTGTTGTCAAAGACAAAAAAATCAAAAAACACAAACTTGTGACCGGCGCCACTGAAACCAGAGGCTGCTCGAAGGTTTTTGGCCGTTTTTTTACCATTGTGACAAAGGACACAGCCCGCGCGCCGCTACCGGCGTGTGATCCCAGACACGGAGGACGCCGGGGACACTGGTCGCCTGACATGCGTGGAGGTCTTCATGGCTCACAGCACCCTCGCGCTGGGGGTGGAGGCGGTGGGATGCGCCGCCTTCGATGCCGGCATCAAGGGCGCGTTCGGCTATCCGGGCACGCCGTCCACGGAAGGGTTCGAATTCGTCGAGGCGATGATCCGCGCCCAGCCCGAAGGCCGGGTGTCCCAGTGGGCCTCCAACGAGAAGGTCGCCTACGACCTGGCGCTGGGGATGAGCTACGCGGGTTTCCGCAGCCTGGTGACCATGAAGCACGTCGGGCTGAACGTGGCCATGGACGCCTACGCCAATTCGGCCCTCACAGGCGTCCGGGGCGGGCTGGTGCTCCTGGTGGCGGACGATCCGGGGATGCACAGCAGCCAGAACGAGCAGGACAGCCGCCGCCTGGCCGAATTCGCCTGGCTCCCTTGCCTCGAACCGAGCACGGTCCAGGAGTGCTACGACCTCACCTTCCGCGCCTTCGAGCTGTCGGAAGCCCTCCAGTTGCCCGTGATGCTGCGGGTGGTGACCCGCCTGGCCCATTGCCGGGCGCCCCTCGCCCGGCGGGAGACCTTGGCTCCCATGGGACTGGGGCTCGTGCCCAAGGGCGCCATCCAGGACTGGGTGCTCATCCCCTCCAACGCCCGTCGCCGCTACGTGGACCTGCTGGCCAAGCAGCCCCGCCTGAAGGAGGAAGTGGCCTCCCTGAACCATGTGGTTCCGGGCGCCTCCCGCCGCGGCGTGGCCGCCGCGGGCATGGGTCGGGCCTATTTCCTTCAACTGCTCCTGGAACATCCGGAACTTGCCGCCCTGCCCCGCCTGGAAGTGGCCGCCTATCCCCTGGATCCCGCCCTCGAACAGGCCTTTCTCGCCCAGGTGGACGAGGTCGTGGTCTTCGAGGAGGACTATCCGGTCCTGGAAGAGCACTTCCTCCTGCGGGGCGCCCAGGTTCACGGCCGGTTGGACGGTTCCCTCCCGCGGACCGGCGAGCTGTCCCCGCGCCTCCTGAAGGACGCTCTGGGCCTGGCCTCGCCCCAAGGCAAGGCCGCTGCGGGCTTGGATCTTCCCGTGCGCGCCCCGCGGTTCTGCGACGGCTGCGGGCACGTGGACGCCTACGAGGCCCTCCAGCAGGCCCTGGCCAACCTGGGCGTGCCCGAGACCCGCGTCTTCGGCGACATCGGGTGCTACACCCTGGCCGCCCAGGAGCCCATGGGCGCCATCCACGCTGTGGTCGAGATGGGCGCCAGCATCAGCATGGCCGTGGGCGCCGCCCTGGCGGGGCAGACGCCCTCCGTGGCGGTCATCGGCGATTCCACCTTCGGCCACAGCGGACTGCCCGCCCTCCTGACGGCGGCGGACGCCGGCGCCAACGTTACGGTGATGATCCTCGACAACCGCGTGGTGGGGATGACCGGCCAACAGCCCAGCCAGGCCCTGGACCAGGTGGAGCGCCTGGTGAAGGGCCTCGGCATCTCCGAGGACCACGTCCGGGTGCTCCTGCCCGTCCCCAAGCAGCACGACGCCAACGTCCTGGCCATGGAAGCCGCCCTGCGCCATCCCGGGCCGTCGGTGGTGGTGTTCCGGCGGGAATGCATCCAGTCCATCCG